>JAFLEB010000188.1 GCA_017302075.1 Lysobacterales bacterium
GGCCGGGCATCGCGCTGGGCGCCGGCCCGCGCGGCAGCATCGCGCTGGTGCGCGCCGCGCGTGCGCAGGCGATGCTCGAGGGCCGCGACTTCGTGGTGCCGGACGATGTCCGCGGGATCGCCAAGCCGGCGTTGCGGCATCGCATCGCGCTGGCCCCGGAACTGCAGATCGAAGGGCAGTCCGCGGACGACGTGTTGCGCGCATTGCTGGCCAAGGTGGACGCGCCCCGCCAGTGAGGCCCGCGCCGCTCCTGCTGGCGTTGCTCCTCGCCTGGCTGCTGCCCGGCGTGGCGGCGAGCTTCGGGCTGCTGCCGGCGTCGGCGTGGATCGCCTATGGCGGGGCGTTGGCGCTGGTGGCGGCGCTGGATGCCTGGCGCCTGCGACGCCTGGCCACCCCCGACGTCGCCCGGGTGGCGCCGGAGGCATGGCCGGTCGGCGTGGAGCGCGAGGTCGAACTGGTGGTCGACGGCGGTGCGCGGGCGATGCGCGTGGACCTGCACGACCTGCACCCGCAGGGCTGGCAGGCGGAGGGGCTGCCGCGCACGCTCGACCTCGTGTCGGATGCCGGCGTGCGCTTCGCCTACCGGTTGCGGCCCGACGAGCGTGGCGACTTCGGCTTCGACGGCGTGCACCTGCGGCTGCATTCGCCGTGGCGGTTGTGGCGGCAGCGGCGCGTCGCCGGGACCGCCCAGCGCGTGCGCGTCTTCCCCAACTTCGCCCCGCTGGCGCGCCTGGCCCTGCTCGGCGCCGAGCAGGCCTCGCGGATGGTCGGCGCGCATGTGCGCCGGCGCCGCGGCGAAGGCACCGACTTCCACCAGATGCGCGACTACCGCGTTGGCGACAGCTTGCGCCAGGTCGACTGGAAGGCGACTTCGCGCATGCGCCGCCTGATCTCGCGCGAGTACCAGGACGAACGCAACCAGCACCTGCTGATGGTGATCGACACCGGCCGCCGCATGCTGGCGCGAGACGGCGCGCTGAGCCACTTCGACCACGTGCTGGATGCGGCGCTGGTGGTGTCCTACCTCGCCCTGCGCCAGGGCGACGCGGTCGGCCTGCTGGCCAGCGGCGGCGAGCGTCGCTGGGTGGCGCCGCAGCGCGGGATGGGCGCGATCGACGTGTTCCTGCGCGAGACCTACGCGCTGCAGCCCACGCCGGTGGCGACCGATTACCTGGCCGCCGCCACCGAGCTCAGCCTGCGGCATCGCCGGCGCAGCCTGGTGATGCTGGTGACCAACCTGCGCGACGAGGACATGGAGGACCTGCTGGCCGCGGTCCGCATGTTGCAGCAGCGGCACCACGTGGTGGTCGCCAGCCTGCGCGAGGAAAGCCTGGCCGGTGCCCTCGACGGGCCTGCGCAGGATCTGCCGGGGGCGGTGCGTGCCGCGGCCGCCGCGCGTTACCTCGCGCAACGCGCCGCCGCGCACGACGCGCTGCGCGCGCATCGCGTCGGGGTGCTGGACGTGACCTGCGCGGAACTGCCGGCGGCGCTGGTCGAGCGTTACCTCGCGATCAAGCGCGAGGGGCGGCTCTGACTCAATCGGCGGTCACCAGCGCGGGCGCGCGACTGCTCAGTTCCGCGTGGATCGCGTCCGTCTCCGGGCGCACGCCGTGCCAGATCCGGAAGCTCTCGGCCGCTTGCTCGACCAGCATGCCCAGTCCATCCACGGACTGCCGGCATCCGGCGGCGCGGGCCCAGGCCAGGAACGCGATCGCGGCTTCGCCGTAGCTCAGGTCGACGGCGACGCTGCGCGGCCCGACCAGGGCCATCGGCAGCGCGGGCAGCTCACCCCCGCGCGCGGCGGAGGTGGCGTTGACCACCAGGTCGAATTCGCCCTGCGCGGCGAGGTCGTCGAGGTAGCGCACGTGCACGCGGGACGGATCGCCGAGCGCGTCGGCCAACGCGTCGGCGCGCGCGCTGGTGCGGTTGGCGATGGTCAGTTCGCCGATGCCGGCGTCCAGCAACGCCGGCGCCACCCCGCGCGCGGCCCCGCCTGCGCCGAGCAGCAGCGTGCGCCGCTCGCGCAGGTCCAGGCCGTGGCGCTGGGTGAGGTCGCGGACCAGGCCGCTGCCGTCGGTGTTGTCGCCGCGCCAGGCTCCATCCTCGCCGCGGACCAGGGTGTTCACCGCGCCGGCGCGCCGGGCGCGTTCGCTGGCCTCGGTGCACAGCGCGAACGCCGCTTCCTTCAGCGGCAGGGTGACGTTGGCGCCGCTGCCGCCGCGCGCGGCGAATGCGGCGAGCGCCGCGGCGAAGCCGGCGGGTTCGACGTCGATCGCCTCGTAGCGCAGCGCGATCCCGGCCTGCCGTCCGAACGCGGCATGGATGCGCGGCGACAGCGAATGCGCCACCGGGTGCCCGAACACCGCATGCAGGGCTTCCATCGCAGGGCTCCCGTGGCGGCGCGCGGCCGCGTCAGTGCGCCTCGTGCAGCCAGCGGGCCGCGTCCAGCGCGAAATAGGTCAGCACGCCATCGGCACCCGCGCGCTTGATGCTCGCCAGCGCCTCCAGCGCGCAGGCGCGTTCGTCCAGCCAGCCGTTCTGCGCGGCGGCCTTGACCATCGCGTATTCGCCGCTGACCTGGTACACGAAGGTCGGCGCGCCGTACGCGTCCTTCACCCGCCGCACGATGTCGAGATAGGGCAGGCCCGGCTTGACCATCACCATGTCGGCGCCTTCGTCCAGGTCGAGCGCGACTTCGCGCAGGGCCTCGTCGGAATTGGCCGGGTCCATCTGGTAGCTGGACTTGTTGCCCTTGCCGAGCGCGCCCGACGAGCCGACCGCGTCGCGGAACGGACCGTAGAACGCCGAGGCGTACTTCGCGCTGTAGGCCAGGATGCGGGTGTGGATGAAGCCATCGTCCTCCAGCGCGCCGCGGATGGCGCCGATGCGCCCGTCCATCATGTCGCTGGGCGCGACCACGTCGGCGCCGGCGCGGGCGTGCGACAGCGCCTGCTTCACCAGCGCCTCCACGGTCTCGTCGTTCATGACGTACCCGGTGTCGTCGACCAGGCCGTCCTGGCCGTGGCTGGTGTACGGGTCCAGCGCGACGTCGGTGATCACCCCGAGGCCGGGGAAGCGCTGCTTCAGCGCGCGCACCGCGCGCTGGCACAGGCCGTCGTCGTCCCAGGCCGCGTGCGCGGTCAGCGACTTCGCCTCCGGTGCGGTGACCGGGAACAGCGCCAGCGCGGGCACCTGCAGCGTGCTGGCCTGTTCGGCGACGCGCAGGAGTTCGTCGATCGACAGGCGCTCGATGCCGGGCATCGAGCCGACCGGCGCGCGGCCCGCGGCCTCGTGCACGAACACCGGGTAGATCAAGTCGTTGGCGGTCAGCACGGTCTCGCGCATCAGCCGGCGCGAGAAGTCGTCGCGGCGCATCCGCCGCATGCGGGTGTGGGGATAGCTCATGGGCGCAGTTTACGCCCCCCAAAAGAAGACCGGCGCCCGAAGGCGCCGGTCGGGGGTGGTACCGGAACTCAGAACGCGAGCGGGAAGACCTGGTGGCTCTGCACGCGCTTGGCGCACATCATCATCTTGTTGCCCTGGGTCGCGGTGAGCACGCCGCTGGCGACCATCCGGTCGCGGTT
>JAFLEB010000189.1 GCA_017302075.1 Lysobacterales bacterium
GGCGACGGCGCGCAGGACGTCGACCGCGGCGGCGGTGACTTCCGGGCCGATGCCGTCGCCGGGAAGGACGACGATGTCAGCGTGCATGGCGGGACTCCGGGGATGCAGGGGAAGGGAGGGCGTGGCGCTGCTCGAACGCGGCGATCGCATCGGCCTGCTTGAGCAGGTAGCCGAGCTGGTCGACGCCCTCCAGCAGGCAGGTGCGGGCGAAGGCGTCCAGCGGGAACGCGAAGGCGCGGCCATCGGGGAGGGTGACCCGGCGCGCGGCGATGTCGATCGACAGCTCGATGCCGGGCGCGTCGAGCAGTTCGTCGACGATCTCGGCGTCCAGCACCACCGGCAACAGGCCGTTCTTCAGCGCGTTGCTGCGGAAGATGTCGGCGATCTCGCTGCTCACCACCGCGCGCAGGCCGAGGTCGACCAGCGCCCACGGCGCATGCTCGCGCGAGGAACCGCAGCCGAAATTGCGGCCGGCCACGAGCACCTGCGCACCGGCGTTCTCCGGCCGGTTGAACGGGAAGTCCGGATCGGGCGAGCCGTCGGCGAGGCTGCGCCAGTCGCTGAAGGCATGGCGCCCGATGCCCGCGCGCTCGGTGGTGGTGAGGAAGCGCGCGGGGATGATCTGGTCGGTGTCGATGTTGCGCTCGCGCAGCACCACGGTGCGCGAGCGGATGACGGCGGCGCTCACGCGGCCTCCGTGGCGGGCGAGGCCGCAGGCAGGTCGCGCGGATCCACGATCCGCCCGGCGACCGCGCAGGCCGCGGCGACCGGCGGCGAGGCGAGCACGGTGCGCGCTCCCTTGCCCTGCCGGCCCTCGAAATTGCGGTTGCTGGTCGAGACCGCCAATTGCCCGGCGCCGACCAGGTCGCCGTTCATCGCGATGCACATCGAGCAGCCCGGCTCGCGCCATTCGCCGCCGGCCGCGCGCACCATGAGGTCGATGCCCTCGGCCTCGGCCTCGCGCTTGACCGCCGCCGACCCCGGCACCACCAGCAGGCGCACGCCGGGATGCACGCGCCGCCCGCGCAGCACCGCCGCCACCTCGCGCAGGTCGGACAGCCGCGAGTTGGTGCAGCTGCCGACGAACACCACGTCGACCGCGCGCCCGGCGACCGCGGCGCCGGCCTCCCAGCCCATGTACTGGCGGGCCTTGGCGGCATCCTCGCCGGCATCCATCGGCACGCGCCCGGCGAGCGGCACTACCTGGCCCGGGTGGGTGCCCCAGGTGATGGTCGGGCGGATGTCGCGCGCGTCGATCCGCACCTCGCGGTCGAACACCGCGCCGTCGTCGCTGTGCAGGGTCCGCCACTGCATCGCCGCGCGATCGAAGTCGGCGCCCTTCGGCGCACGCGGGCGGCCGCGCAGGTAGTCGAAGGTGGTTTCGTCGGGGGCCACCATGCCGGCGCGCGCGCCGGCCTCGATCGACATGTTGCACAGGGTCATGCGGCCTTCCATCGACAGCGCGCGGATCGCGCTGCCGCGGTACTCGATGACGTGGCCAGTGCCGCCGTTGACCCCGATCACGCCGATCACGTGCAGCACCAGGTCCTTGGCGGTGACGCCCGCGGCGAGCTCGCCGTCGACGGTGATCGCCATGGTCCGCGGCTTGCGCTGCAGCAGGCATTGCGTCGCCAGCACGTGGCCGACTTCACTGGTGCCGATCCCGAATGCGAGCGCGCCGAATGCGCCATGGGTGGCGGTGTGGCTGTCGCCGCAGACGATGGTCATGCCGGGTTGGGTCAGGCCCAGCTCCGGGCCGATCACGTGCACGATGCCGCGCTGGTCGCTGTCGAAGTCGAACAGTTCGATGCCGAAGCGCGCGGCGTTCTCGCGCAGCCGCGCCACCTGCGCCTCGGCATCCGCCGTGGCGTAGGGCAGGCGGCCGTTGGCATCGGGGGGCAGGGTGGGGGTGGAGTGGTCCAGCGTGCCGATGGTGCGCTCCGGCCGGCGCACCGGCAGGCCGCGCGCCGCCAGTTCGGCGAAAGCCTGCGGCGAGGTGACCTCGTGCACCAGGTGCAGGTCGATGTACAGCACCGCCGGTGCATCCTCGCGCTCGGCGGCGACCAGGTGCGCATCCCACAGCTTGTCGAACAGCGTGCGCGGCGGCGCGGCAGCGTTGCGGCTCATGCGACCACCGCCTCGCGCAGCGGCTGGCGCTCGCGCAGTACCCGGTTGGCCACGTCCAGCCAGGCGATCGCACTGGCCTGCAGGACGTCGCGGCTGGTGCCCTGGCCCGTGACCAGCTCGCCGTTGATGCGTGCGCTCAGGTTGGCTTCGCCACGCGCGTCCGCGCCCATGCCCATGCTGTGCACCTCGTAGGTCTCCAGCACGAAGCCGACGCCGGTCGCGTGCGACAGCGCCGCGAACAGCGCCTCGACCGGCCCCTCGCCCTCGGCGCCCTGGGTCACGTGGCGACCGGAGGGATCGGACAGCTCGACCCGTGCATGGGCGGCGCCGCCTTCGTCGGCCAGGCGCATGCCGGCGATCCGCCAGCCCTGGCCGAAGGCCTCGCCTTCCACCAGTCGTTGCAGGTCGCGGTCGGTGACCACGTGCTGGGTCTGGGTCAGCGCCTTGGCGTCGACGATCAGCTGGTCCAGTTGCGCATCGTCGAGCACGTAGCCGAGCCGGCGGACGCGGTCGGCCACCGCCGCGCGCCCGCTGTGCCGGCCCAGCACCAGCTGCGAGTCCTCCCAGCCCACGTCCTGCGGCCGCATGATCTCGTAGGTGTCGCGGTGCTTGAGCATGCCGTGCTGGTGGATGCCGGACTCGTGCGCGAAGGCGTTCAGGCCGACGATCGCCTTGTTGCGCTGCACCTGCATGCCGGTGATCCGCGACAACAGCCGCGAGGTCGCCAGCAGCTTGCGCGTGTCCAGCCCGGTGTCGGCGCCGTAGTAGGCGCCACGCACCTTCAGCGCCATCGCCAGTTCCTCCATCGCGGCGTTGCCGGCGCGTTCGCCGATCCCGTTGATGGTGCATTCCACCTGGCGCGCGCCGCCCTCGATCGCGGCCAGCGAATTCGCCACGCCCAGGCCGAGGTCGTCGTGGCAATGCGCGCTGAACACCACGCGCTCGGCGCCGCGCACGTGGCTGCGCAGGTAGTCGAACAGCGCGCGCATGTCCCCGGGGGTGGCGTAGCCCACGGTGTCGGGCACGTTGAGGGTGGTGGCGCCGGCCTCGATCGCGGCCTCGAACACCTCGACCAGGAATTCGCGTTCGGTGCGGGTCGCGTCCTCGGCGGAGAATTCGACGTCGTCCACGTGCAGGCGGGCACGCGAGACGCCCATCACCGCGTGCTCGAGCACCTGCGCGCGGCTCATGCCCAGCTTGTGCTGGCGATGCAGCGGGCTGGTGGAGATGAAGACGTGGATGCGCGGGGCGTGCGCATGTTGCAGGGCACCGGCGCAGGCATCAATGTCGGCCGGGTGGCAGCGGGCCAGCGCGGCGATGGTGCAGGCGCGGACCTCGCGCGCGATGGTCTGCACCGCGCTGTAGTCGGCGGGCGAGCTGTTGGGGAAGCCGGCCTCGATCACGTCGACGCCGAGCTCCTC
>JAFLEB010000019.1 GCA_017302075.1 Lysobacterales bacterium
GTGGACTGCCTGCTCAAGCAGTCGGGCACCCTGTCCGAACGCACCGTGCTGGCCGAGCGGGTGATGGACAGCAACGACCAGGAAAAGGAGCGCGGCATCACCATCCTGGCCAAGAACACCGCCATCACCTGGCGCGGCAACCGCATCAACATCGTCGATACCCCCGGGCACGCCGACTTCGGCGGCGAAGTCGAGCGCGTGCTGTCGATGGTGGACTCGGTGCTGATCCTGGTCGACGCCATGGACGGTCCCATGCCGCAGACGCGCTTCGTGACCCAGAAGGCGTTCGCGATGGGCTTCCGCCCGATCGTGGTGGTCAACAAGATCGACCGCCCGGGGGCGCGCCCCGACTGGGTGATCGACCAGGTGTTCGACCTGTTCGACAAGCTCGGCGCGACCAACGAGCAGCTCGACTTCCCGATCGTCTACGCGTCGGCGCTGCACGGCTTCGCCAGCCTGGACGACAGCGTCCGCGAGGGCGACATGACGCCGCTGTACGAGGCGATCATGCAGCACGTGCCGGCCCCGCCGGTGGCCAAGGACGGTCCGTTCCAGATGCGCATCAGCCAGCTGGACTACAACAATTTCGTCGGCGTGATCGGCATCGGCCGCATCCAGCGCGGCACCCTCAAGCGCAACATGCCGGTCACGGTGATCGACCGCGAGGGCAAGAAGCGTCAGGGCAAGGTCCTGCAGGTGCTCGGCTTCATGGGCCTGGAGCGGATCGAGCAGGAGACCGCGGAGGCTGGCGACATCGTGGCCATCTCCGGCATCGCCGACATCGGCATCTCCGACACCATCTGCGCGGTCGACCATCCGGAGGCGCTGCCGGCGCTGACCGTGGACGAACCGACCATCTCGATGACGTTCCAGGTCAACAATTCGCCGTTCGCCGGCAACAAGGACCTGTCCGGCGGCAAGTTCCTGACCAGCCGCCAGCTCAAGGACCGGCTGGACCGCGAGACCGTGCACAACGTGGCGCTCAAGGTCGAACAACTGGAGGACGCCGACAAGTTCCTGGTCAGCGGCCGCGGCGAGCTGCACCTGTCGGTGCTGATCGAGAACATGCGTCGCGAGGGCTTCGAGCTGGCGGTGTCGCGCCCCGAGGTGATCATCAAGGAAATCGACGGCCAGCTGATGGAGCCGATCGAGCAGCTCGTCGTCGACGTCGAGGAAAACCACCAGGGCGGCGTGATGGAGAAGCTGGGTATCCGCAAGGCGCAGCTGAAGAACATGGAGCCCGACGGCAAGGGCCGGGTGCGCCTGGATTACGAAATCCCCGCCCGCGGCCTGATCGGGTTCCAGAACGAATTCAAGACCCTGACCCAGGGGTCGGGCCTGCTGTTCCACGTGTTCGACCGCTACGGCCCGAAGGAAACCGGCCCGATCGCCAAGCGCCTCAACGGCGTGATGATCGCCAATGCTGCGGGCGCCACCCCGGCCTATTCGCTCGGCCCGCTGCAGGAGCGCGGCAAGCTGTTCGCCGCCGAAGGCGACCAGGTCTACGAAGGCCAACTGGTCGGCATCCACAGCAAGGACAACGACCTCACGGTCAACGCAATCAAGACCAAGCCGCTGACCAACATGCGCGCTTCCGGCAAGGACGACGCGATCCAGCTGACCCCGGCGACCAAGTTCACCCTGGAGCAGGCGCTGGACTTCATCGACGACGACGAGCTGGTCGAGATCACCCCGAAGGAAATCCGCCTGCGCAAGAAGCTGCTGACCGAGAGCGACCGCAAGCGCGCCAGCCGCGCCGGCTGACCGGGCGGGATCACCGGTGAGCGTGTTCCTGGGCTGGATGCCGGATGCAGCCGCCCAGGCCGTGCTGGGCGACATGCGCGATGGGCTCGCCGCCGCGCTGCCGGCGGACGCGCCCCGCCACCAATGGCGCCTCCCGGCGCAGTGGCATTGCACGCTGCGCTACCTCGGCGAGTCGCTGTCACCGCCACGGCGCGATGCGGTCGAGGCGTCGGTGGCCGCGGTGGCGGCCGCGCATGGCCGGTTCACGATCGCCCTCGAGCAGGCGCAGTACTGGCCTGGCGCGAAGGTGCTGGTCGCACTGCTGTCCTGCCCCGCACCGTTGCGGCAACTGCACGCCGACCTCGAGCACGCCCTGCGCACCTGCGGGCTGCCTGCCGAGGGCCGCGCGCTGCGACCGCACGTCACCCTGGCCTACCTGCCCACCCGCGACGCCCCGCCGCAACCGGCGCAAGCGTCGGCATCCCACCCGCTGAACATCGACCGCATCCACCTCTTGCAGACCGCCCCGCGCGGCTACACCTCGTTGCAATCGTGGGCGCTCGCCGGCCCGGTGCAGGACGCATGAGCCAGGGCCACTACAACCCGGATCCGCACGCCCATCCCGGGCTGCACGTGATCGCGCTGATCGAGGCCGCCAAGGGCGCGCTGGCACTGCTCGCCGCGAGCGGGCTGGAATTGCTCGGCCCGGCGCCGCTGCAACGCGCGGTGCACGCCATGATCGCGAAGTTCCAGCTCGACCCCGACCACGGCGCGATGGCCTGGCTGGCGCATGCCATCAACCCCGGCTCGGTGCACCTGGCGGCACTGGTCGCCGCGCTGTACGGCCTCCTCCACCTCGCCGAAGGCTGGGGCCTGTGGCGTGCCAAGGCGTGGGCATCGTGGCTGGGCTGCCTCACCGCCGCCGCCTACCTGCCGTTCGACCTCTACGCCTTCGCCACCCATCGGCACTGGCTGGAGGCGCTGGTGGTGGCGATCAACCTGGTGGTGGTCTGGGTGCTGGCGCGCGACCTGCGGGTGCGCCGCCGCCACTGAGTTGCCGACCCGCGGGAGAGGCGCGATGCTGCGCGCTTTCCCACGGGACTTCCTGCATGCGCCTGTTGCCGCTCGCGATCGCCGCCGCCCTCCTCGCCGCCTGCCAGCAAACGCCCGCGCCGGGCGCCGCGACACCGGCCGGCACAAGCGCCGCGCCCGATGCGCAGGCCGCCTTCGCCCATGAAGAAGCCGGCATCGCCGACCTGCAGGCGAAGATGCAGGCCGGCAGCCTCACCAGCCGGGCGCTCACCCAGGCCTACCTCGACCGCATCGCCGCGATCGACGATGCCGGCCCGATGCTCAATGCGGTCATCGAGCTCAATCCGGACGCGCTGAACGACGCCGACGCGCTCGACGCCGAGCGCAAGGCCGGCAAGGTCCGCGGCCCGCTGCACGGCATCCCGGTGCTGCTGAAGGACAACATCGACGCGCTGCCGATGGCCAACTCCGCGGGCTCGCTCGCCCTCGCCGAGCACCACCCCAAGGCCGATGCGTTCCTGGTGCGCAAGCTGCGCGAGGTCGGCGCGGTGGTGCTGGGCAAGACCAACCTGTCGGAATGGGCGAACTTCCGTTCCACCCGTTCCAGCTCGGGCTGGAGCGGCCGCGGCGGGCAGACCCGCAACCCGTACGCGCTCGACCGCAACCCGTGCGGCTCCAGCGCCGGCACCGGCAGCGCGATCGCGGCCAACCTCGCCGCGGTCGGCATCGGCACCGAGACCGACGGCAGCATCATCTGCCCGTCGGCCGTCGCCGGCCTGGTCGGCATCAAGCCGACGGTAGGCCTGGTCAGCCGCGGCGGGATCATCCCGATCTCGGTCTCGCAGGACACCGCCGGCCCGATGACCCGCAGCGTGGCCGACGCCGCCATCCTGCTCACCGCGATCGCATCGCCGGACCCCGCCGATCCCGCCGCGGGCGAGCGCACCGATCCCACCCCGATCGACTACAGCGCCCACCTCAAGGCCGATGGGCTGAAGGGCGCCCGGATCGGCGTGGTGCGCAAGCTGATGGGCTACCAGCCGGATACCGATGCCGCGATGGAACGCGCGATCGCGGCGCTCAAGGCGGCCGGCGCGACGGTGGTGGACGCGGAGATCCCGACCCTCGGCCAGTGGGACGCGGACGAGTACCAGGTGCTGCTGTACGAGTTCAAGGACGGCTTGGACCGTTACCTCGCCGAGAGCGGCGCGCCGCATGCATCGCTGGCGGCGCTGATCGAGTTCAACAAGGCGCACGCAGTGGAGGAAATGCGCTTCTTCGGCCAGGAGATCTTCGAGCAGGCGCAGGCCAAGGGACCGCTGACCGAACCTGCCTACGTCGCCGCCCGCGACAAGGCGCGTCGCCTGGCCGGGCCCGAGGGCATCGACGCCGCACTGAAGGCGCAACAGCTGGATGCGCTGGTGGCACCGGCGATGTCGCCCGCGTGGCCCACCGATCCGGTCAACGCCGACCACTTCACCGGCGCCGGCTACGGCGCGGCCGCGGTCGCCCGCTACCCGAGCATCACCGTGCCGATGGGCGCCGTGCACGGACTGCCGGTCGGCATCGTGTTCATGGGCACCGCATGGAGCGAGCCGCGGCTGGTCGAACTCGCCTACGCCTACGAGCAGGCGAGCAAGGCGCGCAAGCCGCCGCGCCTGCTGCCGACGATCGAGATCGCGCCGGTGAAGTGACTCAGCCGGCGATCTGCCCGCGCTTGCGCACGATGAGCATGGCGATCTCCAGCGCCTGCTCGTAGTTCAGGCGCGGGTCGACCGTGGTCCGGTAGGCGCGCTTGAGGTCGAGCTCGGTGAGTTCGCGCGCGCCGCCGAGGCATTCGGTCACGTTCTCGCCGGTGAGCTCCAGGTGCACGCCGCCCAGCCGGGTCCCGGCGGCGGCATGCAGGTCGAACGCCTGCTCCAGCTCGCTGCGGATGTTGTCGAAGCGCCGCGTCTTGTAACCGTTGCTGGTCGACTCGGTATTCCCGTGCATGGGATCGCAGATCCACAGGATCCGGCGCCCGTCGCGCTTCACCGCGTCGAGCAGCGGCGGCAGCTTGGACGCGATGCTGCCGGCGCTCATCCGGTGGATGAAGGCCAGCCGACCGGGCTCGTCGTCCGGGTTCAGCACGTCGATCAGGCGCAGCAGCTGGTCGGGGGCCACCGACGGCCCGACCTTCACCGCGATCGGGTTGCGGATGCCGCGGAAGTACTCGAGGTGCGCGCCCTCCAGCGCCGCCGTGCGCATGCCGATCCACGGATAGTGGGTCGACAGGTTGAACCAGCCATGCTGGCGCGGGACCTGTCGGGTCTGGGTTTCCTCGTAGGGGAGCAGCAGGGCCTCGTGCGAGGTGTAGAAGTCGACCCGGTTGATGTTGTGGACCTGGCCGCCGGCGAGGGTCTCCATGAAGCGCACGGCGTCGCCGATCGCGCCCACCATGCGCTGGTACTCGTGCGCCAGTGGCGCATGCCCGACCCATGCCAGGTCCCAGTACTCGGGGTGGTGGAGGTCCGCGAAGCCTCCATCGATCAGCGCACGCACGAAGTTCATGGTCATCGCGGAGCGCGCATGCGCGCGGACCATGCGGCGCGGATCCGGGATGCGCGCGGCTTCGGTGAACGCGGGTGCGTTGACCATGTCGCCGCGATAGCACGGCAGGGTGACGCCATCGATGGTTTCGGTGTCGGCCGAACGCGGCTTGGCGTACTGGCCCGCGAAGCGGCCCACGCGCACGACCGGCAGCTTCAGGCCGTGGACGAGCACCAGGCTCATCTGCAGCAGCACCTTCAGGCGGTTCGAGATCACCGAGGAATTGCACTCGGCGAAACTCTCGGCGCAATCGCCGCCCTGCAGCACGAAGCGTTCGCCGGCCTGCGCCTCCGCCAGCTGGCGCTTGAGCGCGAGGATCTCCCACGAGGTCACCAGCGGCGGGAGGTTGCGCAACTCGTCCTGCGCCAACGCCAAGGCCTCGGCGTCGGGATAGTGGGGCAGCTGCAGCGCCGGCCGCGAGCGCCAGCTGTCCGGCGCCCAGGCGGCGTCGGCGGAAGCGGGCATCACGGGCAACGGCGAGGCAGGCGACATGCGAGGTTCCAACGCGGGATGGTGCATCGCATCATCCGCTGGCGGCCCGCCCCCTGCAACCGTTACCGATGGAACGGTCAGCGATGGAAGCGGTGCGTATTGCGCCGGCGGAATCCCGCCTGCAAGGCCCAGATCGCGAGCCCGATGAACCACACCAGCGACCACATCGGCATGGTCAGCCCCAGGAACTGCCAGTCGATGTTGCTGCAGTCGCCGGTCGCCATCAGCACCTGCCGGGCCGCACCGAGCCAGGAATGCTGCTCGATCATGAAGTTCAAGCCAGGCCCGCAGCTCGGCAATTCCGGCGGGTGCAACTGCACCCACGCATGGCGGCCGGCATAGCCCATGCCCGCCGCGGCGGCGGCCAGGGCGGCCAGACCCCAGGCCTTGCGCGTCCCGGCGGCGCGTGGCGCATGCAGGGCGCCGAACAGGAACACCAGGCCAAGCACCGCGAAGCAGATGCGCTGGAAGATGCAGAACGGGCACGGCATCAATTGCTGCACGAACTGCACGTACAGCGCGTAGCCGATCAAGGACGCGCACGCCACGAAGCCGAGGAGGAACTGGGAGCGGAACGACCAGCGGAACGGATTCATCGACGCGCCTGCAGGGAGGGATCGCCCGATTATCGTGCACGCGGCGCAAACGAAAAACCCCGGGAGGTCCCGGGGCCTTTCGACATACCGCTGGCGGTCGCGATTACTCGGCGGCCTGCGGGCGATCGACCAGCTCGACGTACGCCATCGGCGCGTTGTCGCCGGCACGGAAGCCGCACTTCAGGATGCGCATGTAGCCACCCGGACGCTGCGCGTAGCGCGGGCCCAGGATGGTGAACAGGGTGCCCACCGCTTCCTTGTCGCGCAGGCGCGCGAACGCGAGGCGGCGATTGGCCACGCCGTCGGTCTTGGCCAGGGTGATCAGCGGCTCCGCGACGCGGCGCAGTTCCTTGGCCTTCGGCAGGGTGGTGCGGATGACTTCGTGCTTGAACAGCGACGCCGCCATGTTCGAGAACATGACCTGGCGGTGGGCGCTGGTGCGGTTGAACTTGCGGCCGGCTTTCTGGTGGCGCATGGCAGGAATTCCTTACGAAGAATGATGTGGCGTTGAGGTTCGCTGTCGCCATCCTGGCGCTTGCCCGGTGGACCGGGCGGGTGGACTGCGGTTGGCCCGTGCCGGCATCCCTTGCCGGTCATGCCGCGGACGTGGCGTCCGTCGGCGGTGGTGGAACGGTGTCGCGGACCCGGCCCGCATCGCTGCGGGCCGGAATCGTCGTGCTCAGCCGAGCATGCCGTGGGCGGAGATGCCGGCCGGCGGCCAGTTCTCCAGCTTCATCCCGAGTGAAAGGCCGCGCTGGGCGAGGACTTCCTTGATCTCGGTGAGCGACTTCTTGCCCAGGTTCGGGGTCTTGAGCAGCTCGACCTCGGTCTTCTGGATCAGGTCGCCGATGTAGTAGATGCTCTCGGCCTTCAGGCAGTTGGCCGAGCGCACGGTCAGCTCGAGGTCGTCGATCGGGCGCAACAGCACCGGATCCACGCCGCTCGCCGCCGGCTTGGCCGCACCGCGGTCGCGGTGGGTGAAGTCGCCGAACACCGACAGCTGGTCGCTCAGGATGTCGGCGGCGGTGCGCACGGCTTCCTCGGCGTCGATGGTGCCGTTGGTCTCGATGTCGAGCACCAGCTTGTCCAGGTCGGTGCGCTGCTCGACGCGCGCGGCTTCCACCGCGTACGCGACGCGACGGACCGGCGAGAACGAGGCGTCGAGCACCAGCTTGCCGATCGCGCGGGTTTCCTCGTCCGGGCGGCGGCGCGCGGCGGCCGGCTGGTAGCCGTAGCCGCGGCTGATGGTCAGGCGCATGTTCAGCGCCACGTCCTTGGTCAGATTGGCGATCACGTGGCCGGGGTTCAGGACCTCGACGTTGTGGCTGGTCTTGATGTCGCCGGCGGTGACGATGCCCGGGCCCTGCTTCTTCAGCTCCAGGGTGTCGCTGTCGCCGCTATGCATGCGGATGGCGACGTCCTTCAGGTTGAGCAGGACTTCGAGCACGTCTTCCTGCAGGCCCTCGACCGTGGTGTACTCGTGCAGCACGCCGTCGATCTCGACTTCGGTGATCGCGAAGCCCGGGATCGAGGACAGCAGCACGCGGCGCAGGGCGTTGCCCAGGGTGTGGCCATAACCGCGCTCGAGCGGCTCGATCACGACCTTGGCGCGGTTGTCGGTGATGCGCTCGATCTGCGGGCCGCGCGGGCGCAGCACTTGGGTGGCGGTAACCGTCATTCGTGGTGTCTCCCGTTGGCCCGCGCCGGGGAAAGCGCGGGCCGGTGGCAATGGCTTACTTCGAGTACAGCTCGACGATCAGCGCTTCGTTGATGTCGGCCGGCAGGTCGGCGCGATCAGGCACCGCCTTGAACACGCCACTGAACTTGTCGGCGTCGACTTCGACCCACGACGGCGACAGGTCCATCTGCTGGGACACGGTCAGCGATTCCTTGACGCGCAGCTGCGTCTTGGCCTTCTCCGACAGCGCGATCGCGTCGCCGGCCTTCACGGCGTACGACGGCAGGTTGACCGACTTGCCGTTCACGGTCACGCCGCGGTGGCTGACCAGCTGGCGCGCGGCCGGACGGGTGACGGCGAAGCCCATGCGGTAGACGACGTTGTCCAGGCGGGTCTCCAGCATCTGAAGGAGGTTCTCGCCGGTGTTGCCCTTCTTGGTCGCGGCCTTCTTGTAGTAGTTGCGGAACTGGCGCTCCAGCAAGCCGTAGATGCGCTTGACCTTCTGCTTCTCGCGCAGCTGGGTGGCGTAGTCGGACAGCTTGCCCTTGCGCGCGGTGGGACCGTGCTGGCCGGGCTTCTGCTCCAGCTTGCACTTGGAATCCAGCGCGCGGGCCGGGGACTTCAGCGACAGGTCGGCGCCTTCGCGGCGCGCGAGCTTGCAGGTGGGACCGATATAACGAGCCATGTTCTGGTGCTCCTGCGCGTCAGACGCGACGCTTCTTCGGCGGACGGCACCCGTTGTGCGGGATCGGCGTCACGTCGATGATGTTGAGGATCTTGTACCCGACGTTGTTCAACGAACGGACGGCGGACTCGCGACCCGGACCCGGGCCCTTGATGCGCACTTCCAGCGCCTTCACGCCGTAGTCGAGCGCGGCCTTGCCGGCCTTCTCGGCGGCGACCTGCGCGGCGAACGGGGTCGACTTGCGCGAACCGCGGAAACCCGCGCCGCCCGAGGTCGCCCAGCTCAGCGCGTTGCCCTGGCGGTCGGTGATGGTGACGATCGTGTTGTTGAACGAAGCGTGGACGTGCGCGATGCCGTCGGTGACGATGCGCTTGACCTTCTTCTTGGTCTTGGAGGCTGCAGCCGGCTTGGCCATGGTCTGGGTTCCTTACTTCTTGATGGCCTTGCGCGGGCCCTTGCGGGTGCGCGCATTGGTCCGGGTGCGCTGGCCACGCAGCGGCAGGCCGCGACGATGGCGCAGGCCGCGGTAGCAGCCCAGGTCCATCAGGCGCTTGATCGCCATGCCGACTTCGCGACGCAGGTCGCCCTCGACGATGAACTTGCCGACTTCGGCGCGCAGGCGCTCGACTTCCGGCTCGGACAGGTCGCGGATCTTGGTCGACGAATTCACGCCGGCCGATTCGCACACCTGCTTGGAACGGGTACGGCCAATGCCGTAGATGCTTTGCAGCCCGACCCAGACGTGCTTCTGGGCAGGCAGGTTGACGCCCGCAATACGCGCCATAAGGCGATCTCCGATGACGAAATCGCGTCGAATCTGTCGATCCGACGCAGGGAACATGAAAGTTTAGCAGGGTTCCGGCTGTTCAGGAAGTCCCGGCCCGAGGGTCGAGACCCGGCATGGGGAGTGTGCCCATGCTCCGGCGATGGCCGGGGACTGGCAGTGGCCGGGCTTGCGCCCCACCCTGCCCCCGCGCTGCTCTTGCGCGGGGATCGGTCCCTGGCCACCTGCGCCCGGAACCGCTGCGCAGGTCGCCCATTTGCCGTGCGGACGCGTGTGTTCCGCGCCGGCGCTTGTTCGTGGCCATCCCGGCCCCGGTTCGGATCCCGCGGGATCCCCCACCGGGCCTCCAGCCCGGCGGTCGTGCGGCGTGCACGCGCTCAGCGCGTGCGGTTGCCGCCCTTCAGGTTCGCCTTCTTCAGCAGGCTCTCGTACTGGTGCGACATCAGGTGGGCCTGGATCTGGGCGATGAAGTCCATCACCACGACCACCACGATCAGCAGCGACGTGCCGCCGAAGTAGAACGACGTGCCCAGCTGCGTCCGCATCACTTCAGGCAACAGGCAGACCAGCACCAGGTAGGCCGCGCCGGCGCCCGTCAGCCGGGTCAGCACGCCGTCGATGTAGTCCGCCGTCGCCTTGCCCGGCCGGATGCCCGGGATCAGCGCGCCCGACTTCTTCAGGTTGTCGGCGGTCTCCTGCGAATTGAAGACCAGCGCCGTGTAGAAGAAGGCGAAGCCGATGATCAGGCCGGCGTACAGGATCATGTGCAGCGGCTCGCCCGGCGACAGCATCTGGCTGACCTTCTGCAGCCACGTCGTGGCCGAACTGCCCGACTGGCCGAACCACGTCGACGCCGTGGCCGGGAACATGATGATCGACGACGCGAAGATCGGCGGGATCACGCCCGACATGTTGAGCTTGAGCGGCAGGAACGAGCTCTGGTTCATGTAGGCGCCGCGACCGCCCTGGCGACGCGCGTAGTTCACGGTGATGCGGCGCTGGCCGCGTTCCATGAACACCACGAACCAGGTGAAGGCCAGCACGATCGCCAGAATGAAGAACACGGTGATCCACTGCATGTCGCCGCTGTTGGCCTGCTGCAGGGTGTTGAGCACCGCGCCCGGCAGGCCGGCGACGATGCCGGAGAAGATGATCAGCGAGACGCCGTTGCCGATGCCGCGCTCGGTTACCTGCTCGCCCAGCCACATCAGGAACATGGTGCCGGCGGTCAGCGAGACCACCGCGGTCATCACGAAGCCCGGACCGGGGTTGTACACCACCGGGATGCCGCTGCCGGCACCCTGGTTCTGCAGCGCGATCGCGATGCCGGCGGCCTGGAAGATCGCCAGGAAGACCGCGCCGTAGCGCGAGTACTGGGTGATCTTGCGGCGGCCGGACTCGCCTTCCTTGGACATCGCCTTCCAGCTCGGCAGGATCTGGGTCATCAGCTGGACCACGATCGACGCCGAGATGTAGGGCACCACGTTCAGCGCGAAGATGCTGAAGCGGTGCAGGGCGCCGCCCGAGAACATGTTGAACATGTCCACGATCGTGCCCTTCTGGGACTCCATCAGCTGCAGCATCGCCTCGGGGTTGACGCCCGGCACCGGGATGAAGCACCCGATGCGGTAGACGATCAACGCCCCGAGGACGAACAGCAGGCGCGAGCGAAGTTCGGTGAACTTGCCCGCACCGGCCAGGCCGGACAACGCATCCGCGGTTCGCGACATGCCCAGCTTACTCCGCCAGCTTGCCGCCGGCGGCCTCGATCGCGGCCTTGGCGCCGGCGGTCGCGGCGATGCCCTTCAGCACGAAGGCCTTGGTCACTTCGCCCTTGGCGACGACCTTGGCGCGCTTCGCGGTGCTCGGCACCAGCTTGGCTGCGCGGAGCGCGGCGAAGTCGACGTCACCCGCAGGCAGGCTGTCGAGCTTGTACAGCAGCACTTCGGCGGTGTCGCCGGCCAGCTTCGAGGCGAAGCCGATCTTCGGCAGGCGGCGCTGCATGGGCATCTGGCCGCCTTCGAAGCCGGCCTTGATCTTGCCCTTGCCGGCGCGCGCGAACGAACCCTTGTGGCCGCGGCCGCAGGTCTTGCCGAGGCCGGAACCAATGCCGCGGCCGACGCGCTTCGCCACCTGGCGGGCGCCCTCGGCGGGGCTGAGCGTGTTCATCTTCATCGAATTACTCCTCGACCTTGACCAGGTAATGCAGCTGGTTGATCAGGCCACGCACCTGCGGGCTGTCCTTCAACTCGCGGACGCTGTTGAGCTTGCCCAGGCCGAGCGCCTTCACCGACAGGCGGTGGCGCGACTGGGTGCCGCGCAGGCCCTTGACCAGACGGACCTTGATGGTCTTGCCTTCGTTAGCCATTGATCAGGTCCTCCACCTTCTTGCCGCGCTTGGCCGCGATCTTGGCCGGCGAATGCATCGCCTCGAGGCCCTTGACCGTGGCGCGGACCAGGTTGATCGGGTTGCGCGAACCGACCGCCTTGGCCAGCACGTTCTTGACGCCCACCGCCTCCAGCACGGCGCGCATCGCGCCGCCGGCGATCACGCCAGTACCTTCCGAGGCCGGCTGCATGAACACGCGGGCCGCGCCGTGGCCGGCCTTCACCGCGTGGAACAGGGTGCCGTTGTTGAGGTCGACGGTGCGCATGTTCTTGCGCGCGCCTTCCATCGACTTCTGGATGGCGACCGGCACTTCGCGCGCCTTGCCATAGCCGAAGCCGACCTTGCCGCCGCCGTCGCCGACGACCGTCAGCGCGGTGAAGGTGAACTGGCGACCACCCTTGACCGTCTTGCTGACGCGGTTGACCGCGATCAGCTTCTCGATCATGCCATCGTCGACTTTCTCCTCGCGGGGACCGCGATCGCGGCCGCGGGATTCGCGTTGCTCTGCCATTTCGATATCTCTTGGATTGAGGGAATTGCGGCGTCGCCGCTTATCGTTGTGGATTACCGCGGGTGGACCGCCGTGGCCGCAACCGGCACCGGCGCCCGATGCACCTCGCATCGGCGAGCGGGCATCGCCAGGGGCGAGCCCACGCCATGGGGACGATGCCCCAGGGCGCTCGGGATCAGAACTGCAGGCCGGCCTCGCGGGCGGCTTCCGCCAGGGCCTTGACGCGGCCGTGGTAGCGGTAGCCCGAGCGGTCGAACGCGATCTTCTCGACGCCGGCGGCCTTGGCGCGCTCGGCGATCACGCGACCGACCTTGGCGGCCGCGTCGGCATTCTTGCCGTTCTTCAGGCCGTCCTTGACGTCGGCCTGCAGGGTGGAGGCCGAAGCCAGCACCTTGGAACCGTCGGCGGTGAACAGCTGGGCGTACAGGTGCTGGCCGGTGCGCAGCACCGACAGGCGCGGCACGCCGAGTTCGCGGATGTGGGCACGGGTCGACTTGGCGCGACGCAGGCGGGCGATCTTCTTTTCCATGGTCTTCTTCTCCGGAAGCTGAAAGCCCGCTTAGGCCTTCTTGGCTTCCTTGCGGATGATGTTTTCGCCGGCGTACTTCACGCCCTTGCCCTTGTAGGGCTCCGGCGGACGGTAGCCGCGGATCTTGGCGGCGACTTCACCCACCAGCTGCTTGTCGGCGCCCGCGACCACGATCTCGGTCTGGGTCGGCGTGGTGATGGTGATGCCTTCCGGCGCCTTGAACACGACCGGGTGCGAGTACCCGAGCGAGAGGTTCAGGTCCTTGCCCTGGGCGGCGGCGCGGTAACCGACGCCGACCAGCTCGAGCTTGCGCTCGAAGCCGGCGCTCACGCCCTGCACCATGTTCGCGACGATCGCGCGCAGGGTGCCGGCCAGCGGCACCAGGGCCGGGTCGTTGGCGGACAGCAGCGCACTGCCGTCCTCGATCTTGACTTCGATGCCGGCCGGCTTGGCGACGCTCAGGGTGCCCTTCGGGCCCTTGACGCTGATCGATTCCGGCTGGACGTTGAGTTCGACGCCCTTGGCGAGGGCGACAGGCTTCTTGGCTACGCGGGACATGGTCGTCTCTCCCTTAGGCCACGATGCACAGGACTTCGCCACCGACGCCCTGCTGGCGCGCCTGCGAGTCGGTCATGATGCCCTTGGAGGTGGAAATGATGGCGACGCCGAGGCCGTTCAGCACCTTCGGCAGCGCGTCCTTGCCGCGGTAGTGGCGCAGGCCCGAGCGCGACACGCGCTTCAGGGTCTCGATCACCGGCTTGCCCTCGTAGTACTTCAGGGCGATTTCCAGCTCGGCCTTGGCGCCGGCCTGGGTGACGCGCGCGTCGGCGATGTAGCCCTCGCCCTTGAGGACGTTGGCGATCGCGACCTTGGTCTTGGAGGACGGCATCTTCACCGTCTGCTTGCCGACCGCCGCCGCATTCTTGATGCGGACCAGCATGTCGGCGATGGGATCAGTCATGCTCATGGATTCACCTGATGAGTAGCACCGATATCCGCTTTCGCGAAAATCTGTCGGATTGTGGGCGCCGTTGCGCGGCGCTTGTCGCGGCCGAAGGCCCGCATCGCTGCGGGCCCTTCGGTGTTCCTGCCGGTTGGCGGGAGCCGCCTAGTATAGCAGGCGGTTCGCCATCCGTGCGGATCGGTTACCAGCTGGCCTTGCGCAGGCCGGGCACGTCGCCGTTCATCGTCGCCTTGCGCAGCGCGTTGCGGCCCAGGCCGAACTTGCTGTACACGGCGCGCGGGCGGCCGGTCAGGGCGCAGCGGGTGGTCTGGCGGGACGCCGACGAGTCGCGCGGCAGCTTCTGCAGCTTGGTCGCGGCGGCCATCTTGTCCTCGTAGGACGCGTCCTGGCTGGCGATGATCTTCTTCAGGGCTTCGCGCTTGGCGCCGTGCTGCTTGGCCAGCTTGGCGCGCTTGGCCTCGCGGTTGATCATGGAGGTCTTGGCCATGGTCGGTCCTTAGTTGCGGAACGGGAAGCGGAAGGCCTCGAGCAGGGCCTTGGCCTCCGCGTCGGTCTTCGCCGTGGTGGTGATCGCGATGTCCATGCCGCGCATCGCGTCGACGGCGTCGAAGTCGATCTCCGGGAAGATGATCTGCTCCTTCACGCCCATGTTGTAGTTGCCGCGGCCGTCGAACGAGCGGCCGGACACGCCGCGGAAGTCGCGGACGCGGGGCAGCGAGATGTTGATCAGGCGGTCCAGGAACTCGAACATCTTGGCGCGACGCAGGGTCACCTTGCAGCCGATCGGCCAGCCGTCGCGGATCTTGAACGAAGCGACCGACACGCGCGACTTGGTCACCACCGGCTTCTGGCCGGTGATCTTGGCCATGTCGGCGACGGCGTTCTCCAGCACCTTCTTGTTGGTCGCGGCTTCGCCGACGCCCATGTTGATGGTGATCTTGGTGAGCTTCGGCACTTCCATCGGATTGGTGTAGCCGAATTGCTGCATCAGCTTCGGCACCACTTCATCCTTGTAGAACTTCTCGAGTCGGGTGGTCATGTCAGATGGCCTCGCCGCTGGAGCGGAACACGCGGATGCGCTTTCCATTCTCCAGCACCTTGGTGGCAACGCGCTCGCCCTTGCCCGTCGCCGGGTTGAGCAGCATCACGTTGGAAATGTGGATCGACGCCTCGCGCTCGATGATGCCGCCGGCCTGGCCGGCCTGCGGGTTCGGCTTGGTGGCGCGCTTGACCAGGTTCAGGTTGGAGACGTACACGCGCTCGCCTTCGACGCGCAGCACTTCGCCGGTCTGGCCCTTGATCTTCTTGTTGCCGGTGGTGATGACCACCTGGTCGCCCTTGCGGATACGGTTCATGTTCTTCCTTCCTCCGCTCAGAGCACTTCGGGCGCGAGCGAGACGATCTTCATGAACTTCTCGGAGCGCAGCTCGCGGGTCACGGGCCCGAAGATGCGGGTGCCGATCGGCTCATGCTTGTTGTTGAGCAGCACGGCGGCGTTGCCGTCGAAGCGGATCAGCGACCCGTCCGGGCGACGCACGCCCTTGCGGGTGCGCACGACGACCGCGTTGTACACGTCGCCCTTCTTCACCTTGCCGCGCGGGATCGCGTCCTTCACCGAGACCTTGATGATGTCGCCGATGCCGGCGTAGCGGCGCTTGGAGCCGCCCAGCACCTTGATGCACATCAGTTCCTTGGCACCCGAGTTGTCGGCGACGTCGAGATAGCTCTGCATCTGGATCATGGCTGTCTCTCCTGCTTACTCGGCTGCGCGGGCGAGGATCTCGACCACGCGCCAGTTCTTGGTCTTGGACATCGGCGCGCACTCGGCCACGCGGACGAAGTCGCCTTCGTTGCACGCGTTCTCGGCGTCGTGGGCGTGCAGCTTGGTCGAGCGGCGGATGTACTTGCCGTACAGCGCGTGCTTGACCTGGCGCTCCACGAGCACGGTCACGGTCTTGTCCATCTTGTTGCTGACGACGCGGCCTTCGACCGTGTGCAGCTTCTTGGTTTGTTCGGTCATCTCGGCCGTCCTTACTTCTTCTGCCCGAGCAGCGTGTTGACGCGAGCGATCTCGCGGCGCACGCGGCGGGCCTCGTGGGTCTTGGCGAGCTGGCCGGTGGCCTTCTGCATGCGCAGCGCGAAGCGCTCCTTCTGCAGCTCGACCAGGTGGGCCTTGAGCTCGTCCGCCGACTTCGACTTGAGTTGCTTGAGTTCCATCAGCGCACCGTCCGGGTCACGAATTGGGTGGTGACCGAGAGCTTGGCGGCGGCCAGGCGGAACGCCTCGCGCGCCACGTCTTCGCTCACGCCCTCGATCTCGTAGATCATGCGGCCGGGCTGGATCTGCGCGACCCAGTACTCCACGTTGCCCTTGCCGGAGCCCATTCGGACTTCGATCGGCTTCTTGGTGATCGGCTTGTCGGGGAACACGCGGATCCACATCTTGCCGCCGCGCTTGACGTAGCGGCTGATCGAGCGGCGCGCGGCCTCGATCTGGCGGGCGGTGAGCTGTCCGTGGGCGGTCGCCTTCAGGCCGAACTCGCCGAAGCTGACGGCGTTGCCGCTCCAGCTCAGGCCCTCGTTGCGGCCCTTGTGGACCTTGCGGTATTTGGTTCGCTTGGGTTGCAGCATGGTTTATTCCCTCGCTTCGCCGCGCTCGGCGCGGTCGCCACGGTCGCGGCGCGGGCCGCGCGGACGGTCACGGTCGCCACGCTCGCCGCGCGGTGCCGGGGTGTCGTCCTGCTTCTCCTGGCCGATCTGGGTGAAATCGAAGATCTCGCCCTTGTAGACCCACACCTTGATGCCGATGATCCCGTACGTGGTCTTCGCCTCGGCGAAGCCGTAGTCGATGTCGGCGCGCAGGGTGTGCAGCGGGACGCGGCCCTCGCGGTACCACTCGGAGCGCGCGATCTCGGCGCCGTTCAGGCGGCCGGCCACGTTCACCTTGATGCCCAGCGCGCCCAGGCGCATCGCATTGCCCACGGCGCGCTTCATCGCGCGACGGAACATGATGCGGCGCTCGAGCTGCTGCGCGATGGACTCGGCGACCAGCTGGGCGTCGAGCTCGGGCTTGCGGACCTCGGTGACGTTGATGTGCGCCGGGACGCCCATCACGTCGGAGACTTCCTTCCGCAGCTTCTCGATGTCCTCGCCGCGCTTGCCGATCACCACGCCCGGGCGGGCGGTGTGGATCGTCACGCGGGCGTTGTTCGCCGGGCGCTCGATCAGGATCTTGCTGATGCCGGCCTGGGCCAGCTTCTTGCGAAGCATCTCGCGGACCTTCAGGTCGGCGGACAGGTACTCGGCGAAGTGCTTCTTGCCGGCGTACCACTTGGAGTTCCAGTCCTTGGCGATGCCCAGGCGGATGCCGATCGGATTGACTTTGTGACCCATGATTACTTGCCCTCGCCCACGACCACGGTGATGTGGCTGGTGCGCTTGCTGATGCGCGTGCCACGGCCCTTCGCACGCGCCATGAAGCGCTTCAGGATGGGACCTTCATCGACCATGATGGTCTTGACCTTGAGTGCGTCGACGTCGGCGCCCTGGTTGTTCTCGGCGTTGGCGATGGCGGACTCCACGACCTTGCGGATCAGGGTGGCGGCCTTCTTGTCCGAGAACTTCAGCAGGTTGACGGCGCGCTCGGCCGACAGTCCGCGGACCTGGTCGGCGACCAGGCGGGCCTTCTGCGGGGAGATGCGCACGGTGCGCAGGATGGCTTTCGCTTCCATTGTCATCTCTCCTTACTTCGACTTCTTGTCGCCGCCGTGACCCTTGAACGTCCGGGTCAGGGCGAACTCGCCGAGCTTGTGGCCAACCATGTTCTCGTTGACCAGCACCGGGACGTGGTTCTTGCCGTTGTGCACGGCGATGGTGAACCCGATCATCTCCGGGAGCACGGTCGAACGGCGCGACCAGGTCTTGATCGGCTTCTTGCTGCTGCCCGCGGCCTCCACCTTCTTCTGCAGGTGGTGGTCGATGAACGGGCCCTTCTTGAGTGAACGTGCCATTGCCGATTAGCTCCTGCGGTCGCGCACGATGAACTGCTGGGTGCGCTTGTTCTTGCGGGTCTTGTAACCCTTGGTCGGGACGCCCCACGGGGTGACCGGATGCGGGTTGCCCTGGCCGGCCTTCGCCTCGCCGCCACCGTGCGGGTGGTCGACCGGGTTCATGGCGGCGCCGCGGACGGTCGGCTTCACGCCGCGCCAGCGCTTGGCGCCTGCCTTGCCCAGCTTCTCGAGGTTGTGCTCGTCGTTGCCGACTTCGCCGATGGTCGCGCGGCACTCGGCCGGGACCTTGCGCATCTCGCCGGAACGCAGGCGGAGCATCGCGTAGACGCCCTCGCGCGCGACCAGCTGCACGCCGGCGCCGGCGGCGCGGGCGATCTGCGCGCCCTTGCCGGGCTTCATCTCGATGCAGTGCACGGTGGAACCGACCGGGATGTTGCGCAGCGGCAGCGTGTTGCCGGCCTTGATCGGGGCGTCGCGGCCCGCGATCACCTGGTCGCCGGCCTTCAGGCCCTTCGGCGCGATGATGTAGCGGCGCTCGCCGTCGGCGTAGCACAGCAGCGCGATGTGCGCGGTGCGGTTCGGGTCGTACTCGATGCGCTCGACGCGCGCCGGGATGCCTTCCTTGTCGCGCTTGAAGTCGATGATGCGGTAGTGCTGCTTGTGGCCACCGCCGATGTGGCGGGTGGTGATGCGGCCGTGGTGGTTACGACCACCGGTCTTGCCCTGCTTCTCCACCAGCGCCGCGAACGGGGCGCCCTTGTGGAGGTCGGGCGTCACCACGCGGACCGCGGAACGGCGGCCGGCGGAGGTGGGCTTGAATGTCATCAGTGCCATGGATGGTTCCTCAGGCCGAGGTCGTCATGACGTCGATCGACTGGCCGTCGGCCAGCGTGACGTACGCCTTGCGCCAATCGCCGCGGCGACCCTGGCGGAACTTGAAGGCCTTGGACTTGCCCTTCACGTTCACCACGTTCACCGCCTCGACCTTGACGTCGAAGATCTTCTCGACCGCGGCCTTCACATCGGCCTTCGTGGCGGTCTTCGCGACTTCGAAGACGTATTGGTTGGAGACTTCCTGCAGGCGCGCGGTCTTCTCGGACACGCGCGGCGCACGGATCACTTCGTACAGGTTTGCGGCGCTCATGCCAGCCACTCCTCGATCTTCTTGACCGCGTCGGTGGTCACGAACACGGTGTCGGCACCGACCAGCGCGACCGGGTCCAGGCCCTGCACGTCGCGGACCTGCACGTACGGCAGGTTGCGGGCGGACAGGTACAGGTTCTCGGAGGCGTCCTCGGTGACGATCAGCGGACGCTGGCCGGCGTTGAGGTCCTTCAGCTTCGCGACCAAGCCCGAGGTCTTCGGGGCGTCGACGTCGAAGCCCTCGACCACGGTGATCCGGCCCTGGCGGTTCAGCTCGGACAGGATCGCGGCGATCGCGGCGCGGTACATCTTGCGGTTCACCTTCTGCGCGAAGCTGCGCGGCTTGGCCGCGAAGGTCACGCCGCCGCCGACGAAAATCGGGGCCGTCAGGGCGCCATGACGCGCGCCGCCGCCCTTCTGCTTCTTCGACTTCTTGGTGGTGCCGTTGACTTCCGAACGGGTCTTCTGGGCCTTGGTGCCCGCGCGACCGGCGTTGCGGTAGGCGACCACCACCTGGTGGACGAGGTCGCCGTTGAACTCACGGCCAAACACGGCGTCGGAGACCGACACGGCGCCCTTGCCGCCATTGATGCTCAGTTCCATGTTCAGACTCCCTTGCTCGTCGGGCGCACGATCACGTCGCCGCCCGGCGCACCCGGGACCGCGCCGCGCACGGCGATCAGGCCGCGCTCGGCGTCGACCTTCACGACCTGCAGGTTCTGCGTGGTCTGGGTGACGTGGCCCATGTGGCCGGCCATCTTCTTGCCCGGGAACACGCGGCCAGGCGTCTGGCGCTGGCCGATCGAACCCGGCGAGCGGTGCGACAGCGAGTTGCCGTGCGTCGCGTCGCCCATGGTGAAGTTCCAGCGCTTGATCGTGCCCTGGAAGCCCTTGCCCTTGGTGACGCCCTGGACGTCGACCTTCTGGCCGACCTCGAAGATGTCGGCCTTGATCTCGCCGCCCACTTCGTAGGCGCCGATCTGGTCGGCCTCGACGCGCAGCTCCCACAGGCCGCGGCCGGCTTCCACCTTGGCCTTCGCCAGGTGGCCGGTCGCCGGCTTGCTCAGCAGGCTGGCGCGCTTGACGCCGGCGGTCACCTGCACTGCGCTGTAGCCGTCGGTGTCCAGCGTCTTGATCTGGGTGATGCGGTTCGGCGTGGCCTCGATCAGGGTCACCGGCACGGACTTGCCGTCCTCGGTGAACATGCGGCTCATGCCGGCCTTGCGACCGACGATGCCGAGCGAATGCTTCTTCGCGCTCATGGTCGGTCTCCTCAGGTCAACTTGATCTGGACGTCGACGCCGGCAGCCAGTTCGAGCTTCATCAGCGCGTCCACGGTCTTGTCGTTGGGGTCGACGATGTCGAGCACGCGCTTGTGCGTGCGGGTCTCGTACTGGTCGCGCGCGTCCTTGTCGACGTGCGGCGACACCAGGACGGTGTAGCGTTCGATCTTGGTCGGCAGCGGGATCGGGCCGCGCACCTGCGCGCCGGTCCGCTTGGCCGTTTCGACGATCTCGCTGGCCGAACGGTCGATCAGTCGATGATCGAACGCCTTCAGCCGGATGCGAATCTTCTGGTCCGCCATGAGGATTGCCTCGTATCTAAAGAGCGACAGGTGCGACGGCGTCTGTTGCGCCGCACCCCGTGGAAACAACGGGTGCTACGGGTACCGCGTGGAACCAAAACCCCTGAAACGACGCGGCGGCCCGGTCACCCGGCCCGCCAGCGTGGGAATCCATGAACGCGCCGAAAGGCCCCGCCGAAGTGTCCCGGACATTTCCGGAACGGACGAGGCCTTGCCACGCGACATCTCCCTGTCTGGCGAACACGAGGCGCGTCCTGCGCCTCTTTTCGCTTCCCCCAGGCGACTCACATCGCCGCGAGGGTCTTGCATTCTAACGGAGTTCCCGCCTTCGGCACAAGCCCAAGGCGGGATTATTTCCACAGGCTGCGGCCCCGGCATGCCCGGGAACCGCAAGACACTGATTTACTTGAGGATCTTGGCCACGACGCCGGCGCCGACGGTACGACCGCCCTCGCGGATCGCGAAGCGCAGGCCCTCGTCCATCGCCACCGGGTTGATCAGCTGCACCGTCATCTTCACGTTGTCGCCCGGCATCACCATCTCGGTGCCCTCCGGCAGCGTCACCGCACCGGTGATGTCCGTCGTGCGGAAGTAGAACTGCGGGCGGTAGCCCTTGAAGAACGGGGTATGGCGGCCGCCCTCGTCCTTCGACAGCACGTACACCTCCGCCTCGAACTCCGTGTGCGGGGTGATCGAACCCGGCTTGCACAGCACCTGGCCGCGCTCCACGTCGTCACGCTTCGTGCCGCGCAGCAGCAGGCCCGCGTTGTCGCCCGCCTGGCCCTGGTCCAGCAGCTTGCGGAACATCTCGACGCCGGTCACCGTCGTCTTCTGGGTCGGGCGGATACCGACGATCTCGATTTCCTCGCCCACCTTGATCACGCCGCGCTCGATGCGGCCGGTCACCACGGTGCCGCGGCCCGAGATCGAGAACACGTCTTCCACCGGCATCAGGAACGGCTTGTCGATCGCGCGCTCCGGCTCCGGGATCCAGCTGTCCAGCGCCTCCACCAGCTTGATGATCGACGGCACGCCGATCTCCGACTGGTCGCCTTCCAGCGCCAGGCGCGCCGAACCCGAGATGATCGGGGTGTCGTCGCCCGGGAACTCGTACTTGCTCAGCAGCTCGCGGACTTCCATCTCCACCAGCTCCAGCAGCTCGGCGTCGTCCACCATGTCCGCCTTGTTCAGGTAGACCACGATGTACGGCACGCCCACCTGGCGCGACAGCAGGATGTGCTCGCGCGTCTGCGGCATCGGGCCGTCCGCCGCCGAGCACACCAGGATCGCGCCGTCCATCTGCGCCGCACCCGTGATCATGTTCTTCACGTAGTCCGCGTGGCCCGGGCAGTCCACGTGCGCGTAGTGGCGCGTCGGGCTCTCGTATTCCACGTGCGCCGTCGAGATCGTGATCCCGCGCGCCTTCTCTTCCGGCGCCGCGTCGATCGAGTCGTACGCCTTGAACTCGCCACCAAAACGCTCCGCGCCCACCTTCGTCAGCGCCGCCGTCAGCGTCGTCTTGCCGTGGTCCACGTGACCAATCGTGCCCACGTTCACGTGGGGCTTGGTGCGCTCGAACTTACCCTTTGCCATGTTGGTTCACCTTGCTAGTCGTGTGTGTGGTCCGCGCCGCCGTGGCGGCGCGGGAACGGGATGGATCAGGCCTTCTTGATCACCGCCTCGGCGATGTTGTTAGGCGCTTCCTCGTAATGGTCGAATTCCATCGTGAAGGTGGCGCGACCCTGCGACATCGAACGCAGCGAGGTGGCGTAGCCGAACATCTCGCCCAGCGGGATCATCGCGTTGATGATCTTGCCCGACGGGCTGTCGTCCTGGCCCTGCAGCACGCCGCGGCGGCGGCTCACGTCGCCCATCACGTCGCCCAGGTAGTCCTCGGGGCTGACGATCTCGACCTTCATGATCGGCTCCAGCAGGACCGGATCGGCCTTGCGGAAGCCTTCCTTGAACGCCATCGACGAGGCGAGCTTGAACGCCATTTCCGACGAGTCGACGTCGTGGTACGAGCCGAACACCAGCTTGACCTTGACGCCGACCACCGGGAAGCCGGCCAGCGGGCCGCTGGTGATGGTCTCGCGCATGCCCTTCTCGACCGCCGGGATGAATTCCTTCGGGATGACGCCGCCGGTAATCTCGTTGAGGAACAGGAAATCGTCCTTGACGTCCGGGTTGGCGCGGTCCTCGGCGGTCATCGGCGACAGCTCGATGACGACGTGGCCGTACTGGCCCTTGCCGCCCGACTGCTTGGCGTGCTTGTAGTCGCTCTTGACGTCCGACTTGCGGATCGTCTCGCGGTAGGCCACCTGCGGCTTGCCGACGTTCGCCTCGACGTTGAACTCGCGCTTCATGCGGTCGACGATGATGTCGAGGTGCAGCTCGCCCATGCCGGAGATGATGGTCTGGCCGGATTCCTCGTCGGTCCGCACGCGGAACGAGGGATCTTCCTGCGCTAGGCGCGACAGCGCCATGCCCATCTTCTCCTGGTCGGACTTGGTCTTCGGCTCGACCGCCATCGAGATCACCGGATCCGGGAACGCCATGCGCTCCAGCACGATCGGCGCGTCCTGCGCGCACAGGGTGTCGCCGGTGGTGACGTCCTTCAGGCCCACCGCCGCGGCGATGTCGCCGGCCAGCACTTCCTTGATCTCGTCGCGCTGGTTGGAGTGCATCTGCAGGATGCGGCCGATGCGCTCGCGCTTGCCCTTGACCGAGTTCAGCACCTGGTCGCCGGCGTTGAGGGTGCCGGAGTAGACGCGGAAGAAGGTCAGCGAGCCCACGAACGGGTCGGTCATGATCTTGAACGCCAGCGCCGAGAACGGGGCCTTGTCGCTGGACTCGCGGGTCAGTTCCTTGGACTCGTCGTCGACGTCGACGCCGCGCACCGCCGGCACGTCGACCGGCGACGGCAGCAGGTTGATCACGCCGTCGAGCATGGCCTGCACGCCCTTGTTCTTGAACGCAGAGCCGCAGAACATCGGCACGATCTCGGTGGCCAGCGTGCGCTGGCGCAGGCCGGCGATGACCTCGGCTTCGGACAGGTCGCCGTCGTTGAGGTACTTGTCCATCAGCTCTTCGCTGGCCTCGGCGGCGGACTCGACCATGAACGCACGGTCGGCCTCGGCGCGCGCCTGCAGCTCGGCCGGGATGTCGCGGTACTCGAAGTTCAGGCCCTGCGAGGCGACGTCCCAATGGATCGCCTTCATCTTCAGCAGGTCGATCACGCCCTCGAAGCCGTCCTCGGCGCCGATCGGCACCTGCATCGGCACGGCGACGGCGCCCAGGCGCGACTTCAGCTGGTCGCGGACCTTGTCGAAGTTGGCGCCGGTGCGGTCCATCTTGTTGACGAACGCGATGCGCGGGACCTTGTACTTGTTGGCCTGGCGCCACACGGTCTCGGACTGCGGCTGCACGCCGCCCACGGCGCACAGCACGAACACCGCGCCGTCGAGCACGCGCAGCGAGCGCTCGACTTCGATGGTGAAGTCGACGTGCCCGGGGGTGTCGATGATGTTGAAGCGATGCTCCGGCAGCGACTTGTCCATCCCCTTCCAGAACGCGGTGGTCGCCGCGGAGGTGATGGTGATGCCGCGCTCCTGCTCCTGCTCCATCCAGTCCATGGTCGCGGCGCCGTCGTGCACTTCACCGATCTTGTGGCTCTTGCCGGTGTAGAACAGGATGCGCTCGGACGTGGTGGTCTTGCCGGCATCGATGTGGGCCATGATGCCGAAGTTGCGGTAACGCTCGATGGGAGTGGTACGGGCCACGGTGAGTCTCTCGTTGTGTCCGCCGAAACGGAGTGGGAATCGTGTTCCGGGATTCCGGATGGCCGATGGCCGCCTTGCGGCGGCCGTCGGTCGTGGGCAGGCGAACCTGCGGGGCGCTTGTCGCGTGCGCCTGCGGGCGCAACGGGCCCGCGCCGACAGTCTTACCAGCGGTAGTGCGCGAACGCCTTGTTGGCTTCCGCCATGCGGTGGGTTTCCTCGCGCTTCTTGATCGCGCCGCCGCGGTTCTCGGAGGCGTCGAGCAGCTCGCCGGCGAGCTTGCGCGGCATGCTGTTCTCGCCGCGCTTGCGGGCGGACTCGATCAGCCAGCGCATCGCCAGCGCCATGCGACGGGAGGAACGCACCTCAACCGGTACCTGGTAGGTCGCGCCGCCGACGCGGCGGGACTTGACCTCGACCGACGGGGACACGTTGCCCAGCGCCTTCTCGACCAGCTCGAGCGCATTCGGGTTCTTCTCGCCGATCACTTCCATCGCGCCATACACGATCTTCTCGGCGACCGACTTCTTGCCGCTCTGCATGACCATGTTGATGAAGCGGGCGATGGTTTCGCTTCCGTGCTTCGGATCCGGCAGCACCGAGCGCTGCGGAGTATTGCCTTTACGGGACATATTCGATAACCCCTAACAGAATCTGTTCGTGGACGCGTCGCAGGGCGCGCGATCAGGACTTCGGACGCTTGGCGCCGTACTTGGAGCGGCTCTGGCGGCGCTTGGCGACGCCGGCGGCGTCCAGCGAGCCGCGCACGGTGTGGTAGCGCACGCCCGGCAGGTCCTTGACGCGGCCGCCGCGGATCAGCACCACGCTGTGCTCCTGCAGGTTGTGGCCTTCGCCGCCGATGTACGAAATCACTTCGTACCCATTGGTCAGGCGCACCTTGGCGACCTTGCGAAGGGCCGAGTTCGGCTTCTTCGGGGTGGTGGTGTACACGCGGGTGCACACGCCGCGGCGCTGCGGGCAGTTGGCGAGGGCCGGCGAGGCGCTCTTGTAGGTTTCCGGGCTGCGCGGCTTGCGCACGAGCTGGTTGATCGTTGCCATTTCGGGGCTCAATTGGCGGGCCTGGGGCCCATTCGGAGACGAAGCCGGCCGGATTGATGGCAATCCGGCCGACTGAGACGAAAAAGTATAGCCCGCGTCGGACCTTTCGGTCAAACGAGGCCATACCGACAGCCTCGGCGGAGCATGCCCGCCGTGGCCAATCTGCGATCCCGCCCGTCCTGGGCCCAACACGAGGCGCTCCCTGCGACCTCATTTGGTGATCTGGATGGCACGAGGCCATCGAAAGCGGCGGGAGTATACCCACCGCGGTGCTGCTTTGCCAGCCTGGCCGCCCGCAGGTGGCCAGTACCATGCGCTGGCGCTTACTCTTCGGTGGCCGCCTCGACCGCGTCCGCGGCCGGCTCGCCGGCCAGGGTCGCCATCTCCGCCTCGGTCAGGCCCGACGCGTTCTTGCGGCGCTGGCTGTGGTACGCCAGGCCGGTGCCGGCCGGGATCAGGCGGCCGACGATCACGTTCTCCTTGAGGCCGCGCAGGGTGTCGCGGGTGCCGCGCACCGCAGCCTCCGTCAGCACGCGGGTGGTCTCCTGGAACGAGGCCGACGAGATGAACGACTCGGTCGCCAGCGAGGCCTTGGTGATGCCGAGCAGCACCGGCTCCACCTTCGCCAGAATCTCGCCCTTCTTCGACAGGCGCTCGTTCTCCTCGACCGCGCGCTGGCGCTCGACCTGCTCGCCGGCGAGGAACTTGCTGTCGCCGCCGTCCACGACCTCGACCTTGCGCAGCATTTGGCGAATGATCACCTCGATGTGCTTGTCGTTGATCTTCACGCCCTGCAGGCGGTAGACGTCCTGGATTTCCTTCACCAGGTACGCGGCCAGCTCCTCGACGCCCTTCAGGCGCAGGATGTCCTGCGGCGTCGGCTCGCCGTCCACCACGGTCTCGCCCTTTTCCACGTGCTCGCCTTCGAACACGATGATCTGGCGGTACTTCGGGATCAGCTCCTCGTGCTCGGAACCATCGGTGTGCTTGATGATCAGGCGCTGCTTGCCCTTGGTGTCCTTGCCGAAGCTGACGATGCCGGAGATCTCGGCGAGGATCGCCGGGTCCTTCGGCTTGCGCGCCTCGAACAGGTCGGCGACGCGCGGCAGGCCGCCGGTGATGTCGCGGGTCTTCGACGCTTCCTGCGGGATCTTGGCGACCACGTCGCCCACGCCCACGGCGGCGCCGTGCTGCAGGTTGACGATCGAGCGCGGCGGCAGCAGGTACTGCGCCGGCAAGTCGGTGCCCGGGATGGTCAGGTCCTTGCCGTCCTTGTCGACGATGCGCACCAGCGGACGCAGGTCCTTGGCTTGCGCGCCGCGGCGCTTCGGGTCGGTGATCTCGCGCGAGGCCAGGCCGGTGAGCTCGTCGGTCTTCTCGATGACGGTGACGCCGTCGACGAAGTCGATGAAGCGCATGAAGCCGGCGACTTCGGACACGATCGGGTGGTTGTGCGGATCCCAGTTCGCGACGGTCTGCCCGGCCTTGACCTCGCCGCCGTCGGCGACCTGGATCATGGCGCCGTACGGCAGCTTGTAGCGCTCGCGCTCGCGGCCGTGGTTGTCGAGCACCGACAGCTCGCCGGAGCGCGACACCGCCACCAGGTGGCCGGCCGCGTGCTTGGCGAACTTGAGGTTGTTGAACTTCACCGAGCCGGTGGTCTTGACGGTGACGTTGTCGATCGCCGCCGCACGCGACGCCGCGCCGCCGATGTGGAAGGTCCGCATCGTCAGCTGGGTGCCGGGCTCGCCGATCGACTGCGCGGCGACCACGCCCACGGCCTCGCCGTGGTTGACCAGGTGGCCGCGGCCCAGGTCGCGGCCGTAGCAGTTGGCGCACACGCCGAACGGCGCCTGGCAGGTGATGGTGCTGCGCACCTTGATCGCCTGCACGCCGGCATCCTCGAGGCGCTGCACCCACTGTTCGTCGAGCAGGGTGTTGCGGGTGACGAACGGATCCTCGTCATTGCCAGGCAGGTACACGTCCTCGGCCACGATGCGGCCCAGCACGCGGTCGCGCAACGGCTCCACGACGTCGCCGCCTTCCACGATCGGGGTCATGGTCAGGCCGGCCAGCGTGCCGCAATCGGACTCGGTGATCACCACGTCCTGCGCCACGTCCACCAGGCGGCGGGTCAAGTAACCGGAGTTCGCGGTCTTCAGCGCGGTGTCCGCCAGGCCCTTGCGGGCGCCGTGCGTCGAGATGAAGTACTGCTGGACGTTCAGGCCCTCGCGGAAGTTCGAGGTAATCGGGGTCTCGATGATCGAGCCGTCCGGCTTGGCCATCAGGCCGCGCATGCCCGCCAGCTGGCGGATCTGCGCCTGCGAACCACGCGCGCCGGAGTCGGCCATGATGTAGATCGAGTTCATCGACTTCTGGTCGACGGTCTCGCCCTTGGCGTTGACCACCTTCTCGGTGCCGATGGTGTCCATCATCGCCTTGGCCACGCGCTCGTTGGTGCGCGACCAGATGTCGACCACCTTGTTGTAGCGCTCGCCGGCGGTGACCAGGCCCGACTGGTACTGCTGCTGGATCTCCAGCACCTCGGCCTCGGCCTCGTCGAGGATCGACTTCTTCTCGGCCGGGATGGTCATGTCGTCGATGCCGATCGACACGCCCGCGCGGGTCGCGTAGGCGAAGCCGGTGTACATCAGCTTGTCGGCGAATACCACCGTGTCCTTGAGGCCCAGCATGCGGTAGCAGCTGTTGATCAGGCGGCTGATGTTCTTCTTGGTCAGCTCGACGTTGGCCAGCGCGAACGGCAGGCCCTCGGGCAGGATCTCGCGCAGCAGGGCGCGGCCGACCGTGGTGTCCACGATCGAGGTCTGCTTGCTGCGGCTGCCGTCCTCGGCGACCACGGTTTCGCTGATCCGCACCTTGCACTTGGCGTGCAGCTGGACCACGCGGTTGTCGTAGGCGCGCTTCACTTCGGCGATGTTGGCGAACACCATGCCCTCGCCCGCCTTGTTCTCCAGCGCGCGCGACATGTAGTACAGGCCCAGCACCACGTCCTGCGACGGCACGATGATCGGCTCGCCGTTGGCCGGCGACAGGATGTTGTTGGACGCCATCATCAGCGCGCGCGCTTCCAGCTGCGCTTCCAGCGACAGCGGCACGTGGACGGCCATCTGGTCACCGTCGAAGTCCGCGTTGAACGCGGTGCAGACCAGCGGGTGCAGCTGGATCGCCTTGCCCTCGATCAGCACCGGCTCGAACGCCTGGATGCCGAGGCGGTGCAGGGTCGGGGCGCGGTTCAGCAGCACCGGGTGCTCGCGGATGACCTCCTCGAGGATGTCCCACACCTCTGCCTCTTCGCGCTCGACCAGCTTCTTGGCCGCCTTGATGGTGGTGGCCAGGCCACGGCGCTGCAGCTTGGCGAAGATGAAGGGCTTGAACAACTCGAGCGCCATCTTCTTCGGCAGGCCGCACTGGTGCAGCTTGAGGTACGGGCCGACCACGATGACCGAACGGCCCGAGTAGTCGACGCGCTTGCCCAGCAGGTTCTGGCGGAAGCGGCCCTGCTTGCCCTTGATCATGTCGGCCAGCGACTTCAGCGGGCGCTTGTTGGTGCCGGTGATCGCGCGGCCGCGGCGGCCGTTGTCCATCAGCGCGTCCACCGACTCCTGCAGCATGCGCTTCTCGTTGCGCACGATGATGTCGGGCGCGTTGAGCTCCAGCAGGCGGCGCAGGCGGTTGTTGCGGTTGATGACGCGGCGGTACAGGTCGTTGAGGTCGGAGGTCGCGAAGCGGCCGCCGTCCAGCGGGACCAGCGGGCGCAGGTCCGGCGGCAGCACCGGCAGGACGGTCATGACCATCCATTCCGGGCGGTTGCCGGACTCGATGAAGGCCTCGATCAGCTTGATCCGCTTGGTCAGGCGCTTGAGCTTGGTCTCGCTGTTGGTGGAGGCGATCTCCTCCTTCAGCTGCAGCATCTCGCTCTGCAGGTCGATCGTGCGCAGCAGGTCGTAGACCGCCTCGGCGCCCATCGCGGCGTCGAAGTCGTCGCCATGCTCCTGGCGCGCCTGCATGAACTGCTCTTCGTTGAGCAGGCTGCCGCGCTCCATCGGGGTCAGCCCCGGCTCGGTCACGACGTACGCCTCGAAGTACAGGATGCGCTCGATGTCGCGCAGGGTCATGTCCAGCATCAGGCCGATGCGCGACGGCAGCGACTTGAGGAACCAGATGTGCGCGACCGGCGAGGCCAGGTCGATGTGGCCCATGCGCTC
>JAFLEB010000190.1 GCA_017302075.1 Lysobacterales bacterium
CGAAGTACAGGATGCGCTCGATGTCGCGCAGGGTCATGTCCAGCATCAGGCCGATGCGCGACGGCAGCGACTTGAGGAACCAGATGTGCGCGACCGGCGAGGCCAGGTCGATGTGGCCCATGCGCTCACGGCGCACCTTGGCCAGGGTCACCTCGGTGCCGCACTTCTCGCAGACCACGCCGCGATGCTTCATGCGCTTGTACTTGCCGCACAGGCACTCGTAGTCCTTGATCGGGCCGAAGATGGCGGCGCAGAACAGGCCGTCGCGCTCCGGCTTGAAGGTGCGGTAGTTGATCGTCTCGGGCTTCTTCACCTCGCCGTACGACCACGAGCGGATCAGGTCCGGACTGGCCAGGCCGATCTTGATCGCGTCGAAGTCCAGGGACTGGCGCTGCTGGTTGAAGAGGTTCAGCAAATCTTTCATTGGGATTCTCCGGGTCGGGGGCAATGGGTCCTGCGTCGCGGCGCGGCGTCACCGCCGCGCCATCGCGGGACTCAGTGCTCCTCGAGTTCCATGTTGATGGCCAGGCTGCGGATTTCCTTCACCAGCACGTTGAAGGACTCCGGCATGCCCGCGACCATCTCGTGCTCGCCGTCGACGATGTTCTTGTACATCTGGTTGCGGCCCTGCACGTCGTCGGACTTCACCGTCAGCATTTCCTGCAGGGTGTAGGCCGCGCCGTAGGCTTCCAGCGCCCAGACTTCCATCTCGCCGAAGCGCTGGCCGCCGAACTGCGCCTTGCCGCCCAGCGGCTGCTGGGTGACGAGCGAGTAAGGGCCGGTCGAGCGCGCGTGCATCTTGTCGTCGACCAAGTGGTTCAGCTTCAGCATGTGCATGTAGCCGACGGTGACCGGGCGCTCGAACGCCTCGCCGGTGCGGCCGTCGAACAGCACGGTCTGGCCGGACAACGGCAGGTCGGCGAGCTCGAGCATCTTCTTGATCTCGGCCTCGGCCGCGCCGTCGAACACCGGGGTGGCCATCGGCACGCCGTCGGTCAGGTTGCCGGCCAGCTTCAGCAGCTCGGCGTCGCTGAACTGCGACAGGTCGACGCGCTCGGCATGCGACTTGCGGTCGTGGTTGTAGATCTCGTCGAGGAACTTGCGCAGCTCGGACACCTTGGCCTGTGCATCCAGCATGCGCTGGATCTTCTGGCCCAGGCCCTTGGCCGCCCAGCCCAGGTGCACCTCGAGGATCTGGCCGATGTTCATTCGGCTCGGCACGCCCAGCGGGTTGAGCACGATGTCGATCGTCTCGCCGTTGGCGGCGTACGGCATGTCCTCGACCGGCACGATGTTCGAGATCACGCCCTTGTTGCCGTGGCGGCCGGCCATCTTGTCGCCCGGCTGCACGCGGCGCTTCACCGCCAGGAACACCTTGACCATCTTCAGCACGCCCGGGGCGAGGTCGTCGCCCTGGGTGATCTTGCCGCGCTTGTCGTCGAAGCGGCGGTCGAACTCCTTGCGGTGGGCGTCGAGCTGTTTGCCGGCGCGCTCGATCGCGTCGTTCGCGTCGTCGTCCTTCATCCGCAGCTGCAGCCAATCCGACCGCTTCAGGCCGTCGAGCACCAGCGAGGACACGGTGTCGCCCTTCTTCACGCCCGGGCCGCCGTTGGCGACCTTGCCCAGCAACTGCTCGCGCAGGCGCGCGTAGATCGCGCCCTCGAGGATGCGGAACTGGTCGTCGAAGTCCTTCTTGACGCGCTTGATCTCGGATTCCTCGATCAGGCGGGCGCGCTTGTCCTTCTCGATGCCGTCGCGGGTGAACACCTGGACGTCGATCACGGTGCCGTCCATGCCCGGGGGCACGCGCAGCGAGCTGTCCTTCACGTCCGAGGCCTTCTCGCCGAAGATCGCGCGCAGCAGCTTCTCTTCCGGGGTCAGCTGGCTCTCGCCCTTCGGCGTGACCTTGCCGACCAGGATGTCGCCGGCGCGGACCTCGGCGCCGATGTACACCACGCCGGACTCGTCGAGGCGGTTCAGCGCCTGCTCGGAGACGTTCGGGATGTCGGCCGAGATCTCCTCCGGACCCAGCTTGGTGTCGCGGGCGACGCAGGTCAGTTCCTCGATGTGGATCGTGGTGTAGCGATCCTCCTCGACCACGCGCTCGGAGAGCAGGATCGAGTCCTCGAAGTTGTAGCCGTTCCACGGCATGAACGCGACCAGCATGTTCTGGCCCAGGGCCAGCTCGCCGATGTCGGTGGACGGGCCGTCGGCCAGCACGTCGCCGCGCGCGATCACGTCGCCTACGTTCACCAGCGGGCGGTTGTTGATGCAGGTGTTCTGGTTGCTGCGGGTGTACTTGATCAGGGTGTAGATGTCGACGCCGGCATCGTGCTCGCCGGAGATCTCGGACTCGTTGACCTTGACCACGATGCGGCCCGCGTCGACCTGCTCGATCACGCCACCGCGGCGGGCGTTCACGGTCACGCCCGAGTCGCGCGCGACCGCGCGCTCGATGCCGGTGCCGACCAGCGGCTTCTGCGAGCGCAGCGTCGGCACGGCCTGGCGCTGCATGTTCGCGCCCATCAGCGCGCGGTTGGCGTCGTCGTGCTCCAGGAACGGCACGAGCGCCGCCGCGACCGACACGGTCTGCATCGGCGAGACGTCCATGAAGTGGATCTCGCTCGGCGGCTTCAGCAGGTTCTCGCCCTGGTAGCGGCAGGCCACGAACTGCGCGGTGATGTGGCCCTTGCCGTCGCGCTGGGCGTTGGCCTGCGCGATCACGTACTCGTTCTCCTCGATCGCCGACAGGTACTCGACGTCGTCGGTCACGCGGCCGTCCACCACCTTGCGGTACGGGGTCTCGAGGAACCCGTAGCGGTTGGTGCGGGCGAACACCGCCAGCGAGTTGATCAGGCCGATGTTCGGGCCTTCCGGCGTCTCGATGGTGCACACGCGGCCGTAGTGGGTCGGGTGCACGTCGCGCACCTCGAAGCCGGCGCGCTCGCGGGTCAGGCCGCCCGGGCCGAGCGCGGAGACGCGGCGCTTGTGGGTGACCTCGGACAGCGGGTTGTTCTGGTCCATGAACTGCGACAGCTGCGAGGAGCCGAAGAACTCCTTGATCGCGGCGGCCACCGGCTTGGCGTTGATCAGCTCCTGCGGGGTCAGGCCCTCCGACTCCGCCATCGACAGGCGCTCCTTGACCGCGCGCTCGACGCGGACCAGGCCCACGCGGAACACGTTCTCGGCCATCTCGCCGACCGAACGCACGCGGCGGTTGCCGAGGTGGTCGATGTCGTCCACGGTGCCGCGGCCGTTGCGGATCTCGCACAGCACGCGGATCACGTCGAGGATGTCGGAACCCTGGCCGCATTCGTTGCGCAGGCGGGCGGACTCTTCGTCCTTGCGCTCGGCGAAGTAGCGCGCGTCGTACAGCACCGGCGCGCCGGTGACTTCCTTGCGGCCGATGCGGCGGTTGAACTTCATCCGGCCCACGCCCGAGAGGTCGTAGCGCTCGAAGGTGAAGAACAGGTTGTGGAACAGGTTCTGCGCGGCGTCCTTGGTCGGCGGCT
>JAFLEB010000191.1 GCA_017302075.1 Lysobacterales bacterium
AGGTCGAGCAGCCGGGTCACGGTGGTCGCCGCGGTGTTGGTGTGCAGGGTGCTCAGCACGAGGTGGCCGGTGAGCGCGCTTTCCACCGCGATGCCGGCGGTCTCGCGGTCGCGCACCTCGCCGACCATGATCACGTCGGGGTCGTGGCGCAGGAAATTGCGCATCGCGCTGGCGAAGGTGAAGCCGGTCGCGCGGTTGACCTGCATCTGCTGGATCTCGGCGACGTGGAACTCCACCGGGTCCTCGATGGTGAGGATGTTGATCCGCTGCTTGCGCAGTTCCAGCAGCATCGCGTACAGGGTGGTGGACTTGCCACAACCGGTCGGGCCGGTGGTCAGGAACATGCCGTGGCTGCGTGCCATCACGTCGTCGAGGCGCTCGCGGTCGGCCGCGGTCAGGCCGAGCTGGTCGATGTTCCACAGGCTCTCGCGGGCGTCCAGCAGGCGCACCACGACGCTCTCGCCGAACACCGCCGGCAGCGCCGAGATGCGCAAGTCGACCTGGCTGCCGTCCTCCAGCGCGAAGGTGGCGCGGCCGTCCTGCGGGCGCCGGTGCTCGGCCAGGTTCATCCCGCCGAGCACCTTGATCCGGCTGACCACCGCCGCATGCAGCGCATGCAGCAGGCTGCGCACCGGGACGAGTTCGTCGTCGATGCGGAACAGCACGTCGGTGCCGTGTTCGCCCGGCCGCAGGTGGATGTCGGACGCGCGCCGCGCCACCGCGTCGGCGATGAGCCCATGCACCAGGCGAACCACCGGTTGTTCGCGGGCGAGCCGTTGCGCCTCGTCCTCGCTCGCTGCCTGCGCGGGCAAGCTCGGATCGAGGCCGAGCCGGCGAACGGTTTCCTGGTCCTCGACCCGGTCGTAGCTGCGCGCGATCGCATCGCGGATGCCGCGCATCGTCGCCTGCAGCGGCACCACCCGGTGCGGCGAGACGAACTCCAGCGCCGCCAGCGCCTCGCTGTCGGAGGGGTCTTCCATCGCCGCGGCCAGCAGGCCGCCGTGGATGCGCAGGGGCACCACCCGCAGCCGTCGCGCGAGCTGCGGCGACAACAGGGCCGTCGCGGCCGGGTCGGCGCCGACCTCGGGCAGGCGCACCAGCGGGACCTGCAACCGGGCCGCCTGGCCATAGCAGCGCTCGCAGGCGTCGTCGCCGCTGGCCAGCCACGTCGCCAGGTCGACGCCGCCGGGTGCCGCGCGGGTCGCGTAGGTCCCGCGGGCGTGTTCGTCGAGGTAGCGATCCAGCGCCGCGTCGTCGGCCAGCAGCCGCGGCGCGGCGGGCACGATGGTCCTGTGCTCGCCCATGGCGTTCCCCCTGATTCGATGCTCCCAGTCTGGGTCCCGCGCGGACGGCCTGCATTGCGCGGCGTCAAGCGCCGGCGATGCGATAATCCGGCCATGAGCACACCTGCAGGCAAGGACGGCACCACCCACTTCGGTTTCCGCGAGGTGCCGGTGGCGGACAAGCAGAAGCTGGTCGGCGAGGTGTTTTCGTCGGTGGCCGGCAAGTACGACCTGATGAACGATGCGATGTCGCTGGGCATCCACCGCATCTGGAAGCGCTACTTCGTGGCCACCGCGCAGGTCCGCAAAGGCGACCGCGTGCTCGACCTGGCCGGCGGCACCGGCGACATCGCCGCGCTGCTGCGCGAGCGGGTCGGCGATGCCGGCGAATTGGTCCTCGGCGACATCAACGGCGAGATGCTGCGGGTCGGCCGCGACCGCATGACCGACCGCGGCCACGTGCGCGGCTTCGAGTACGTGCAGTGCAACGCGCAGGCGCTGCCGTTCCCGGATGCCAGCTTCGACCTGGTGACCATCGCCTTCGGCCTGCGCAACGTCACCGACAAGGACGCCGCCCTGCGCGAGATGCTGCGGGTGCTGAAGGTCGGCGGGCAGGCGCGGGTGCTGGAGTTCTCGGAAGTCACCGCCGACTGGTTCAAGCCGCTGTACGACTTCCATTCCTTCCAGGTGCTGCCGCGCCTCGGGCGGCTGTTCGCCGGCGATGCGGACAGCTACCAGTACCTCGCCGAATCGATCCGCAAGCACCCGCCGCAGGCCGAGCTGAAGGCGATGATGGAAGCCGCCGGTTTCGCGCGTTGCGACTATCGCAACCTGTCGGCCGGCATCGTGGCCATCCACACCGGTTACAAGGCCTGAGCGATGGCCGACGACAAGCCCCTGCGCAGCTTCCGCGAAAGCCCCTGGCGCTACTCGCAGTTCGCCATCCTCGGCCTCGTCGTGGCCGGCCTGGCGAAGTGGCTGAGTCCGCTCGGCTGGCTGCCGGCGCTGGCGATCGGCGCAGCGGTCGCCGTGGCCTACCTGCTGTTCGAGAAGCGCCGCGGGGTGATCTGACCGCCTCCGCATCCGGCGCACCGGATGCAGGAGGGGTGGCAGGCGCGCATCAGGGCTGCCAGCCGTAGCTCAGCTTCAGGAACACGCTGCGCGTCGCGCCGAACAGGTCCGGGTGGTCGTCGTCCATGAACGCGCCGTAGGACGCGCCGGCGTACAGCGCGGTGCGCGGGTTGATCTTGTACGAATAGACCGCCTGCGCCGCCCAGTCGCGGGCGGTTTCGTTCACCGGCTGCAGGTACAGCGCGGGGTCGCGGGTGACCTCGCTGCCCTGCAGGGTCAGGCGCAGGCGCTGGCGCGGATCGAACTGCCAGCTGCCGCTGGCGTTGGCGACCACCGCCTCGAACGCGGTGCCGCCGTCGCGGCGCATGCGCTGGTGGACGATATCCCAGTCCATCGCGATGCCGCGGCCGATGTTGGCATTGCCGTACACCTCCACCATCGTGCGCTGGCCGGTCTTCGACGCAGCCAGGTCGAGCAGGGTACCGGCCTGGGCATAGATGCCGACCTGCAGGCGGCCGTTGGGGCGGAAGTTGGCGTTGGCGTCGACGTAGTGTTCGTCGAACATCCGGCCCTTCCAGTAGCGGTCGCGCACCAGGCCGTGCAGGCGCAGGTTGCTCTGCTTCGGTCCCTGCGCGCTGACCTGCGCCTCAAGCTCGCGCTCCAGCAGCTGGCCGTCGTAGCGGTGGGTGGTGTCGAAGTCGGCGTAGAAGTTGATCCGGTTGAACGCCTGGTCGTCGCGGAACCAGCTGTAGCCGCCGCCGAGCAGCGACTTGTCGTAGCCGACCTGGCCCATGAAGCCGAGGTCCGCGCGGAAACCGGGATCGATGTCCTCGTGGGAGGCGGTGAAGTTCCAGTTGCGGTTGCTGAAGGCGTACTCGAGGCGCCAGGCGTTGCCGGTCGGGGTGGGGTCGTCGCCCAGCTCGCCGCTGTACTGGTCCACGATCTCCTGCGGGTACTCGGACTGGCTGTGCAGGAACTGCGCGGTGGCGGTGTGCGCGCCCTGCTGCCAGCGCGCATCCACGCCGGCGAGGTTGTTGGCGTAGTCGTCGCCCTGGCGGAAGGTGCCGATCGCGCCGATGCTGAAGTGCGTGTTGATGTCATGGCGGTAGCGGCCGACCGCGACATTGGCCTTCTGGTCCAGCTGGCTGAAGCCGGA
>JAFLEB010000192.1 GCA_017302075.1 Lysobacterales bacterium
GAGCGTGGAAGGACCGTTGCGGCTGCGCGACGTGGCGCTGGAGACGGCGGATGCCAGCATCGCCGCCGAAGGCGTGGGCGCTGACCTCGCCATCCGCTATCGCAGCGCTGCCGACGCTGCGGCGGTCGACGTCGATGGCCAGCTCCGCGCTGGCCAGCTGCTCGCCGGCAATACCTACGTGGCACTCCCGGAGACGCCGATCGGGCTGGAAGTCGCGGCCCGGCGCGCGACCGGCGCCGGCTGGCGCGTGCCGCGCCTCGCCTGGCGGGATGGCGCCGCCCTGCAGGCGACTGCCTCGCTGGCCTTCGACACCGCCGGCGCGCTGACCCGGATGCACGTGGATGCGCGCAGCGACGACCTTGCGCCGGTGCGCTCGCGCTACCTTTCAGGTTGGCTGGGCCTGGCCGGGCTGGGCGAACTCGACCTGCATGGCGCGCTGCAGGTCGCCGCCGAGGTCGACGCGGCGGGGCTGTCGCGCGTCGATGCCCGGCTGCAGGGCGTGGACATCCGCGACCCCGCGCAGCGCTTCGTGTTTGATGGCCTGCAAGGCGACCTGCGCTACTCCGCGGGCGCGGCGGTGGACAGCGCACTCGCCTGGAATGGCGGCAAGCTCTATGGCCTGGAGTTCGGCGAGGCACGGCTGCCGTTCGCCAGCGCGGACGGCGTGCTGCGGTTCCGCGAGGACGCGCGGATGCGATTCATGGGCGGCCGCCTGACGGTGCACGACGTGGTCATCCGCCCGCCGCGGGGCGACGCCGGCGCCGACATCCGCTTCGGGCTGGTGCTCGACGATGTCGATTTCGGGCGGGTCTCGCAGGTCGTCGGGCTGCCGGCGTTCCAGGGTCGCCTGAGCGGGGCGATCCCGAACGCGCACTACGCCAACGAGCGCGTGGACTTCGACGGCGGCCTGTCGATGCAGCTGTTCGACGGCCAGGTGGTGTTCACCTCGCTGGCGCTGGAGCGCCCGTTCGGGACTGCGCCCAGCCTCGGCGCGGACATCACCTTCGAGGACCTCGACCTGCTGCGGCTGACCGAGGTGCTGGGCTTCGGCAGCGTCACCGGCCGCCTCGACGGCCGCATCGACGGCCTGCGCCTGGTCGACTGGACGCCGGTCGCCTTCGACGCCTGGCTGGAGAGCGATCCCGCGCCCGGGGTACCGCAGCGGATCAGCCAGAGCGCGGTGCGGGACATCAGCAGCGTGGGCGATGCCTCGTTCGTGACCAGCCTGCAGGGCCGGCTGATCGGCTTCTTCGACGACTTCGGCTACCGCCGCCTCGGCATCGGCTGCCGCCTCGCCAACGAGGTCTGCAGCATGGCCGGCTTGCCCCATTCACACCAAGGTCAGGGGCAGGGCGCGTTTACTATCGTCCAAGGTGCGGGCCTGCCGCGGCTGGACGTTGTCGGCTACAACAGGTCCGTGGATTGGCCCACCCTGGTCGAACGCCTGCGCGCGGTCGGTTCGGGCGAAGTGGCCCCGGTGGTCGAATGACGAGGAGCGATGCGATGCGGCAATGGTTGGGGATCCCGGTGGCAGGCGCCTTGCTGCTCAGCGCCTGCGTGACGATCAATGTGTATTTCCCGGCGGCAGAAGCGAAGGAAGCCGCCCGCGAGTTCGTCGAGAAGGTGATCGACCAGGCCGACAAGGTCGAGGTCAAGCAAACCCCGGCGGGCGGTGGCGGGATGGCGATGCTGCAGCGTCGCTTCGATTTCGATCCGTGGATGCTGGTCGGCATCGGCAGCGCGCAGGCGCAGTCGGCGCCGGACATCACCATCAAGACGCCGGCGATCCAGGCGATCCAGGCGCGCATGGAAAGCCGCTTCGACGCCAGCCTGCGCGGCGGCTTCGACAGCGGCGCGCTGGGCTTCACCGCCGACGGCATGGTCGCGGTGCGCGATGCCGGCAAGCTGGAGTTGAAGGACCGGGTGGCGGTGAACGCCGCGGTCGCCGACGACAACCGCGACCGCAAGGCGGTGTACCGAGAGATCGCGGTGGCCAACGGCCATCCGGAGTGGGAAGCGCAGATCCGCGAGGTGTTCGCGCGGCAGTGGGTGGCCAGCGCCAAGGCGGGCTGGTGGTACCAGTCCGGCGGCGCCTGGAAGCAGAAATAAGCCGGTTGCTGCAGCACCTGGCGGCCCGCCATCGCGGGCCGTCGGCGCGCCGGCATCTGCGACAATAGGCGGCCATCCGCCGTCCCCGTTCCCGTGGCCCGCCTCGACCAGACCCCGAAGACCGTTTCCATCGTCGACCTCAGCCACGACGGCCGCGGCGTGGCGCGCTGGCCCGAAGGCCATGCGCAAGCCGGCAAGACCGTGTTCGTGGCCGGCGCCTTGCCGGGCGAGACGGTGAGCGTGCAGCAAACCGCGCGCTCCAGGCATTTCGACGAGGCGAAGACGCTGGAGGTCATCGCGGCGTCCCCCGACCGCGTCACGCCGCGCTGCCCGCATTTCGGCACCTGCGGCGGCTGCGTGTTGCAGCACCTGGCCGAGGACCGGCAGATCGCCTACAAGCAGCAGGTATTGCTGGAGAACCTGCAGCGGATCGGCCACGTCGCGCCGGCAACGGTGTTGCCGCCGCTGCGTGGCGATAGCTGGGGCTACCGCCGCAAGGGCCGGTTCTCGGTGCGCCGGGTCGAGAAGAAGGACAAGACCCTGGTCGGCTTCCGCGAGCAGGACCCGCGCTTCGTCGCCGACATCGCCGAATGCCATGTCGTGGTCCCGCAGTTGGGCTTCAAGGTGGCCGAGCTCGGTGCACTGGTCGACGGGCTGGATGGGCGCCGCGACATCCCGCAGATCGAATTCATCGCCGGCGACGCCCAGACCGCGCTGGTGTTCCGCCACCTGCAACCGCTGTCCGATGCAGACAAGGCCAGGCTCGAGGCGTTCGGCGCCGAACAGGGCTTCGCGATCTTCCTGCAGCCGGGCGGCATCGACTCGGTGCAGCCATTGTCGGGCGAGGCGCCGCAGCTGACGTTCCGGATGCCGCAATGGGATGTGGAACTGCTGTTCCGCCCGCTCGACTTCATCCAGGTCAACGCCAAGCTCAACGAGGCGATGATCGCGCGCGCGCTGGACTTGCTCGACGTGCAGCCGGGCGAGCGCGTGCTCGACCTGTTCTGCGGCCTCGGCAACTTCACCCTGCCGTTGGCGCGCGCCAGCGGTGACGGCGCCGTGGTCGGCGTGGAGGGCGACGCCGGGCTGGTCCAGCGCGCGCGCGCGAACGCCGAACGCAACGGCCTGGGCAACCTGCAGTTCTTCGCCGCCGACCTGGCGCAGGATCTGGCAGGGCAACCGTGGCTCAGGGCTGGCTTCGACAAGCTCCTGCTGGACCCGGCGCGTTCCGGCGCGATCGAGGTGCTCAAGCAGCTGCCGCTGAAGGGCCTGAAGCGCATCGTCTACGTGAGCTGCCACCCGGGCTCGCTGGCGCGCGACGCCGGCTGGCTGGTCAACGAGGCGGGCTGGACCTTGCGCGAGGCCGGGGTCATGGACATGTTCCCGCATACCGCGC
>JAFLEB010000193.1 GCA_017302075.1 Lysobacterales bacterium
CGGCGCGACGTCGATTTCGTGCGCCTGGATGCAACGACGTTCGCGGCGTCGCCTTCGGATTCGATCGACTACGCGGTGATGGAGAAGACCGCGCACGCGGCGGTCCTGGCAATCGACGTCGGCTGGAACGACGTCGGCAGCTGGGCGGCGCTGTGGCAGGTCGCCGAGCAGGATGGTGACGGCAATGCGCACCACGGGGACGTGCTCGCCCGCGATTGCCGCGACACCCTGGCCTGGGGCGACGGCCGGCTGCTGGCCCTGCTCGGGCTGCGCGACGTGGTGGTGGTGGATACCGCGGATGCCGTGCTGGTGGCGCACAAGGACCACGTGCAGGACGTGAAGGCGATCGTCGCCGAACTGAAGCGGCGCGGACGCGCGGAGACCAGCCTGCACCGCAAGGTCTACCGGCCGTGGGGGCACTACGATTCGGTCGACGTCGGCGAGCGCTTCCAGGTCAAGCGCATCACCGTGAAGCCCGGCGCGGCGCTCAGCCTGCAGATGCACCACCATCGCGCGGAGCACTGGATCGTGGTCAGCGGCACCGCCAAGGTCACCCGCGGCGACGAGGTCATCCTGCTCGGCGAGAACCAGAGCACCTACATCCCGCTGGGCGTGAAGCACCGCCTCGAGAACCCCGGCGTGGTGCCGCTGGAACTGGTCGAGGTGCAGTCCGGCAGCTACCTCGGCGAGGACGACATCGTCCGCTTCGAGGACGTTTACGGTCGCGACGCGCCCGGGTAGGCGCACGCCTGCGGGTGTGGTGCGATCGGCGATACTCGCCGGATGCGCACCGATGACCTCCCGCCGCCCGACGCCGACGTGCGCGGGATTTTCGCCAGCCTGTTGCGGCCGCACGCGACGACGCTGGCCTTCACCGCCTGCCTGCTGCTTGCGCAAAGCCTGGCGATGCTCGGGTTGCCTTGGGCCGCGGGGCGCGTTTCCGTGGCCCTGGTGTCGGCGCAAGGCGTGGCGCCATGGCTGTGGGCGGTGTTCGGGCTGGTCGCCTTGCAGGCGGGCTTGTCGTGGTGGGTGGCGGTGCGGATGCAGGACACCGCGACCGGCATGGTGGCCGACGGCAGCGGTCGCCTGTTCGCGCATCTGCAGGCGTTGCCGCTGCCCTGGCACCAGGCGCGCCGTCGTGGCGACATCCTGGCGCTGCTGACGGAGGACATCGAACGCCTGGGTTGGTTCCTCGGCAGTACCCTGGCGTCGGTGCTGCCGTTGCTGTTCACCTGCATCGGCGCGCTGGGCATGATGCTGTGGATCGCCCCGGCGCTCGCGTTGCCGGTCGCGGTGCTGGTGCCGCTGGGATGGCTGGGGTTCAAGCTGCTGGGGCGTCGCCTGCGCCCGCTTGGCCGGCACTTGGCCGATGCCTACGCACAGCGCGCGGCGCAGGCGGAGGAGGCGCTGGCGCTGCTGCCGCTGGCGAAGGCCTTCGTCGCCACACCGCGCGCGGTGCAGCGCTTCCGCGCGCAGCTCGCGCAGGTGCGTGCCCTCGAGCGTCGGCTCGGGCGCTGGGAAGCGGCGATCCCGCCGCTGGTTCGGCTGCTCGCCTCCGCATTGGTCCTGGGCCTGTTGTGGATGGCGGCGGGGCGGGTCGCGGCAGGGACCCTGGCGGTGGCGGACCTGGTCAGCCTGATGTTGTACGGCTTGCTGCTGGCGCAACCGGTCGGCGAGCTCGCGGGCGTGTGGGGCCAGTGGCAATCGGCCCGCGGTGCCGCCGAGCGCATCGCGCGCGCGCTGGCCACGGCGCCCGAGCCCCCGGGCGGGATGCGCCTCCCATCCGCGGCGCGCGGCGAGATCGCCTTCGAGGCGGTGTCGTTCGCCTACCCGGGGGGCGAGCCGGTGTTGCAGCGCCTCGACTTGCGCATCCGCGCCGGCGAGACGGTGGCGGTGACCGGCGCCAACGGCGCGGGCAAGAGCACCTTGCTGCACCTGCTGCTGCGGTTGGCGGATCCGGACGCGGGCCGCATCCTGTTCGACGGAACCGACCTGCGCGCGTTGCCGCTGGATTGGCTGCGGTCGCAGGTCGGCTGGGTGTCGCAGCAGGTGCTGCTGGCGAATGCAAGCATCGGCGAGAACATCGCCTACGGGTGCCCGGGGGCCAGCCAGGCCGAGATCGAGGCGGCGGCCCGCCTGGCGCGCGCCGATGGCTTCATCGCGGCATTGCCGGCGGGGTATGCGACGGCCGTCGGCGACGATGGGGTGCGCCTCTCGGGCGGCCAGCGCCAGCGGATCGCGTTGGCGCGCGCGCTGCTCCTGGATCCGCCGGTGCTGGTGCTCGACGAGGCCACTGCGATGTTCGACCCGGCCGGGGAGGCGGAATTCGTCGCCGCCTGCCGCGAAGGGCTGCGCCATCGCACGGTCCTGCTGGTGACCCACCGGCCGGCCAGCCTCGCGCTGGCCGATCGCGTGCTCCTGCTCGAGCGCGGGGGCTTGCGCGAGGCGGTCTGATCCGTATCGTGGCGACACGCCATCCGCGGCGTGTCATGGCCTGCGGAATTCCTACGTTTTCCTGCGGGAGTGCCAGTGTTCCGGGGCTTCGATCCGACCAGCGCCGTGGCCGCCTTCGTGTTGGCCGCCCTGTTGCCGTGGTGGCTGGAGCCAGCGGCGCGTCGCCTGGACCTGATGGACTATCCCAAGGGGCGCAAGGACCATGAGCGCCCGACTCCGGTCACCGGCGGCCTGGCGATGGCGATCGCCAGTATCCTGGCCTACTGGGCCGCGCCCAACCTGACGCCATCGATCCAGGCGTTCTGCATCGCCGCCGTGCTGCTGGTGGCGGTCGGCCTGTGGGACGACAAGCACGACCTGCGCTGGTACTGGCGGATCCTGGCGCAGGTCCTCGCGGCGCTGGTGGTGATCTTCTGGGGCGGCGTGCGGGTGGAGCAGCTGGGGCCGTTGTTCGGCCTCGGGCAGACCTCGCTCGGGTTCCTGTCGGTGCCGTTCACGGTGTTCGCGACGGTCGGCATCATCAATGCGATGAACATGATCGACGGCGCGGACGGCCTGGCCGGGATGCTCGGGCTGGCGGCGCTGGCGATGCTCTGCGCGGCCTCGGTCTATGCCGGTAACCTGGTGCTGGCCGAGCGCGTGGCGGTGCTGTGCGGCGCCCTCGCCGGATTCCTGGTGTGGAACCTGCGTTTCCCCTGGCGTCCGCGCGCGCGGGTGTTCATGGGCAATGCCGGCAGCGGTTTCCTGGGCTTGGTGATCGCCTGGGTCGCGTTCCGGCTGACCCAGAACGATGGCCACCCGGTGAACCCGGTGCTGGCGCTGTGGCTGCTGCCGATCCCGGTGATGGACACCCTGGTGCTGATCGTGCGTCGCCTGCAGGAGGGGCGTTCGCCGTTCGCCGCGGGCCGCGACCACATCCACCACATGATGCAGGACGCCGGCTTCGGGCCCACGCGTGCGGCCTTCTGGCTCACGGTCTTCAGCCTGGCCTGCGGCCTGGTGGTGGGGCAGGCGATGCGCCTGGA
>JAFLEB010000194.1 GCA_017302075.1 Lysobacterales bacterium
GGCGGCGGCTTCGGCGCGGGCATGGTCGCGGGCGGCCGGGCGCGGCGCGGTCTGGGCCCAGGCGGTCGCCGCGAGGCTGGCGCACAGCAGGGCCAACAGGCCCCGCAGACGTTTCGGATTCATTGGCTCTGCTCCATGAGATGTCGGGGAATGCACGGGCAGGACCGGACCGCCCCCTCCCGGGCCGCATCCCTGCCAAAAAAAGACCCCGGCCGAAGCCGGGGTCCGTACGCCCGGGTGTTCATCCAGCCATCGAACCGACGGGTCGGCTCGATGGTCGGAATCCTTCCCTTAGTTCGAGGTGCCCTTCAGGGTGACGCCCGAGAAGGCCGCGTAGGCGCGGACGCGCACGTAGTACGTGGTGTTCGCGGTCGGCGTGAACGTGCAGGTCTCGGCATTGCCGCTGAGGTACGGACGGCAGTTGTACGAGGACGTGGTCGGCGCAGCGCCGGCACGCACGTACAGATCCGCGTCGCCCGTGCCGCCCGAGATCGTGAAGGTCACGGTGTGGCCGGCCAGGACAGGCATGGTGTAGGTCGAGGACCAGCTGTTCTTGGCCACCGACGGCAGGGCCACGCCCACGCCGCTGCACAGCACCGTGCCGCCGCAGCTCGTGCTCGACACCGTCACCGACGCCGTCTTCGTGCTGCTCAGGCCGCCCGAGTCCGTCACCGTCTCCGTCACCGTGTAGGTGCCGGCGGCGGCGTAGGTCTTGGTCGGGTTGGTCGCGGTCGAGGTCGTGCCATCACCGAAGTTCCAGCTGCGGCTGGCGATGTTGTTCTGCGCGTCCGTCGAGGTGTCGGTGAAGGTCGCGGTCAGGCCGCTGGTGGTGAAGCTGAAGTTCGCCACCGGGGCGGTGTTGCCGCTGCCGGCTCCGGCCGCCGCCACCGCTGCCGCTGCATCGAGGATGCCGCTGCCGATGGGCTTGCTGCCCGGGCTGGTGACGAAGGCGTGGGCGGTGCTCTTGATGATGCTTTCCACCTGCGCCGGGGTCAGCGGCGAAGGCGCCGCCGCCTGCATCAACGCAACCACGCCGGTCACGTGCGGGGCCGCCATCGAGGTGCCCGCCATGCACAGATAGGTCTCGTTGCCGGGACCTTGGGTGCCGTCGTTGCCGGTGGACACGATGTACGCGGAGCAGTCCGCGCCGCTGTCGCCGCCCGGCGCGGCCACGTCGACCACGGTGCCGTAGTTGGAGTAGCTGGCACGGGCGCCGGACTTGTTGGTGGCGCCGACGGTGATCACGTTGTTGCAGCTGGCCGGGCTGAAGCCGGAGGCATTGGCGTTGCTGTTGCCCGCCGCCACCACCACCGTGGTGCCGCGGCTGACCGCGCCGTTGATGGCGTTTTGCGTGGTGGTGTCGCAAGTGCCGCTGCCGCCCAGGCTCATGTTGATCACTTCAGCCGGGTTCGCGTTGGCGGGCACGCCGCTGACCGTGCCGCCGGAGGCCCAGATGATGGCGTCGGCGATGTCGGAGGTGTAACCGCCGCCACGGCCGAGCACGCGCACCGGCACGAGCTTGGCGTTGTAGGCCACGCCCGCCACGCCCTTGCTGTTGTTGGCGACCGCGGCGATCGTGCCGGCGGTGTGGGTGCCGTGCCAGCTGGAATCGTCGCTGCCGTAGTAGTCGCCCGGGTCGCTGGGATCCGAATCGCGGCCGTTGCCGTCGCCGGCGACGGTGGTGTCGGAGATGAAGTCATAGCCGGGCAGGACGTTCGCGTTGAGGTCGCTGTGCGAGGCGATGCCGGTGTCGAGGTCGGCGACGACCACGCCCGAACCGGTGGAGACGTCCCACGCCGGCTGCGCGTTGATGCCGGTCGTGGCCGAGGACAGATCCCACTGGTAGGTGGCGTAGTAGGTGTCGTTCGGGGTCACGAGCGGGTGCATGATCCGGTCGACCTCGACATACTCGACGTTCGGGTTTGCACCGATCTGGCGCATCAGGCTCTCGGCCTCGACCCGGTCCAGCTTGCGATCGGTCGTCACCACGTCGGCGCCCACGCCGAGGCGGCGCAGATGGTTCAGGCGCATGGCGCGGCCGGCCTTCGCCGGCACCGCGGTCGCGGCCTTGGACAGCGACGAGCGCAGGGTGACCGCGCTGGCGGCCTCGGCGCTGCCACCCCGGTACTTGACGATGAAGCGGTCGAAACCCGGCGTGGGATCCTGCAGGCCACCCAGATCGATGCGGGCGCCCGCGCTGCCCCGGACGATGCGGGGACCGGACGGCGCCATGGCCGCGGTGGACTGCAGACGCTGCGGTTGGTGGATCGATTGCGGGTTCAATCTGCGGCCGCCGGCCGCCTGGCTGTCGGTCGCTACCAGGGAAAGGGCGATGGCGGTTGCGAGGATGGTGATGCGGGTGCAAGTCACGTTGGTTTACCCCCAGATTGGGCATGGATGTGGACGCCGTCGAGCGGCGCATAGCGATCCGCGAGACCGCCGGTATGACTTCCCCCCGCCCCGACACTTGGCGGCGAACCGCCTGGGCACGAACGTCAGAGGAAGTCGCTGCGGAAGATGAACGCAATCAAAATCGTTAGCAGCCCGCCAGACATAAAACCCCCCTGTATCGGCCGTCAAGCACGAGTGCGCAAGTCACATGAAATATGTGACAAATGCCCATCTGATCGGCAGGAAGCCACGCGGGGACTCGGTTTCGAGAGGGGGCCGTGATAGTCCTGAACCTGGATGACGGCCGGAATGCTGCACTGCAGCAAGATTTTGCGCGACGCACAGCGACCAAAACCGACACTTTGCGTCCATTCCGAGGGTCATGCAGGCAGGCGTAGCCGCTGGCCGACACCCGCAGGCGGCCGCACATCAGTCGAACCGGAAACGCATCGCGGCAACGTTCGATCACCTGATCCCTCAGGAGGATCCCTTGGCAAGGAACGTCGCCACTTCCCGCAAAGAATCCCGCTCCTGCTTCCCCCAGGCCAACTCGCGCTTCAGGCGGGCCAGTTCCTCCTCCCGCGGCGTCCCGGTGCCGCCGCACGGCACCTTGGTCCCGCGTCTGAACCTCCCGCTTCCACCGGATCGGCAGTGTGTCGCCAATGCCCAGCTCACGGGCCACCTGGGCGCAGCTCACACCCGGCTGGCCTGCTCGACCGCTCAGCGCGAGACCTCCGCACTCAACTTCCGACGCTTCGGCATGAACACCCCTCTCGGCCTGGTTCGGCTTCCTCTTCGGTGTCCGTGAGAACGGGGGTGAACCCCTTGGGAGAAGAACCAAAAAAAGACCCCGGCCGAAGCCGGGGTCCGTATGCCCGGGTCTTCATCCGGCCATCGAACCGACGGGTCGGCTCGATGGTCGGAATCCCTCCCTTAGTTCGAGGTGCCCTTCAGGGTAACGCCCGAGAAGGCCGCGTAGGCGCGGACGGCCACGTAGTACGTGGTGTTCGCGGTCGGCGTGAAGGTGCAGGTCTCGCTGTTGCCGCTGCTGTACGGACGGCAGTTGTACGAGGTGGTGGTCGGCG
>JAFLEB010000195.1 GCA_017302075.1 Lysobacterales bacterium
ACGGCCAGCGCCAGCAGCGCGGCGAGCGCGGCCGGACGGGGGCGGGGGCGGGTGAGGACGGCGGACATGAACCGGCATCTTGGCGGGCCGGACCGGGGCCGACAAGCGACGGACAAGAAAAAGGAGACCGTGGTCGGGTCTCCTGCAAGACCGGCTTGCGCCGGCAGGTCACGGTTGTGGCATGGCTCCGGCGAGGCCGGACGGCGGACAGGGTAACTGGCCGCCGATCCTGATGCAACACTTCAAGTTGTGCGATTCAACGCATTGAATTCATTGATTCTTTGCGTCGTGAAATCGGGGCCGAGCTTACTCCGCCGGATTCAGCGCCTCGCGCTTGCTGGCGCGGCGGGTCTCGCGGGGATCGGGCCAGGCATTGTTGAACAGCGCCGGCTCCCAGCTGCCGTAGCTCGGGTTGGGCAGCGCCCACCAGCGCTGGCCGAACCAGCCCCGGTACTGCGCCTCCAGCGCGTCGCGGGCGTCGGGCGTGTTGGCCACGACCTGGGCGAAGTCGCCGAGCTGGTCGCCGAACTGCATCAGCACCCGGTACTTGCGGCCGGCCAACTGGCGCCGGCACAGCTTTTCCGAGCCTTCCTGTTCGCAGCCCTCGACGAAGGTGCCGAGACCGAGGAACACGCTGTCGTCCTTCACCGGCAGCCCGGCCTTGCGCAGGTTCGACAGGGTGGCCGGGCCGAGGTGCTCGGCGCGGTTGGAGATGTAGATCAGGGTGATGCCGCGGGCGGTCGCGGCCCGGGCGAAGTCGAGCACGCCCGGCACCGGCTGCGCCTTCTCCTCGCGCACCCAGCCGTCCCAGGTGACTTCGTCGTACTCGCTGCCGCCGCGCACCAGCCGGGCCTGGTACGGCGAGTTGTCGAGCACGGTCTCGTCGACGTCCAGCACCACCGCCGGCGGCAGGCCCTTGACCGCATTGGCGCGCTCGGCGGGGACCAGGGCGTCCCAGTCCGGGTCCTTCAGCGCGGCGTCCAGGCGATCGGCGGCGGCGTGGTAGACGGTCTCGCAGGTGGCGCGATACTCGGCGGCGCGCTGCATCCACAGCACCGCGTTGAGATTGTCGTCGGCGGGCACCGTCGCGGTGGCGACCGGGGTGTCGGCGGCAGCGGTGCCGCCTTCCGCGGCGGGCATCGTGCGGCAGGCGCCCAGCGACAGGGCGGCGGCGAACAGGGCGAGGAACAGGGGGGACCTGCGCATGGGGACTCCGGGAAGCGATCGAGCGGATCGCGCAGTGTAGCCGGCGGGTGTGACCGTCCGCGCCGGCCGTCAGCCGTCCAGCATCGCCCGGATCGCGGCGAACCCGGCGTCGGCGCGTTCCTTCTTGCGCTCGGCGTCGGCCACGGGGTCGGCGCCGTCGCGCTGGAGTTCCGCCGTCGGCAGTTCGTCGAGGAAGCGGCTGGGCGTCAACCGCAGCTTCGTGCCCCAGCGCTGCGCCTCGCGCGAATGCGACAGCCACAACTGCTCCTTCGCGCGGGTGATGCCGACGTAGAGCAGCCGGCGCTCCTCGTCGAGGCGGCCCTCTTCCAGGCTCGCCTCGTGCGGCAGCGTGCCGTCCTCCAGGCCGATGATGAAGACGTAGCGGAACTCCAGGCCCTTCGCCGCGTGCAGGCTCATCAGCCGCACCTGGTTGCCCGGCTCGCCCTTGTCGGCATGGCTGAGCAGCGCCAGCGACGCCGCCAGTTCGCCGGGGCCGGCGCCGCCGCGGGCGCCGTCGAACCAGTTCGCCAATTCGTCGAGGTTGCCGCGGCGCAGCTGGAACATCTGCTCGTTCTTGCATTGCGCGCGCACTGCGGCGAGCAGGCCGCTGCGTTCGTTGAGCTCTTTCACCAGCTCCGCCGGCGTGCGCGTGCGCGACTCGCTGCGCAGCGCCTTCACGAGGTCGGCGAAACCGCTGAGCGCGTTCGCCGCGCGCGGCTGCAGCTGCTTCAGCAGGCCGACCGATTCCGCCGCCCGCGACAGCGGCAGGCCGGCTTGGTGCGCCAGCTCGGCCAGCTTCGCCAGCGTGGTCGCGCCGACCTCGCGCTTGGGCGACTGCACCGCGCGCAGGAACGCCGCGTCGTCCTCGGGATTGGCGATCAGCCGCAGCCACGACAGCGCGTCCTTCACTTCGCCGCGATCGAGGAACGCCGTGCCGCCGCTGAGGTGGTAGGGCACGCGCAGCAGCTGCAGCGCCTTTTCCAGCGGCCGCGACTGGTGGTTGCCGCGGAACAGGATGCAGAACTCGCCCCACTCGGCCTTGCGCGACTGGGCGATGAACTGGATCTCGGAGGCGATGCGCTCGGCCTCGTGCTCGCCATCGCGGCATTCCAGCACGCGGATGCGCTCGCCGTCGGCCTGCTGGCTCCACAGCGTCTTCAGGTGCTCGTGCGGATTGTTCGCGATCAACGCGTTGGCCGCGCGCAGCACGCGGTTGCTGCAGCGGTAGTTCTGCTCCAGCTTGACGATGCGCAGTGCCGGGTAGTCCTTGCCGAGCTGCGACAGGTTCTCCGGGTTCGCGCCGCGCCACGCGTAGATGCTCTGGTCGTCGTCGCCCACGCAGGTGAAATTGCCCTTGTCGCCGGCGATCGCCTTCAGCAGCCGGTACTGCGCGTCGTTGGTGTCCTGGCATTCATCGACCAGCAGGTAGCCGATGCGCTCGCGCCAGCCGAGACGGCAGTCCTCGTCGCTTTCCAGCAGTTGCACCGGCAGGCGGATCAGGTCGTCGAAATCGACCGCATTGAACGTGGTGAGCCGCTGCTGGTAGCGGACGTACAGGTTCGCGGCCTCGCGCTCGCGCGGGCCGAGCGCGGCGGCCAGCGCTTCTTCGGGCGACAGGCCGGCGTTCTTGGCGCGCGAGATCAGGCCCTGCATCGCCTGCACCGCATCGGGCTTGGACCCGGGCATCAGGTCCTTGATCTGCGCGGCGACGTCGTCGGTGTCGAACACCGAGAACCCGCGCTTGAGCCCCACCTTCGCGTGTTCGATCTGCAGCAGCTTCAGGCCCAGCGCGTGGAACGTGCAGATCGTCAGCCCTTCCGCGGCGTCGCCGCGGATGCGCTTGGCGACGCGTTCGCGCATTTCCTTCGCCGCCTTGTTGGTGAAGGTGATGGCGGCGATGCGCTTGGCGGGATAGCGGTTGGACTGGATCAGGTGCGCGATCTTCTCGACGATCACCCGGGTCTTGCCGCTGCCGGCGCCGGCCAGCACCAGCAGCGGGCCGTCGGCATGGAGCACCGCTTCGCGTTGGGGGGGATTGAGGCCTTGCATGGACACCGTGAACGGGAACTCGACGCGACCGGAGTAGGTCGTCAGTTTACCCGCCGGCGTCCGCCGGATCGGGTACCGTGCGCCTCCTCCGCCACCGCAACGGCTGCGACCGATGGAACGTTCCCTGCGCCACGTCCTCCTGCCGCTCGGTCTCGCGCTGGCCTGCGCGGCCGGCCCGCTCGCCGCTGCCGCGCCGGCCGGCTCGCCG
>JAFLEB010000196.1 GCA_017302075.1 Lysobacterales bacterium
GGCGCGGGCGACCTGCGCGACGCGCTGGCCGGCGTGCTGCGCGACGGCGACCTGCTGCTGATGATGGGCGCGGGCGACATCGGCGCGGCCGCGCAGCAGATCGCGCGCAACGGCTTCGTGGGGGAGGGCGCATGAGCGAGATCGCACCCCCGCGCACCACCGACCCGCGCGCCTTCGGTCGCGTCGCGGTGCTGATGGGCGGCACCAGCGCCGAGCGCGAGGTGTCGCTGGACTCGGGCCGTAACGTGCTGGAGGCGCTGCAGTCGCGTGGCGTGGATGCGCACGCGGTGGACGGCATCCCGGCGCTGGTCGACGCGCTGGTGCACGGCAAGTTCGACCGCGTCTTCAACATCCTGCACGGCAACAAGGGCGGTGGCGAAGACGGCGTCCTGCAGGGCCTGCTCGAAGCCTTCGAGGTGCCGTACACCGGCTGCGGCGTGCTCGCCAGCGCGCTGACCATGGACAAGATCCGCACCAAGCAGGTGTGGCTAAGCGCCGGCCTGCCCACGCCGCGCTTCGTGCGCCTGGCGCCGGGCGCCGACGTGCGCGCGGCTGCGCTGCAGCTCGGCCTGCCGGTGTTCGTGAAGCCGTCCAGCGAGGGCTCCAGCGTGGGTGTCGCCCGGGTCACCGACGAGGCCGGCATCGAGGAGGCGATCCGCGTCGCCAACGCGTACGGCGGCGAGATGCTGATGGAGCAGATGGTGGTCGGCGACGAGCTCACCGTCGGCATCCTCGGCGAGGTTGCGCTGCCGTCGATCCGCATCGTCCCCAAGGGCGAGTGGTACGACTACAACGCGAAGTACATCGCCGAGGACACCCAGTACCTGTGCCCGGGCCTGGACGGCGCCGACGAGGACGCGATCCGCGCCCTCGCCCTGGCCGCGTTCCGCGCCGCCGGCTGCACCGGCTGGGGCCGGGTCGACGTGATGCGCGACCGCGCCGGCGGCCAGCTGACCCTGCTGGAGGTCAACACCGCGCCGGGCATGACCAGCCATTCGCTGGTGCCGAAGGCCGCGCGGCAGTTGGGCATCGGCTTCGAGGCGCTGTGCTGGCGCATCCTCGAGCAGACCCTCCCGGCGACCGGCGGGGAGGCGCGCGCTTGAAGGCGATGCTGCGACTGTTGGCGTGGACGCTCGCGGTGGCGCTGGTCGCGCTGCCGGTGGTGGCCGTGGTCAACGGCTGGGTGGGCGGTGCGCAATGGCCGCTGCGTACCCTGCGCGTGCAGGGCGACCTGCAGCGGGTCGACGAGGCCCGCCTGCGCGCGACCGTGCTGCCGCATGCGCGCCGCGGCTTTTTCGCGGTGGAGCTGGACCGGATCCAGGCCGCGGTGCTCGCGCTGCCGTGGGTGGAGCGCGCGGAAGTGCGCAAGCACTGGCCCGACGTGCTGGAAGTGCGGATCGTCGAGCACACCCCGTTCGCGCGCTGGGGCGATGCACGCCTGCTGTCGGCGAACGGGCGCCTGTTCCCGGTGGCCAGGGCCGCGGTGCCGGCCGGCCTGCCGCAGCTCGATGGCCCCGATGGCCGGGTCGCCGAAGTGGTCGCCCTGTACAGCCAGGCCCGCGAGTCGCTGGCCGGGGTCGGCGGCGGCGTGCGCGGGGTGGTGCTGGATCGCCGCGGCAGCTGGTCGATCGCGCTGGCCAACGGCGTCGAGGTGGTGCTGGGCCGCAACGACCCGCACTCGCGCCTGGCCCGGTTCGCGCCGCTGCTGCCGCGCCTGCTCGCCGACCATGGCGGGCGCCGGCTGGTGCGCGCCGACCTCCGCTATACCAACGGCTTCGCCCTGGTCTGGGGCGATCCGCCGAAGCCGGCCGCGCCCGCGCCGGCCGTCCCCTCCCTTCCCCAACCCGTCGCGGCGATGCCGCGCGGGCGTACGTCGATGCAAGGACTCACATGAACCGCAAGGGCGACAAGTCGCTGATCGTCGGCCTGGACATCGGGACCTCCAAGGTCACCGCGCTGGTCGGCGAATACGCACCGGGCGAACCGATCGAGGTGATCGGCATCGGCTCGCATGAATCGCGCGGCCTGCGCCGCGGCGTGGTGGTCGACATCGACTCCACCGTGCAGTCGATCCAGCGCGCGGTCGAGGAGGCCGAGCTGATGGCCGGCTGCGAGGTGCGCAGCGTGTACGCCTCGATCAGCGGCAACCACGTGCAGTGCCGCAACTCGCAGGGCATCGCCCCGATCCGCGACGGCGAGGTTACCTACGGCGACCTCGACCGCGTGCTGGAGGCCGCCAAGGCGGTGGCGATCCCGGCCGACCAGCGGATCCTGCACGCGATCCCGCGCGACTACGTGCTGGACGATTCGCAGGAAGGCATCCGCAACCCGGTCGGCATGACCGGCGTGCGCCTGGAGGTGCACGCGCACCTGGTGGTGTGCGCGCAGTCGGCCGCCGCCAACATCAGCAAGTGCGTGCAGCGCTGCGGCCTGCAGGTGGACGACTTGGTGCTGTCGTCGCTGGCGTCGAGCACCGCGGTGCTGACCGGCGACGAGAAGGAACTGGGCGTGGTGCTGGTCGACATCGGCGCCGGCACCACCGACATCGCGGTGTTCGTGCACGGTGCGATCTGCCACACGGCGTCGCTGCCGGTGGCCGGCGACAAGGTGACCGAGGACATCGCGCACATGCTGCGCACGCCCACCCCGGAGGCCGAGCAGATCAAGGTCCGCTACGCCTGCGCGCTGGCCCAGCTGGCGCGCGCCGAGGAAAGCATCCAGGTGCCCAGCGTCGGCGACCGCCCGCCGCGGCGGATGCCACGCCACGCGCTGGCGCAGGCGGTGCAGGCCCGCTACGAGGAGATCTTCGAGATGGTGCAGGCGGAACTGCGTCGCTCGGGCTTCGAGCAACTGGTGCGCGCGGGCATGGTGCTCACCGGCGGCGCCTCGAAGATGGAAGGCGTGGTCGAGCTGGCCGAGGAGATGCTGCAGATGCCGGTGCGCATCGGCATCCCGCAGCACGTGACCGGCCTCGGCGAAGTGGTCGGCAACCCGGTGCACGCCACCGGCGTCGGCCTGCTGCTGATGGGCAGCCAGATCGAAAGCCCGCGGCGGTCGGTGCTCCCGGCCGGGCGCGCGGGCGGGTTCCTGAAGAAATTGAAGGACTGGTACAGCGGGTCCTTCTGAGCGACGGCGCCGGCGCGAAGGCGCGCTGGCGGGAGGCGGGCGGCAAGGCGGGCGAACGGGCGGCACCACCACACAACACACCAATAACAAGAGGACACGGACATGGCGCATTTCGAACTGATCGAGAAAGTGGCACCCAACGCGGTGATCAAGGTGGTCGGCGTGGGCGGCGGCGGCGGCAACGCCGTCGCGCACATGGTCAACAGCAGCGTGGACGGCGTGGAGTTCATCACCGCCAACACCGACGCGCAGGCGATCAAGAACTGCGGCGCGAAGCTGCAGCTGCAGCTCGGCGGCAACGTCACCAAGGGCCTCGGCGCGGG
>JAFLEB010000197.1 GCA_017302075.1 Lysobacterales bacterium
GCCAGCGGGGCATGCCGGGTCGGGCCACCGACCAGCAGCACGATCCGCGGCGATGGCAGGGTCGCGAGCGCGGGCCAGCGCGCGGCCTCGCGGGCCAGCCAGGCATCGTCGACCGGGTGCAGGCTGCCCAGGGTGGTCAGGACGTTGTCGCCATGCAGCTCATCGTGCCGGGGCGCGACCACCAGGTCCCAGTGGCGCGGGTCGATGCGCGGGTCGAGGAGTTGTACGACCCGGCTGCCGTGCTCGCGCAACAGGCGGGTGGCGAGGGCCGCCTGCCGGCCGCAGCCGATGGCGAATGCAGGCGGCGATGCGCAGTCGGCGCGGAACCCGGGGCCGAACGGCGCCGACAGGCCCGGCCAGGTGCGTGGCGCCAGCCAGCGCGCCAGCAGGTCCGGCTGCAGGTGCATGTCGCGGGCGGCGGGATCCAGCGCGCACGCAAGCGCGAATGCCTGCCGCGCGTTGCCGGCGCGGCCGTCGTGCAGGGCCCAGGTGGCCTCCGGCGGGCTCAGGCGGGTCGTTCCATGGTTGTGATCGATCCGTTCCGGTCGCGATGCTTTGGCTTCACCCGTGGAACTCTACACTGGGCGCCTTCCGAAGCATCGCACCCGAGGCCCCGATGTCGCACCCGCTGCCCGACCCCGCGCTCGACCAGTTGTTCCGCACCGCGCGCACCTACAACGCGTTCTCCGGCGAGGTCTCCGACGAGACCCTGCACCAGTTGTACGACCTGCTGAAGTTCGGCCCGACCGAGGCCAACACCACCCCGGCGCGGATCGTGTTCGTGAAGTCGGACGAGGCCAAGGCCAAGCTCGGCCCGGCCCTGAGCGAGGGTAACTACCAGAAGACGATGGCGGCGCCGTGCGTGGCGATCGTCGGCTACGACATGCGCTTCTACGACAAGCTGCCGGTGCTGTTCCCGCACACCGATGCCAAGGCCTGGTTCGAGCACCGCGACGAGGCCAACCTGGCCTGGGTGGCGATGCGCAGCAGCAGCCTGCAGACCGCCTACCTGATCCTGGCGGCGCGCTCGCTGGGCCTGGACTGCGGGCCGATGTCCGGCTTCGACAACGCCAAGGTCGACGCCGCGTTCTTCGCCGGCACCGCGATCCGCTCCAACATCCTGGTCAACCTCGGCCAGGGCGACCCGGCCAGCATCTTCCCGCGTTCCCCGCGCCTGGGCTTCGACGAAGCCTGCCGCATCCTCTGACACCCGCATCGCATCCACGGAGCTCCCCATGTTCAAGAAGCTGCTGCTCACCGCCGCCCTCGTCGCCGCCAGCGCCAATGCCTTCGCCGCCGGCGTGTCGTACAAGCTGGATCCGACCCATACCAACGTGCTCGCCAGCTGGAGCCACTTCGGCTTCTCGCATCCCAGCGCGCAGTTCGGCGCGGTCGACGGCACCCTGGTCTACGACGAGAAGGACGTCGCCAAGTCCAGCGTCGAGGTGACCCTGCCGCTGTCGGGGCTCGACAGCTTCGTGCCGAAGCTCGACGCTCACCTGAAGAGCGCGGATTTCTTCGACGCCGAGAAGTTCCCGGCGATCACCTTCAAGAGCACCAAGGTCGAGGACCTCGGCGGCGGCAAGTTGCGCATCACCGGCGACCTGACGGTCAAGGGCACGACCCGCCCGGTGGTGCTGGCGGCCCAGCTCAACAAGGCCGGCGACCATCCGATGACCAAGCGCCCGACGGTCGGCTTCGACGCCACCACCACGATCAAGCGCAGCGAGTTCGGGGTCGGCGCCTACGTGCCGAACGTCGGCGACGAGATCACCCTGCGCATCACCACCGAAGCCTCGGCGGCGAAGTAAGGGCGCGCCATGGTCGTCGAACGCCCTGCGGGCCAGCGCGGCGAAGTCTCGCTGGGCTGGCTGCGCAGCCGCCACACGTTCTCGTTCGGGCACTACCACGACCCGGCGTGGATGGGCTTCGGCCCGCTGCGGGTGATCAACGACGACACCGTCGCCCCGGGCGGCGGTTTCGCCCCGCATCGCCACGCCAACATGGAAATCGTGAGCGTGGTGCTGGCGGGTGCGCTCGCGCATCGCGACAGCGCCGGCCACGAGGGCTTGGTGCGCGCGGGCGACGTGCAATGGATGAGCGCCGGCCACGGCATCGAGCACAGCGAGTACAACGGCTCGGATGCCGAGCCGGTGCATTTCCTGCAGCTCTGGATCCAGCCCGACCGGCTGAATGCGCAACCGGCGTACGACCAGCGCCATTTCGATCCCGCGGCGCGGCGTGGCCGCTGGGCCACGCTGGTGTCCCCGGATGGCGCGGACGGTTCGATCGCGATCCGCCAGCAGGCGCGCCTGCTGGCGACCCGCCTGCAGGCCGGCGATGCGCTGGCCGCCCCGCTCGCGGCGGACCGGCTGCACTGGCTGCATGTCGCCGCCGGCGAGGTGCAGGCCGGCGAGCGCGTGCTGAGGGCGGGCGATGCGCTGGGCTTCGCGGACGAAGCCGGCGAGCTGGCCCTGCGCGGCATCGCCGACGCCAGCGACGTGCTGCTGTTCGACCTGCCGCGCTAGGCGTGTCATCGCGGCGAAAGCCGGGATGGCGGCAATGTCCTACGGTAAACTGCCGCGGTTCCCGCCACCGCGCAGCATCGCCATGAACCAGCCTGTCCCCGCCGCGTCCTCGCCGGCCAATGCCCAGCAACGGTACGAGGTGCGTCGCGCGGACCTGCCGCTGAGCTGCCCGCAGCCGTCGATGGCGTTGTGGAATTCGCATCCGCGCGTGTACCTGCCGATCGAGGCCGAGGGCGGCACCTCGCAGTGCCCGTACTGCGGCGCGACCTACGTCCTCGTCGACTGATCCGTCGGCGCGGGCGATGCGCCGGCTGACGGTTGTGCAATTGCTGCCGGCCCTGGATGCCGGTGGCGTCGAGCAATCCACCCTGGAGATCGCCGACGCGCTGGTGCGCGCCGGGCATCGCGCGATCGTGGTGTCCGCCGGCGGGCGCCTGCAGGCGCCGCTGGAGGCCGCGGGCGCCGAACACATCCGCCTCGACATCGGCCGCAAGTCGCCGTTGTCGCTGCGCCATGTCCCGGCCTTGCGCCGGCTGTTCCGCGAGCGCGGCACGGACATCGTGCACGCGCGATCGCGGCTGCCGGCGTGGCTGGGCTGGCTCGCGCTGCGCGGGATGCCGGAGGCGGCGCGCCCACGCTTCGTGACCACCGTGCACGGGCTGAATTCCCCGTCGCGCTACAGCGCGATCATGGCCTGTGGCGAGCGGGTGGTCTGCGTTTCGCAGAGCGTGCGCGCGCACGTGCTGCGCCATTACCCGGCCACCGATCCACGGTGCTTGCGGGTGATCCCGCGCGGGATCGATCCGGCCGCGTTCCCGCGCGTCGCCGGCCGCGACCCCGCTGCGCGCGCCGCGAT
>JAFLEB010000198.1 GCA_017302075.1 Lysobacterales bacterium
CGATGCCTTCGCCTGGTCCTCGCCGTCCCGGGGGGTGTCCTGCGACGGCGACTGGCCGGGCTGCGGCGCCTGCTGGCCCTGCGGTTGGCCCGGGTCGCGTTGCTTCGGCTGCTGGCCGCCCGGCGGCGGCTTGCGCTTGCGCGCCGCCTCGACGATGGCGCGGTTGCTCTTCGCGTCGGCCATGCCGGGGCGCGCCTGCAATGCACGGTCGTAGGCGGCGATGGCCTCGTCGTAGCGCCCGGCCTTGGCCAAGGCATTGCCGAGGTTGTACTGGCCGTCGGCGCTGGGATTGCCGGCGAACTTGTCGATCGCCGCCTGGTAATCGCCCTTGCGGTAATCGGCGATCCCCGACTGCATGCGCGCATACGCCTGCTGGTCGGCGCGACGCCACCAGCCGCCATCGGCTTGCGACGGCGATTGCGCCTGCACCGGCGCCATCGGCATGCCCAGGGCCAGCAGCAGGCACAGCGCCAAGCCGCCACCGCGGCGGAACAGCGGCAAGGCGAGCAGCATCACCAGCGGCAACAGCCAGTAGCCGTCGTCGCGCCAGCTGCGGCGTTGCTCGCCCTGCGCGGCCTCGGCATCGCCCGCGGCCGGCGCCAGCACGCCCAGCGCGCGCAGGTCGTCGTCGCCGGGCACCAGCGCGCGGTAGTCGCCGCCACCGGAAGCGGCGAGGCGCTGCAAGGCATCGGCATCGAGGCGCGCATCACCCACCCCGGCCGGCGATTCGAACACGCCGCCGCGCGGGCTGCCGACGCCGAGCACCGACACCGCGTAGCCGCTGGCGCGGGCGCGGGCCGCCTCGGCGAAGGCATCCGCATCGGCGCGGTCGGTCATGACCAGGATACGGCCTCGCTGGAAGCCGCCCTGCCGCAACAACCGCGCGGACCAGGCGATCGCGCGGTCGGCGCGGTGGCCATCGGCCGGCATCACGTCCGGCGCCAGCGCATCCAGGAACAGCGCCACGTTGCCGGCGTCGTCGGTCAGCGGGGCGACCGTGTAGGCATCCTCGGCGAACGCGACCAGCGCCACCTGCCCGCCGCTGCGTTCCCGCAACAGCGTCGCGAGCTTGGCGCGCGCCTGCGCGAGCCGCGAGGGCGGCAAGTCGCGGGCCAGCGTGGCGAACGACAGGTCCAGCGCCACCACTAGCGGCTGCCGTGCCTGCCACAGCGGGATCGCCTCCTGGCGCAGGCTCGGGCCGGCCATCGCGACGAGCGCCAAGGCGAGCGCCGCCAGCGCTGACCAGCGGCCCCATGGCCGCATGGCCTGGCGGTCGGCCTGGCCTTCGAGCAGGTGCGGCAACAGGTGCGCATCCACCACCTGCCGCCAGCCCTGACGCTGGCGTGCCGCGCGCCGCAGGCCCCAGGCGAGCAGCGGCAGCGCGAGCAGGCCCAACAGCCACCACGGGCGTAGGACATGCAGCTGCGACAGGGCCTCGAACATCGCGTTCATCGACGCCGCCCCGCCGCGAACGCGAGCAGGCCGACCAGCAGTGCCGCGCCGAGCGGCCACGGATAGCGTTCGAGGCGCGGGCGCACCGCCGCGCCCTGCCGCGCGATGGGCTCCAGCCGATCGATCTCGGCATAGATGCCGGCCAGCGCCTCGGTGTCGCGGGCGCGGAAGAACCGGCCACCGGTGGTCGCCGCGATCCGCTTCAGGCCGGCCTCGTCCACCTCGTCGCCGCCCATCGGCAGCTGGAACCCCAGCACCGAGAGCGCACCACCCGCGCCGCCGAAGGCGATCGCATGCACGCGGATGCCGTTGTCGCGCGCGATCTCGGCGGCCTTCTGCGGGTCCAGGGTACCGGCGGTGTTCACGCCGTCGGTGAGCAGGATCAGCACCCGCTCGCCCGCCGGTTGCCGTTGCAGGCGCTTGGTCGCCAGCGCGATGGCATCGCCGATCGCGGTCGCGCGCCCGGCAAGCGCGACCACGCTGCCGGCGAGCTGCTCGCGCACGCTGTCGCGGTCGAGGGTCAACGGCGTCAATGCATACGCGCGATCGCCGAACACGATCAGGCCGACGCGGTCGCCCACGCGCCGGTCGAGGAAATCCGCGAGCACCGCCTTCGCGGCGGTGAGGCGGTCGACGAGGCGTCCGCCGAGTTCCATGTCCTCCTCGCCCATGCTGGCAGACAGGTCGACCGCCAGCATCAGGTCGCGCCCCACCTGCGGCGGGGCGACCGGCGCGCCGAGCTGCTGCGGGCGCGCGGCGGCCACGCACAGCAGGCACCAGGCGACGAAGGCGAGCCACGGGAATCCCCTGGCGACCGCTCCCACCTGACCGCTCCCCGCGATGCGGCGCAGCCGCTCGCCCCACGGCACGCGCAAGGCGCGCTCGCGGGACGTCGGCGCAGGCACCAGCAGCCGCACCAGCAACGGCAGCAGCAGGGCCAGCAAGGCCCAGGGCCAGGCGAACCCATCGACGCCGAGCCAGTCGCGCAGGCCGGTCATGGCGGCGACATCCAGCTGGCGAAGCGCAGGCGCGCAACCACCCGCAAGGCCTCGACTTGCGCTGGCGCGAGTTCGCGACGGTAGCCGCCGTCCAGCAGCAGGCGCCCGGGGCCGTCGCCGAAGACCGGCTCCGGCAGGCCGGCGTCCAAGGCCGCCAGCCACGCGTCGCCATCCAGGGCTTCGGCACCGGGTTGCACGCGGCGGGCCGCACGCCGCAGCAATTCCGACATCGCCGCCACCTGCGCTTGTGGCGTCGATGCGCCGGCGATGGCCGCATCGAACATGCGCAACATCTTGGCGCGATGACGCCTGCGGCGCAGGGCATGCCATCCCCACCCGGTAAATGCCGCGAACAGCAGCGCGGCGAGCAGCCACCAGCCGGGCGCGAGCGGCCACCACGGTGGCGGCGTACCCGCATGCACGTCGAGCAACTGCAGCGGCGCGTCGTTCATCGCGCGCGACCCTTCGGCTGGTCGAGCAGCGGCAGCCAGGCCTCGCTGGGATCCGCACAGGACAGGGCCATCGCGCGCACGCCGCAGCCCTGGAGCAGGGCCAGCGACGCATCCAGGCGGGCCCCGAATTCGCCGCGCCAGCGCTGGCGCACATTGGCGGCATCCAGCGACAGTTCGACCCGCTCCCCGTCGCCCCCGCGGAAGGGCAGGCGTGCCGCGGGCGGCGCCAGTTCCAGCGGATCCGTCAGCAGGACCGCATGCACCTCGTGGTGCAGGGCCAGGCCCGACCAACGGGCCTTCGGCACTTGGTCGATGCTGGCGGTGTCGGCCAGCAGCACCAGTCGCGACCCCGGGCGCAGCAACCGGCTCGCATGGTCGAGGGCGATGCCGAGCCCGGCATCCTCGTCCGGCCGCGTGGCGTACCAGCGCGCGAGCGCGTCCAGCACCCGCAGCGCGCCCCGTGGGCCGGAGGCCGGCGGCACTGGCGCCTCGAGCCTGCTC
>JAFLEB010000199.1 GCA_017302075.1 Lysobacterales bacterium
CTTCTGCAGGGCCGCGACGACGATCTCCTCGAGCTCCTCGGGTACACCGACCCGGAGCGTGTGGATCGGGGGAGGCGTCGAGTAGACGATCTGGTTCAGCAGCTTGGCGAGGGAACTGGCGCGGAACGGGCGGAATCCGGTCAGCAGTTCGTACATGACCGCACCGAGCGAGTACAGGTCGGAGGCGGCCGTCAGGTCCTGGCCCTGGACCTGCTCGGGCGACATGTAGCTCGGTGATCCGGCGATGCCCTCGATCTTCGAGATGTCAGCGTCCTTCAGCAGCGCAATGCCGAAGTCGATGATCCGGACGTCGTTGTCATTCGTGAGCATGATGTTGCTCGGCTTGACGTCGCGGTGGATGACGCCGCGCTTGTGGGCGTAGTGGAGCGCCTTGGCACTCTTGAAGACTATCTTGACGACGTCCTCGAGGTGCAGCAGGTTGTCGGGACGGCAGTAGGCCTCGAGCGTACGGGCCCGCTGGACGTGCTCCATGACGACGTAGTACTTCCCGTCCTCCTCGCCGGCGTCGAAGATCGGGAGGATGTTAGGGTGCTGAAGCATCCCGACCATCCGCGCCTCGTTGAAGAACATCTTGCGCGCGATGCGCGCCCGCTGGGGATCATCGTCGGCCACGACGCTGTACACCTTGATGGCGACGTCGCGGCGGAAATAGGGATCGTGCGCGAGGTAGACGGTGCCCGTGGTGCCGTGGCCGACCTCATTGACGATGAGGTACTTGCCGATCTTCTGCGGTACGGCGGCAGCGGTACCGGGCTTCGCGGCATGGACCATGGGACGGGAACCTGCAGGGCCCGCCATGGCACCCGGCCCGGCACCCGCGCGGGTCAGGACGCGAAGAACAGGAGCCCACTGCCCTTCACGAGCCCGGCGGCGTAGACGGCCGCCATTGCGTCATCGAGCATAATTCCCGCGCCGCCGGGGGTTCTGTGATCGATCTCGCGAATCGGCCAGGGCTTCCAGATGTCAAAGAGCCGGAACAGCGCGAACGCGGCCGCGAACCACAGCGGCTCGCGCGGCGTGACCTGCAGCACGGCCAGCATGGCCACGACCTCGTCGAGGACGATGCCCGGATGGTCGTGCACGCCCAGGCGGCGTGCACTGGCACCGCACAGCGGGATGCCGGCAATGAACAGCGCCACGCACAGGATCCAGCCCGCAGGCCCCTGCAGCGGCGGGATCGCCAGCGCATCCTTGGGCTTGGCCACGCGGGTCTTGCGCACGCGCTTCTCGGCGACTTCGCCGGCGTCGTTGGTCGGGTCTGACAAGGGGAAAACCTCGCTTGCGTTGCGAGCGCCCGCAGGCTGCGGGCGGGATCGTCGGGAGTGGATCAGTCGGGGTGCGGCGCGCCCGAGGGGCGGTGTCACGGCGCCGGGTTCAGCGGGAAACTAGCACTGGCGCGGCGTTGCGCGCAACTGGGCGCGGCGGCGGGGTTCAGCGACGGCCCGCCGGGACGCGTGCCGGCCCCGCTGACGGGGCCGGCGAAGGCGGGGTCAGAGCGCCTTGTCGATCAACTGTGCGAGCTGGGCCTTGCCCACCGCGCCGATCTGCTGGCCATGGATCTGGCCGTCCTTGAACACCAGCAGCATCGGGATCGAGCGCACGCGGAACTTCATCGCGGTGGCCGGGTTCTGGTCGACGTCGACCTTCACGACCTTGGCCTTGCCGGCGTATTCGCCCGCCAGTTGGTCCAGGGCGGGCGCGATCATCTTGCAGGGGCCGCACCAGGGCGCCCAGAAATCGACCAGCACCGGCACGTCGGATTGCAGGACGTGGCTGTCGAAATCGGCATCGGTGGCGTGCAGCACGGAATCGCTCATGGGGGGCTCCGGGAAAGGGGGGCGAAGGCGGCCGGATCGGTCGCCGGGCCCGGGAATGCTAGACTGATGGGGATGCGTCGCGGCTTTTGCAAGCGCGACGCCGTGCCGGGAACGACCAGCCCCGGACTCCTTCCCGGCAGTCTGCGCGGCTGCCCCCGTACACGCAAGCCGCCCGGCCGACGCGCCGGGCCGCTGCCCGACAGGAACGCCTCCGTGTCCGACAAGCCCCTGACCGACGTCACCTTTTCCTCCTTCGACCTGCATCCGGCCCTGCTCGCCGGGCTGGAAGCCGCCGGCTTCACCCGCTGCACCCCGATCCAGGCGCTGACCCTGCCGCTGGCCCTGAATGGCCGCGATGTCGCCGGCCAGGCGCAGACCGGCACCGGCAAGACCCTCGCCTTCCTGGTCGCGGTGATCGACCGCCTGCTCAAGCGCCCGGCGCTGGCCGACCGCAAGCCGGAGGATCCGCGCGCGCTGATCCTGGCGCCGACCCGCGAGCTGGCGATCCAGATCCACAAGGACGCGGTGAAGTTCGCCTCCGACCTCGGCCTGAAGTTCGCGCTGGTCTACGGCGGCGTGGACTACGACAAGCAGCGCGCGCTGCTGCAGGCCGGCGCCGACGTGATCATCGCCACCCCCGGGCGGCTGATCGACTACGTCAAGCAGCACCGCGTGGTGTCGCTGCATGCCTGCGAGATGTGCGTGCTGGACGAGGCCGACCGCATGTTCGACCTCGGCTTCATCAAGGACATCCGCTTCCTGCTGCGGCGGATGCCGGAGCGCACCACCCGCCAGACCCTGCTGTTCTCGGCCACCCTCAGCCACCGCGTGCTCGAGCTCGCCTACGAGCACATGAACGAGCCGGAGAAGCTGGTGGTGGAGGCGGAGACCGTGACCGCCGCGCGCGTTCGCCAGAAGCTCTACTACCCGGCCGACGACGAGAAGATCCCGTTGCTGCTGGGCCTGCTGTCGCGCAGCGAAGGCGCGCGCACCATGGTGTTCGTCAACACCAAGGCGTTCGTCGAGCGCGTCGCCCGCGCGCTGGACCGCGCCGGCTACCGGGTCGGCGTGCTCAGCGGCGACGTGCCGCAGAAGAAGCGCGAATCGCTGCTGAAGAAGTTCCAGGCCGGCCAGCTCGAACTGCTGGTGGCCACCGACGTCGCCGCGCGCGGCCTGCACATCGACGGCGTGAGCCACGTCTACAACTACGACCTGCCGTTCGATGCCGAGGACTACGTGCATCGCATCGGCCGCACCGCGCGCCTCGGCGCGGAGGGCGACGCGATCAGCTTCGCCTGCGAGCGCTACGCGATGTCGCTGCCCGACATCGAGGCCTACATCGAGCAGAAGATCCCCTCCGAACCGGTGACCCAGGAACTGCTGACGGCGCTGCCACGCAAGCCGCGCGAGGGCGTGGAAGCGGTCGCCGAGGACGGCGAGAGCATCAGCGAGATCTTCAAGGAAGTGCGCGAGGCGCGCGCTGCCGAGGACGCCAAGCGCGGCGGTGGGCGCAGCGGTGGCGGCGGCCGTGGCCGTGGCGAGCGCAGCGGTCCG
>JAFLEB010000002.1 GCA_017302075.1 Lysobacterales bacterium
CGGGCCGATGCTGGGGGCTACAGCATCAATCGGGAGCCGGGTGGGGGTGGGGGAAGTCGGACCGGCTCCGATCGCCCGACGCGGGCGACGACCGGAGAACACAAGTGTTTGTTTGTGAGGTCAAGCGTTTCTTGGATTGGCGCAGAGATTTTGTTGCACCCCTCCCAGCGTTCCCTTGTCTCCATGGGGGTTTTCGCCGCGTTGACCCCTAAAAAAGTTCATGGATGATCGCCTATCGGGAGACTTTGATGCGCAAATCGGCACTCTTCGGCTGCTTGGCCCTGGCATTCGCGGCGTCAGCTGGCGCGCAGGCGCAGACGGCGACGAAGTTCGACCTGATCTGTTCAGGGACCCGACAAATGGGGCTGGAGGCCGCGGCCGTCGCCCACGAATACCGGATCCGCGTCGATCTGGACGCCGGGCGCTGGTGCTGGGATGCCTGCGAACGGACCTTCGAAATCGCAGAAGCCGCTCCGGATCGGATCGTTTTCGCCAAGGACGAAGTCGACACTCCGCGTCAACGGCGGACGCTGGAGAACGCCGTCTCCCGTCTGACCGGCGAACATCGGCTAGTGTCGATCGAGACGCGGCCCCTGCCTCGCTTCATGGAAACGAAGGGGCAATGCGAACCGGGTTCGTTTAGCGGGTTTCCGGCCGCGCGCTTCTAGGTCAAAGGCGCCGCATCGTGGTGACGACCAGGGCGCGGATGCGCACCTCGAACTCGTCACCTTCGGATACGCCATCGCTCAGGCGCAGCGGCTCTTTCCAGCGCGGGTTCGTCGATCGCGGCGACAGGACGAAGCCTTCCGCCGTCATTTCGATCTGCTTCAGCGTCAGTTCCCGCTCAGACCCGCCGTTGCGCAGGCGCTCGACCTCGACAATGTCGCCGTGCCTCGGGTGATAGCCGATGTCCCCAGCATCGACGCAATGGACGAAGTCCCCGTCGAAGATGCTCAAGAGGTTCATGCTGTCGCCAGTGACTTCTGAAATCCACTGGTTCGCGCCCGGATAGCGCCCGTCGCGGGCGGCCGGGAAGGTGCGGAAGGTCTGGGTCGTGTCGTCAGCCAGAAGCCAAGCGCCTGCCTGGATGCGATCTCGGATCGGCAGCTCTGACCGATCGCCGCCCATGAACGGATCGTTCGCAGCAGCAGGAAAGCGCTGGATAGCGCGCCCCGTAATGAGGTCCCGTTCCGTCAGCAGGTCGGCGAGCGTTCCCTTGACGGCATGGGCCAGCTTGAACTGGATCCCCGGCTTGAAGATGCCGGGCGACTTGCCGATCTCATAAACGCGCCAAGCTTCGCCGGAACTCAGCCCCATGGCCTCGGCCGCCTCCGCCTGGGTCATGCCCGAGCGCAGACGAAGCGCCTTCAGCGCCTCTCCCAAAGCTTTCATTTCGGCGTCGTCGTCAGGCGCGCCAAGGATTTCGTCCGCCATGAACGGAGGGTGCAAAACCTTGGCTGGTCGCGCGAGGGCCAACATTATTGGGAGTAAGACAAGAAAACATTTGCCTTGTCCAGCAAATCACTTGTGTTTGGCCTGCGTTCGCCATTCAGGACGCAGCCATGCAATCCCCTCCGACGCCCGTCGCGCGGCCCAAACTAGCCTCTTGGCTGTTTGAGCGCAGCATCGGCAACGCCGCCGCCGCCGACGCTCTCGGGACCTCCGAACAAAGCATCACCAACTGGTGCAAGCCGTTCGGCGATCCAGGCCGGACCGTCCCGCGCGAGGCGGCCCTTGAGCGGATCGTGGCCTGGACTGAAGGCGCGGTCACGGCCGTCGACTTCTATCCGCCACACCTTCGCGGGCCTCAACGGTATGAGCCTGCCCCGGCCCGTGGTGATGCACAATGAAACGCCGCACGGAACGCCCCGCCCCGGACTATCGCGAGCATCGTCATCGCTGGACCGATCTGATCGCCCTGACGCATCAGGCAATCGCGTCGCAGGCCCCGGCCGACCTGAAGACCCTCGGCGAAAAGGCGCTGGACGGGGAAAACATCTGGACGCCGATCGCACCCTTTCCCGGGGGGCTGATGGGTCGCGTCCTGACCCGCCTCGCCTATGCCTACGCCCGGCAGGTCGATCCGGCGCGGCGCGTCGAACGCGAGCGTCGCGGCCTCGGCATAGCACCAGGCATGGCCGCTTGGGTCCAGCCCGAGGAAGGTCGCGACGCCGGGACCGCCGCCGACATCGGCGCCGGTCGCGTGCAGCGGTTGCAGGTCGTCGTCGGCCAGCGCCTTGCCGTCGGCATCCAGCACCACCAGCCGGGCGCCGGGCCACAGCGCGGCCAGCGCATCCGGGTCGTCGCGCAGATGGTCGGCGCGGTCGAGCGCGCCATCGACGAAGGCGAACGGCGAGGCGGCGCTCACGCGGCCCCGCGCGTCATCGGCCACGCCATGCCGCCCAGCCGCGCCGGCATCGCTCAGACCGTGAAGCTGCTGCCGCAGCCGCAGGTGGTCTTGGCGTTCGGGTTGCGGATCACGAACTGCGCGCCGGTCAGCGACTCGGTGTAGTCGACGGTCGCGTCCATCAGGTACTGCAGGCTGAGCGGATCGACCAGCAGGGTCACGCCGTCGGTGACGATGGCGAGGTCGTCCTCGTTCTGGCCCTCGTCGAACTCGAAGCCGTACTGGAAGCCGGAGCATCCGCCGCCCTGGATGTACACGCGCAGCTTGAGCGCGGCATTGCCCTCTTCGGCGATCAGCTCGCGAACCTTGGCGGCGGCGGCGGCGGTGAATTGCAGCGGCGCGGCAGGCGGCATCGGGGCGCCTGCGGCCGGCGCGGAAGTCTGGATGTCCATGCGCACAGGATGGGGCGCGCGGCCCGGGCATTCAACCGCGCGGGGTCAGGGCGCGGGCCCGGCGGCGGTGGCCTCGCCCCAGGTGAAGCCCTGCTCCAGCGGCGCGCCGGAGGCCGGCACCAGCCGCGCGATCACCCGCACCGGCTTCACCCCCGGCGGCAGGACGATGTCGCCCTCGACCTGCTGGAAGTACTTGAACGAGTACTCCACCCCGGGCGCGGCCTGTTGCTGGCGCAGCGTGCCCCAGTCCAGCCGGCGCATGCGCCCGCCGTCGCTGGCCTCCACCGACAGGGTCAGGCGGCCGCGGTTGACCGCGCCGCGGTTCAGGTTCTGGGTGAGGGTGGCGACGAAATGCCAGAGCTGCGGGTCGCGTTGCGCGGACAGCTTGAGCTCGTGCACGCCCAGGCCGTGGCGCTGCCCGGTCGCGCCGACGAAGCGTTCGTAGAAGGCGATATCGGCGCGCAGCCCGGCGATTTCCTCGTCGCGCTCGGCCAGCGTGCCCTGCAGGTCGGCGTTGGCCTGCCGGCTGATCTGGTCGGAGCGCGACAGCGTGGCCACTTCCTGCTCCAGCGCCTCGATCCGCGCCTGCTGCTCGGCGATGCGCTCGCGCGCGTTGCCCGGCTGCGGCGCGAAGGTGCGCCACGCGCCCCAGCCGCCCAGCAGCACCGCGCCCAGCACCAGCAGCCACAACGCCATCCGCGGATGGCCGCTGTCGCGCATCTTGGCGGGCGGGTGCTCGATCGACATCGCCCCGATAAGGCCGCGCTTTTCAGCCTGCGTCAAGCCGCACCGCCGTATAGACTCGGGCCGCATGCGCCGCTGCCGGCGCGGGGAGCGACGCCGCGATGGACCAAGCCCACCTGTTCGCCATCGGCGTGCTGCTGGCGTGGCTCGCCGGCATCCGCGTGTATCTCACCGTGTTCGGGGTCGGCATCGCCGGCTTCTTCGGCTGGTTGCCGCTGCCGGAGGCGCTGCAGGCCACGCAGTCGCCGTGGGTGCTCGGGGTGTCCGGCGCGCTCGCCGCAGCGGAGTTCTTCGCCGACAAGATCCCGGGCGTGGATTCGGTCTGGGACCTGTTGCACACCCTGCTGCGGATCCCCGCCGGCGCGTTCCTGGCCGCCGCCGCGATGTCGCCGGACGGCCAGCTCGGGGCCGGGATGCTGGCGACCGGCGCAGGGGTCGCGCTCACTTCGCACCTGGTGAAGGCCGGATCGCGCGCCCTGCTCAACACCTCGCCGGAGCCGGTCAGCAACTGGACCGCCTCGGTCACCGAGGACGTCGCCGTGGTCGGCGGGCTGGCCCTGGCGTTCAGCCATCCTTGGATCGCGCTGGCGCTGGTGGTGGCGATCAGCGTCGCCTTCGCGCTGGGCGTGTGGTGGCTGTGGCGCAAGCTGTTCCGGCGCGCGCCGAGGCCCGGGGCCGGTTGAACCCGCGCCCGGTGACCGCACCCGGCCGGTTTTTCCGTCAGAATCATGGTGATGGATGCCCTCAGCGGAAGGCGTCCACGGGGGGATCGATGGGCATGTCCGCCATCCATGCCGGCAGCGCCGGGCAGACGACGCGCTTGCGCTCGCGCAGCGCCAGCGTCGATGGCCGTCTCCGCGGCCTTCGCGCATTCCCGTCGCGCCCGGCGGCCGGGGGATCGTCGGGCCCGCGCGCCCTGCCGCACGGAATGGAACCGACGCGCAGCCATGCGGTCGCAACCCCGGCCGGTGCGCTGCAGGCGACGCGCCGGTTCCCGTGCCGCCGACGCCGGTGGCAACCTGCCGATGGGTCGCACCGCCCACCGGCACGCACGCCGCGACATCCCGCCTCCAGGAGCCACCGTCCATGCAGTCCGCCACCAGCCCCGTCGACACCGCCGATCCCTACCGGGTCCTGATCGTCGAGGACGACCGCAGCCAGGCGCTGTTCGCCGAGGCCATCCTGCGCGGCGCGGGCATGCGCCCGGAAGTCATCGCGCAGCCGGAACAGGTGATGGCGGCGATGGAGCGCTTCGACCCGGACCTGGTCCTGATGGACCTGCACCTGCCGGGCATCAGCGGGACCGTGCTCACCACCCGCATCCGCGAGCATCCCCGCTTCGAACAGGTGCCGGTGGTGTTCCTGACCGGCGACCAGGACCCGGAACGCCAGCTCGAGGTGCTCGAACTCGGCGCCGACGACTACATCCTCAAGCCGGTCCGCCCGCGCCACCTCATCGCGGCCGTGCAGAGCCGGGTCCGCCGCGCGCGCGCGGCGGCGAGCCGGACGGTGGTGGCCGCCGAACCCGAGCGGCATCCGGTGACCGGGCTGTTCACCCGCCCGGCGCTGATGCAGAAGCTGGCCGCATCGCTCCCGGACGGGCGCGGCGCCGTGCTGCTGGTCGAGATCGGCAATGCCGCGGCCCTGCGCAACCGCTTCGGCTACGCAGGCTTCGAGTCGCTGATGAACGAAGCGGGCAGGCACCTGGGCAGCGTGGCCGATCCGCATCCCGCCGCGCGCCTCAGCGACAACGCCTTCCTGGTCCTGGCCCCGGATGGCGAAGCCCGGGCGCTCGCCGCGCTCGCGCGCGGGGTGCGCGACGGGATCGGCTACCGCGACTTCCGCGCCGACGACGAGACCCTGCGCCTGCGGGCCACGGTGGGGCATGCGTCGCTCGCGCATGCCTTCGCCGACACCGGCGCGGTCCTCGCCGCGGCGGAGGATGCCGCCCGCGATGCACGCACCGACCCGGTCGGCGTCGCCGCCTACGTGCCTCCGGCCACCCCCGAGGAGGGAGGCGGCGTGCTCGCCGACCTGCGCGCGGCGCTGGCCGGCGACGGCCTGCAACTGGCCTTCCAGCCCGTGGTGGCGGTGGCCGGCGGCGACCAGGCCCAGTTCCAGGTCCTGCTCCGGCTACGCGACCGCACCGGCCAGGAACGCCTGGCCGGCGAATTCCTGCCGGTGGCGGAAGGCGCGGGCCTGTTGCCGAAGATCGATCGCTGGGTGCTGGAGCAGGCGCTGGGCCTGCTGCAGCGGCGGCGTGCGGAGAGCCGGCCGGTGCGCCTGTTCATCTCGCAGGCGCCGCGGACCCTTGCCCAGGATGGGTACACCGCGGAGCTCACGCGCCTGCTGCAGGCCAGCAGCATCGACGGCACCTCGCTGGTGATCGACATCCGCCTGGAGGATGCGCTGGTCCATGGCCTGCTGCTGCGCCAGGTCTGCGAGGAGCTGGTGCCGGCCGGCGTGCAGTTCTGCCTCAGCCAGTACCGGCATGGCGCCGATGCCGAGTTGCTGCTGCAGCAACTGCCGCTGGGCTATGTCCGCCTGTCGGCCGATTTCGCGCGGCTGTCCGGGCAGCAGGCGCTGCGCGACGAGATGCGTGAAGCGATAGACCGCGCCCATCGGCTTGGGCTGCAGGTGATCGGGCAAGCGGTCGAGGACCCGCAGGCCGCGGCCGCGCTGTGGATGGGCGGTATCGATTTCATCCAGGGCAATCTGGTACAACGGGCCGAACAGGGGCTCGAATTCGACTTCCAGCACGCCACCTTGTGACCCCCGACGAAGACCGCGGATTCACCCTGCTGACCGCCCGCTGGCTGGCGCTCGGCGCGGCTGCGGGCGCGACCCTGGCCCTGGTCGTCGACCTCACCGGGATCGAAGGCCCCTGGCAACTGCTGGCGCTCATCCTTGCCCTGCTCGCGCTGTTCGCCACCACCGCCCTCGCGTTCGCCGTGCACCAGCGCGAGGCGGTGCTGCGCGAGCAGAGCGACCGCAGCAAGCGCGGCGAGGCCGAGGTCAGCGCCTTGCAGCAGGAGATCAGCCGGCACACCCGGCTCGAGGAAGAACTGACCCGCGCCAAGCAGGCGGCCGAATCCGCGGTGATGGCCAAGGGCGAGTTCCTGGCGACCATGAGCCACGAGATCCGCACGCCGTTGAACGGCATCGTGCCGATGCTCGACCTGCTGCTGCACTCGCGGATGGCCCCCGACCAGCAGGAACTGGTCAAGACCGCGTCGGCCTCCGCGCAGCAGTTGTTGCGCATCGTCGACGACATCCTGGACTACTCCAAGCTGGAGGCCGATCGCCTCGACCTGGAGACCACCACCTTCAACCTGCGCGAGGTGGCGGAGAGCGTCATCACGCTGATGGAGCGCCCGGCGGAGGCCAAGGGCCTGCGCTTGCAGCTGCACATCGACCAGGGCGTGCGCCTGCCGGTGCGCGGCGACCCGGTCAGGCTGCGGCAGGTGCTCAGCAACCTGATCAGCAACGCGGTGAAGTTCACCGAGCGCGGGGGCGTCTCGCTGGCGATCCGCCGGCTTGGCGAGAGCGCGGCGCAGCACCAGCTGCGGTTCGAGGTGAAGGACACCGGGATCGGCATCGATGCGCGCGCGCAGGACCGCCTGTTCCAGGCCTTCAGCCAGGCCGATGCCTCGACCACGCGGCTGTACGGCGGCACCGGCCTCGGGCTGGCGATCTGCAGGCGGATCGTGACCCTGATGGGCGGGCGCATCGGCGTCGACTCCGAACCCGGCCGCGGCTCCACCTTCTGGTTCGAGGTGCCGCTGCTCAAGGTGCAGGGAGACATGCCCTCGCAACCCACCGAACTGCATGGCGGCCGCGTGCTGCTGATCACCACCGACCAGCGCCTGCGCATGCGCCTCACCCTGCTGCTGCCCAACTGGGGCCTGCGGGTGACCACGGTCGAGAACACCCACGACGCGCTGGAGCGGCTGCGCCAGGCGCATGCGCAGGGCGACCCGTGGTCTTACTCGGTGGTGCTGGCGGACCTGTCCAGCCTGCGCAACACCGCGCTGGCCCTGGCCCGCAACCTGGAGCGCAAGAACCAGTATGGCGAAGCCCGCCTGGTTTACCTGCGCGGGGAGGACGCCACCTCGCAGGACCTGCCGCAGGGCGCACAGGTGATCCCGCGCAACGCCCCCGATGCCGACCTGCGCTCGGTGCTGGCCGCATCCGGCGTGTCCTGGGCAAGCCATGCGCCGGAGTCGGTGGCCCCGCCGCGTCGCGAAGCGCCGGACCCGACGCGGAAGGCGCGGATCCTGCTGGTCGAGGACAACCCGGTGAACCTGATGGTCGCCCAGCGCCTGCTGCAGGTGCTCGGCGCCGAGTGCGACACCGCCGGCAATGGCGAGGTTGCGCTGCAGAAGATCGAGGCGGCGCAGTACGACCTGGTGCTGATGGATTGCCAGATGCCGGTGCTGGACGGGTATGGCGCCACCCGCCGCTGGCGCGAGATCGAACAGGCCCGGCGCGCGACCCACCGACTGCCGATCGTGGCGATGACCGCCAATGCGATGGCCGGCGACCGCCAGAAGTGCCTGGATGCCGGCATGGACGACTACCTGCCCAAGCCGGTGACCAAGGGCGAGCTGGAACGCTGCATCGAACGCTGGCGCGGCGCCAGCCTCGCGGTGCCGGAAACCCTGCCGCCGCTCGAGGAGACCGCGGTGCGCAGCCCCCCCGTACTGGACGACAGCGTGCTGGACGAATTGCGTGAAGTCCTCGGCGACGAGGTCGACAAGATCGTGCAGGTCTACCTCGAGGACGCACCGCGGCTGATCGCGCAGCTCGAGCGCGCCGCCGTCGGCAACGATCCGATCGCCCTGCGCGTGGCGGCGCACACCCTGAAGTCGTCCAGCGCCAACGTCGGTGCGCGCACGTTGTCGGATGCCGCACGCGATCTGGAGCATGGCGCCCGCGACGGCACGTTGGGGCAGCCGGAAGCCCTGGTGGCGCGGATCGTGACCGAATTCGCGCAGGTCCGTCGCGCGTTGCAGGACAAGGCCCCGCTCGCGCGCTGAGCGGGCGCGCCGGCTCAGTCGTCCAGTTGCTGGGCGAGGTAGTTCGCCTCACCGATGCGCTGGATCAGCGACAGCTGGGTCTCCAGCCAGTCGATGTGCTCTTCCTCGGAGTCGAGGATGTCGGCGAACAGCTTGCGGCTGACGTAATCGCCGACGGTTTCGCAATGCGCGATGGCCTCGCGCAGCAGCGGGACGGCCTCCAGTTCCAGCGCGAGGTCGCATTCCAGCAGTTCGCGCGGATCCTCGCCGATGCGCAGCTTGCCCAGCGCCTGGAAGTTCGGCAGGCCGTCGAGGAACAGGATGCGCTCGGCCAGCGCATCGGCATGCTTCATCTCGTCGATCGACTCGTGGTACTCGTGGTCGGCGAGCTCCTTGAGCCCCCAGTTCTTCAGCATCTTGGCGTGCAGGAAGTACTGGTTGATGGCGGTCAGCTCGTTGTAGAGCGCCTTATTGAGGAATTCGATGACCTTGGCGTCGCCCTTCATGGCGGCCTCCCGCGATGGACAGGCAGGCACTGTAGCGCGTGATGCGCCACGCCTCAGCGAACGGGAATCGTCCTCATCGGCCGCGATGGCTTACGCCGCGCGCGGGAGCACCGGCAGGGGCAGCGCGATGCGCTGGCGGGTTTCCTCGAGGAGCTCGCCGGCCAACGCCAGGCAACTCCCGCAGTTCGCGCCGGCACCCGTGCGCATGGTCAGCTCGGCCACGCTGGCGCAACCGGCTTCGGCGGCTTCGCGGATCTGGCGGTCGGTCACGCCATTGCAGATGCAGACGTACATGGGCGGTCGGTCCGTGGACTGGACGCCATCACATCGCAAACGAGAATGATTGTCAATCGTGCAACGCGGGCCGTTGCCGGCGGGTCAGCCCCGGTAGCGGCAGCCCGAGGTGCAGGTCTCGTGCACCACCACTTCCGACAGCAGCGGCAGCGCCGGCTTGAGGCGGATCCAGATCCACTCGGCCAGGCGTTCGCTGGTCGGGTTCTCCAGCCCTTCGACCTCGTTGAGGTAATGGTGGTCCAGCTGCTCGTAGAGCGGCTTGAACGCGGCCTTGAGGTCGGCGAAGTCCATGATCCAGCCGGTTTCGACGCCCGGTTCGCCGGAGACGTGGATCTCCACCCGGAACGAATGCCCGTGCAGCCGCGCGCACTTGTGCCCGGCCGGCACGTTCGGCAGCCGATGCGCGGCCTCGAGGGTGAAGACCTTGAAGATGTCCATGCGGGCGACCCTGCGGCGCAAACGAAAAACCCGCCGTGCGGCGGGTTCGCGGGATGGTGGTATGGGTGGACTCGCATTCCATCCAGAACATCCTGATTCAAAAGGATTTTCTGCAATTAGAACTTTGAGTTACCGTCAGACCTACCGTCACACCGATAACCCTTCGGCGAGACGACGCGTGGGGATATTGTCGCACGCTTCCCACGCCCTAGGAGGTTCCAGCCTCTTGAGGCAGCGACGCAGGAAATGGGCTCAGACCGCACTCTGCTAATGGAAAAATATGTCCATCTATGCCCAGATGCTGTCTGAAAACCAAAAAAATATAAGCCCGCCAAGGGGGTGCCTGCGCACCCCCAGTTCAGAGCCCTGACAAATCTAGCAACACCTCAGAGCAGCCCTTTCGCCACCATACTCTGGCTCTGCCGGCCACCGACGATGACATGGTCGAGCAGCCGTACATCAACCAGCGCCAAGGCCTGCTTCAGGCGCGCGGTGACGGCCCGATCCGCTGCCGACGGCTCCAACTCCCCCGACGGGTGGTTGTGCGCCACCAGCACGGCCGCCGCATTGAACCTGAGCGCCGCTCGCACGACTTCGCGAGGGTGGACTTCCGCCCCGTCGATCGTGCCCTGGAACAGCTCGACGTAATCGATCAGGCGATGCCGGGTATCCAGCATCACCGCCGCGAACACCTCTCGCTCCAGGTGGCCGAGCTTGTCCCGGAAGAACGCGCAGGCCACCGCCGGGTCCTTGAACGAGGTGCCCCGCACCATGCGGGCGTCGATGATCTCCTGTGCGGCCGCCAGTACCTGCGAGGGATCGGCGGGTGCGTAGCGCGCCTTTTCGCGGACATACAGCCGGGTCTCTACTGACATGGCGTCCCCTGGGAGCCGACATCGGAGCCCTGTCCCTGACTGTTGGGCGGAATGGCAGCGTCCGCCCCCCTCTGGTCCATCCCGATCGGGACGTGGCTCGTGTCCTGGGTGTCGGACAACCCCGCCCCGGCCGACGCGGCGTCCTCCTCCGGCACCTCGTTGGTTGCCACCAACATCTCCGGGAACGTGCCCGGCACATGGGTCATGACGATGAAATTGCGATTCAAGTACCGGGCAAGCCCGTAGAGGGCAATGCCGCACGCAGCGGCGATGCCGAGTTGCTTCAGCATGGTGGTGCTCCTTGGTTTGATTTGAGTGGATGCATCGCCCCGCCGCCCGCCCGTCGTGTTCCGGGACGGGGGCGACGGCGTGGATCGGTAGGCGGTGCACGACCTTCGCGGGGGCGCTTCGGCGCACATGTCGGTCGGATGCGATGGAGACGTTTCATCGCAACGTCTCCCCGAAGTCGCCACCCGGCACGGGGCCGCACGTGCGACGCAGATGTGGATTGGTGTCAGGCGACCAGATCCGCCAACTCGTTCCACGCGCGCTTCTTCAGTTGCGCGCCCTGGCCGAACCAGGCTGCTTCCCGGCGGTGGTCGTCGCTGCGCGCGCGGCGGTGGTGGTCGACGTACTCGGTGACCCCATTGAGCAGCCCCCAGGCTGTGCCGCGGCTGGAGGCCAACTGGGAGCCGCGGCCGCCTCCGTCATACAGCGCGCGCACCGAACGCACCGCTTGCTCATTGACCACCGGAGCCTTGTCAGGCTGGCCGGGATACACGAGTACCCGGCGCAGCAACCCATCAACCGAATCCGGATCGACCGGACAGGCCACCAGGTCCTTCATCTGGGTCACAAAGCGCGCCCAGGGTGCGACGGTGACGCCCAGCTGTTGCTTGACCGCCTCGGCGTTGAACGCGGAGCGATGCGGCACCTTCACTGCGCCGTGGTTGTCACCCATGGCGATCTGCAGGGTGTTGCTACACACGACCCTGACTGAGGTGAACTGGGCCGTCGTGGCCAGTGTCCCGTCGCAAGACGTGGCCAGGAGCAAGAACCCGTGCACTTCGTCCTTGCCCTTGAGCGTCGTGCTCTGGCCGGTCCGGGCGAGCGCCCAGAACTTCTTGCCCTCCCGGAGCACACCGGCCGTCTCCAGCTCGAAACCGGCGTGTTCGGTCAAGTCACGATAAAACTCTAGGATCTCGCCCGGCTGGACGACTTGGAACCTTTTGGACACCACCGCCAGTGGGCCCTTGGTGTCGGAACGGTAGAGCACTTTTTTGTCTGGGAAGGCGTGGATGGCACCGACTGTCGGCCCGCCGGTGACGAAGCGGACATCGGACTGTTCGATGGACCAATCCATGCCCGCGCTGTGACGCCACTGTTCGATCGACTGGCCAGGGGCCAGCTTGTTGCCCAGACCATGCCAGGGGCGTTCCCCGGCGTAGGCCATCGTGTCAACGAGGTGCATGTACGTGCTCCTATTGGATGAGTCCAAAAAGCGAAGGGCCCGGATTGCTCCGGGCCCTTTCTGATCGATCAACGACATTGTTCGAGGCAGGTGTCAGTGCATGAAACTCGCAGCCTCTTTATTGCTGGCATCGATGAGACATCGCGACACCTACGTACTTAGCTCATTTATCGCACTGGTAGTAGTTGCGCTCGTCGAACCGACAATGCTCTCGCATCCAGGTCCACATGGCCGGCTGCAACGCACCCGCCGCCTTGCCCTCACTGGTAATGCAAAGATGCTCCGAGCAGGCGAGTTTGCCTTGCTGTGACAGCACATCGGTATTGAGAAGCAATGTCAGGTGTTCCGCGACTTCGACATCAGTCGCCTCTCCCATCTTTCCGTGCGCACACCAGAACGACTTCTCGCCCTGGTTCATTTCGCAATCGAGATCCGTGTACACCGGGTACTTGCCCAGGAACTTGGCACTCGGATCGAAGCCCGTGTAGTGACTGGCCTCTTCTGGCCCCGTGTACTCACGCCGATTCCGCGCGTCGTCGTATACCTTTAGGCGACGCATCACCTCCGGTGAATCGGCAGGGACAGTCGTCGATGATGGCGCAACCGATTCACCACCAGGTGTGATCACGGCCGAGGCTTCCTGCATATTGAGACTGCCGACTCCCACCACCTTCGGACTGCCATCCACCAGGGCAATCCTGACATCCACGCTCAAGTCCATCCCATTGCCCTTCACGCGAACGATGTCGGGCGCTTCCGGACACCCGACCGGATCAAACGACTCCGGATAATCCTGCGCATTCAGGATGGGATCCCCGTCCATGAGGTCCACCTTGGCATACGCGCTCGCAACCGCCGGATCCACGAGAGCATTCGACTTCAACCACGCGTAGGTATCGGGCGCGTCCGCAGCCACCTCACGATCATGGAGGTGACGGATGTACAGGTTGATGAAGTCTGCGGCAATCGGCGTGTACTGGCTGCAAGTATCTTGCGCCACTGGCGCTTGTGCCGCTTGAACTGACGCCGCAGCCTGTCGCTCGTGTGGCTTGCTGCACCCTGCCGCCAGAACGACCGCGGCAGATGCAAGTGAGATGCACTGGAAACGCGTGGTGTTTCGCATGTGTTTCGCTCCTACGGAAATGGAATCAGGGCTGACTAGAGCAGTCCAGCTCGAATAACGTCTTTGGACTGCTTAGAGGGTCGCTTCCAAATACCTCTCGACCGCGCTGCGTACGAGACGCTGGATCCTTCGCAGCATCACTTCCACCGTCTCCTCGTCGAATACCGTTTCGACGAGATCACCCAGGACTTCCTCGATGGCTTCCTGCTCGTCCTCTTCGTACAGGTCCAGCATGATAGGCGCTTGAATATGCTCGACAAAGGCGGAGACGGAATCCTCTAGGTCTTGTGCGCTACCGAATACTTTCATCCGATGTTTGAACGCTGCGCCGCGGGGTGACCGCATGAACCATTCGAACTGCTCTTGTTCGGATGGCACGCCCCTGAAATTGGGCCGCTCTTTCGATATTAGGATGGGGATAACCACAATCGACATGATTATCTCGAGCGCTTTCATGGCGCGCGTCTGACCAGCAGCATTCTGAATTGCGGCGAGGGTATCGGACAGGATGAAAGTGAAGACCTCGAACCTGAAAAGGTCGGAGCTGACAACAAACGCTTCTTCTTCGCTCAGCTCCGCTTCCTCCTTTTCCAGCATTCTTGCGATCTTGCTGGACGCAGCGAGCATCGATGCTGTCAGCCTCATGAAGGCGGCTTGTTGCGACTCACTGGACTCATTGGCCATGCGCGCAATTTCTTGCTCGAAGTGCTCAATCACTCCTTCGTCGGGCCCGTCGCTCTTGGGCTCTCGCCCCTCTGGTGCTGGACGCGTCGCACCCCCGCCATCGACCGACGCCTTCCTTGCCGCCTCGAGCCGTGCTGCAAACATCCCAAACTCGCCGTGATCCACGACATTGCATCGAAAGAACTCCACGCCATTCATAGCCATTCGGCTGTTGGACAGTGGCTCGATCTTGGAGATCTTGAATAACGGGATCCGCTTCACCTCCTCGAACTTCTGTTTTGCATAGATGGCGTCGCCCGTTACCAGGACACCCTCTTTCGCACCACCAAACAGAGTGTCGTCGACTAACACCAACACTTCACCCGGCTTGACATCCCACGCGTAGGAATCGATGGCTGCCCTGAGCTTGTTCTTTGGAATCCTGGGCCGTGCGAATATCCGTTCCAAGCCATCCCAACTCCACTTGGACTGGAATAGCGCTGCAGCAAATGTCGCAGGTGCCGGGTCACCGCTGGCGGGCGCCTCTTGGCTGCTGCGAGCACCTGAATCCCGAGTCTCATGCTGCTTTCGTCCCTGGCGGTAGGCAGGATCCGACAACAGGGCATATGCCTCGTTGACCTGCTGCATCATTCCGGTGGCCCAGGCGATGGATTCTTCACCCTCATTGGCGTATCTGTCCGGGTGGTACTGCGAGCGCCTGCCCTTGTAAGCAAGCTCGATCTCGGTTTGTGAAGCGTTCGGCCTGACGCCGAGGACGCTGTAGGGATCCAGTGAGTTCACGCCTTGTCCTCTTATCACTTCACTATCGAAAACGGCACTGATCTGCCGAATGCTGCATCGCCATCATGAAATCGGGTGGCGCATCTCCATTCGTAATGCGAATGACGATGGCGTCGCCGTACTTGTCCTTCAGGGAGTCAACCGTGCATTGGCATGCGGACTCGGTAGCACCAGCTGCTTCGCAGGAGGCCTGGAAGGCATCCTCCGCCTGCTCTGCTTCGGACGAGCACGCTACCGTTGACAGGAAGGCGAGCGCCACCGCCGCAGTGCGTAAGAGATTGCTAGTCGAAGAAGGTCGACAGATCCTCATCGACGTTGCACCAGTACAAGAATGGCAACGACCACCAACAGCATCACGACGCCGCCGATGAACGCCCCAACGGAAGGGAACATGATGGCCGGCCAGACGACGGCACGGCCGAGGTTGTAGGCGAAACCCTTGTAGGCAAAGTCGCCAAACAAAGTCCCGTAGATTGCGAACAGGAACGCGACGGCGGCGTAGCCACCGATCAGGTATTTCTTCATTGAACTCCCCTGTGTGGTCGCCAAGCTCACTCGGCGTGGCGATTTGTAAATTCCTTGCAACGCTAAGCTCTAGAATCGATGCGCTAGACTCTACATAGTGCGTAGAGTCTGCCGCAACCGTAGAGGACGGGCCATGATGCGGACCACCCTGATTGCCATTGAGCTCGGTGTCCGACTACTCGCCTCGCGCCCTGTTTGCCGCGCGCCTCGTGCAGGCGCGACAACTGCGTGGTCTGAGCCAGCGCGCGCTGGGGGACCGAATGGGACTGGGTAAGGCCAAGGGCTCGACCCGCATCAATCGCTACGAGCAGCAGGCCTCGGCCACGAGCTTCGAGAGCCTGGGCGAGTTGGCCCAGGCCCTGCAGGTCCCGCCGGCCTACCTGCTGGCCGACAGCGCCCCGATGGCCGATGCCATCCTCGAGTTGGGCCAGGCCAACCCACAGCAGCAGGCCCAGTTCGCCCAGTTGATGCAGGCCCTGTCGGTGGATCCGGCCTTCGCCAAGCCCTTGCTCCAGGCGCTGGCCCTGCCCAAGCGCGAACGGGACCGGATCCGCAAGGCGCTGCTCGCCGCACTGCGCGACACCGAGGCCTGAGCGCGCCCGTCTTCGGGTTGGCCTAGAGCTGCCGCGCCTCCATCGCCTTTGCGGTTTCGTCCCAGGTGATCGACACGCCGCACAGCGCGCGCTGTGCGTCCTGGGTCTCCCGCCGGGCCGCATCGGTCTTGAAGGCCCGGCTGCCAAACACGAAGCCGCCATCGGCGGCGCGGTAGACATTGAAGAAACGCGTTTGCCGCCGGTCGTGCTGGAGCAGGTCGTAGTTGCCATCCGCAGGACAGGTCAGCTCGGCGGTCAGCAGGTGGGTCCGGCCATCGGCCAGCAAGACGATTGGGCACGGGCCCGGTGCCTGCTCGGTGATGACGTGGAAATCGCTGCCGTTACGCAGCGTGTAGGCGGTCAAGTTCATCGGTTTCTTCCTCGAGGTAGTCATGGGTGATGTCATCCAGCACGGCCCAGGCCCAGGCGTCGCGTGGAGGTTCGCCATAGCAGGCCATCCATTCCTGCAGGACGTCGCGCTCCAGGTCTTCGTCCCGGTAGACGGTGCCGTCCGGCAGTAGCCGGGTCAAAGTCAGGTCGCTCTCCCAGCGGAACGGGTCAGTGCCATACAGGCCTGTGCCCGCCGCGACACCGGGATCCGGCAGGTAGCTGTCGTTGCTGTAGAGCGCACCGTCGACCTCCTCCCAGTCGGCCGCGGTGAACAGCAGCGCCTCGCCGGCGTGGGTCAGCAGGGCAAACCGGCTCCAGCCGGTGCTGTGCTCGATCAGCGGACGCAGCCGATGCCACTGGGCCACGGTCATGTCCTGCAGCAGGTCGGCGAACAGGGCGGTATCGCTGGGGCCCTTGCCGGGCTTGCCCAGCCAGCCGATGGTGCCGTTGTGGACCAGGGCACCGGCCGCCACCGGGAACGGGTGGTGGTTGCAGGCGCTGTTCTCGCCACGGGTCGTGATCCGGAAGTGCACCAAGGCCGGATGGTCATCGACCTGGTATTGCCGATAGGCGGTCCAGAAGGCGGTGAAACTCGTGTAGCCCTTGTGGATCGCCACGCCCTGATCGGTGGCGATGGCGAAGCCCGCGCCATCCGGGTTGTTCTCAAAACAGATCCGCAGTCGATCCTCCGCAAGGCTCACGCCGCGCGGCTTAACGATGGCAATGCACATGCCAATGCCTCCTGGGTGAGTGTGGTGGTGAAGCGACGGGACAGGGCCGGGTACCGGCCGGTGGCATAGACCCAGGCCCGGAGCAGGGCCTGCCCGACCGGCCCTCGGGTGGGATTGGCCGGATTGCGGGTCCATTCGGTCAGCGCATCGACGTACTCGATGTAGGACAGCAGGACCTGCCAGTCCGGCGTACCCCGGAACACCCGGAACTCGAAGCTGCCGTCCGGCCGTTCGTTGATCGCGGTGTATTTCTCATCCCTGCGGGTGGCCTTGCTGTAGCTGTAGTAGTCGGGGTTGCACTTGCGGCCGGCCACGAACTCGGTCAGCGCGCGCATGTCGTAGGTGGCATCAACCAGCCGGCGGCGGTGATCGCCGGTCAAGCGCTGCGCATTGGTGGTGATGTGCACCCCGTACCCGCTCGGGGAAGGGGACGCCACGTCGAACCGCTGGGCCAGCGCCATGGCCTGTTGCAGCGGATTGCGGTGCTGGCGCAGCTCCACCAGCGAGAACGGCCGTGAGATCACCTCCAAGCCTTCATCCTCGTCCAGGCTGCCGTCACGCTCCGCAGTCAGGTCCGCCGTCGGAAAGCCGAATGCTTCGTAGTACTCCAAGCGCGCGTGTTCGTCTTCAAAGCACAGCTCGACCTCCAGTCCGTAGAACGCCATGGGCGCCGCGCGGGCCGTGGCCACCGACCAGGGACGCGCGGCGTCGTGGTAGGCGGGAATGGCGCAGTCATCGTCCTCATCGTCGGGATCGTCATTGCGCCAATGCCCGTTGCTATCGGACCAATACCCGTTGAGCTCGGCCCAGGTATCGCACACCGTATCGCCGCCGATCGTCTGGCCAGCATCGAAGGCACTGCGGGCGTAGTACCGCTGGCTGCCATCGCAGTAAAACGCTGAGTCCTCGACGGCCTCGTCCGACCAGGTCTCCCTGTCCCAGATGCCGTTGCGGCACCGGACCACGACGTCGTGCGACTCGGAGCGCCGGCTGTACCAGACATCATGCAGCTCACAGAAGAACACCCGGTCGGAGAACCAGCCATCCTCAGTCCGGCAGATCCCGCAGCTCGTCTCCGCGCGCTCGAACCAGGCGGAACTCGCCTGCTCGTCGAAGCCACTCGCGCGCAGCCAGCCTTCGACGTCCGACAGGTCGCCGCCCGCCAGGACCTGCATGTCCTCCCGGTAGGCGCAGACGTCCTCGTCCCGGCACAACGGACGAAACACCCCCAACGTGAAAGCCAGGGCCAGCGCCAAGCTCGGACGCGCGCGCTGGAACAGCGTCACGCGACGACGATCCTCCAGGATCGCCAGTCGCTCGAACAACATGCACTCGCCCACGCGCGGCTCGTCCCCCGCGTGGCGGAGGATCTCGATCGCAATCGTCATGAAAAAGCCCTTTTGAGAGGCGCCATAACGCACAAGGCCCGGATCGCTCCGGGCCTTGTGCGTAGGTATGGCGGCTTGGATTAGCGGGGAAGCTGCAGGGTGCAGCCGGTACAGCGAGCAACCGCGACCAGAACCGCAGCGGTCACGACGACCACGCAGGTCGCTACTTCAAGGTAGGTCTTGGCCACGTTGGCCTCTTGTACAGGGGGCGATTCGGGGCGGAATGCCTGCACGCAAACTCAGACTGTGCTGAGTTCACTTAAGTGATATGTATCTGAAAATTGGTTGCATCAAGCCTCGTGCGCCGAGGCTAGCCTCTGTCTCGCTCCCGCCGGTACTCGAAGTATTCAAGCGTCTCTCTTGAAGCAAGTCTGCCGCTAATGGCACCGAACAAACTGGGGACCGCAGTCGCGCCAAATCCGGCATCGACCAGCTTCCTCCAAAGATCAAACCGATGGCATTCGTCGAAGTACCAGTGGTCCGCCCACCAATCACTGATGTCCATCAGCAACCGCAACGGTTTGCTCAGATGCTCAGCGGGCAACTCCCGCGCTTTTGGAAACATATCCAACGAGACCCGGTCAAAGGCAGCTCGACGCCTGTAGTCCATGCGCACCATGCTCGATAGAGTACGAATGCCACGAATCGCCCATGCGTCTTTCGGCGCGTTGTCTTGCAGCCAGCCAAGCACGCCATCCGGCATGGGCACGGTATCCCGATTGAGCGCAATTGACGCCTGATACGCCCAGTAGATGGGAAGCGACGACCTTAGGATCTGAAGTGGATAGTCCACCGCTTGCCAACTGGAGATTCCGCTCTTGCACAGTAGATCAAGGTCCGACTGACTGACGAATAGGTCCTGCTCCCGAACCTCGACCTGCAGCGGATGAGGTTCGAGGTCAGCAGCGAAACGATCGTGCGATTCCGTCGATGCGCCCTTCATCGACTGGCCTCGCTCGAACAAGAGGCACTCGCCGAAATCAATGGGGGTGAACAGGCGCGCCTCTCGCTCTTCCTCATCCTGCAAGGGACTACTCAACTCCCCCAGCTTGAGCTTGGGTCGGTAGCGACGGCTCAATCCCCCTGCGGTAAAGGCATTGATGGCACAGACCCCGGTCGCGCGAATCTCGTCGACCTGGGAGTCCGTCAGCCGAAGCAGCAGGATGTTGTCAGTCGGCAGGATCGCCCCTGGCTGCCGCAATAGGACTTCTTTGCGATCGGCGGTCATGACGACAGTAGGCGAGGCACGCGCCTCCGTTATTCGCACAAAGTACTTCGACTGATCCACCTTGAGGTAGGCGTGCATCTGCCTGTCCAGGATCACGTCGAGCGGATGCTTGGGGCCAATGATCCGATCCCACGCGACGCGCCCATAGGGGATTACCTCATCCGTCATTGCGCCTGGTCCTGATGCCATGTGTTGACCGCGGATACCCAGATTTTGGTCTTACAGCGACCACCAGCACCACCCCATCGAGCGAAACGATGCACCCGGGCGAATCTCCCCGGGCGCATGGTCTTCTCACAAGAGGTCTACTCGCCCCCGCCTTCAGTCCAACATGCGGGTTCCGAAACGCTCGCCACCTGGCCACTCAGCCGAGGCTGACGATGAACCGGATGGACCGGGGCGAAGCCCGGCGGGTATTTGCTGCGCTTGCCACCGAGCATGCGCTGTACCAACTTCAGCGGATCGCTCGACGCGCGTGGGCGTCCGAGCTTCTGGCGAGCTTGTCGGGGAATCGGCGAGCGCCAGAAGTTACGCTCCTTGTTGCTGGTGGCCTTGATCACGCAGTCTTGCTTGCTCATGTACCAGATCGCCGCGCGAATCCCGGCCAGCTTCTCCACGTCGTCCAGGGTCACCAGGCCGAGGCCGTTGAACAGGTACCGTTTACGATCCGGATAGCAGTTGTGAAATGCACCAGGCCCCTGCCCCGTGCGGCGCATCCAGTGCTCGCCGAGCTGCCGCGTCAGGAAATCCGCACTGCGCTGCTCATTGCCGTTGCATACCACCATCAGGTGCCAATGCATGCCCCGTATCAGGCCGTTCTCGCGCTTGATCATGAAGCCCAAGTAGCCGGGCAACAACGTACGCTTGCAGGCCTTGCCACGCAGCCAGCGCAGGAAGTCGTGCACCGCCTTGTCGGCACGCTGCACGTCGTAGTACGGCTTGAAATACAAATCAATTCGCAAGATCAGCAGCTTCGAGTGCGCGCCTGCCTGGTGGTAAAGGAAGTCACGCGCGCTGCTGAAGTTGTCCTGCTCCTGGCGCTCGTGGGCCCTCAGTGCGTTGATGAACCTCCAATCCTTGGCCACACGGCGCACGAAGCGCAACAGCCGCTGCAGCGCCACGACCAGCGCGCGCTGCTGGGTGACCTGAACTCCTGGCTCGCCATGGCGCTTGATCACGTCCGCGTACGTGCGCATCGCCCGCAGCATGACGGTCACCGTCGGGTGGAAGACGTGGTTTACATACGCGATAGACCAAACGGACTGATACAGCTGGCAGCACGCGATGATCCGCTGCCCCAACCTCGAAAGTTCGTAGCTGGGCTCCAAGAGTTGGCCCAAACGAGAAGTCGTACGAATCGGCCGACAAGGCTTCCGCTCGCCCTTAGTGATCGTCTCGAAGAGGGCAAGCAACGGCCCCTCGATGAAGGTCTTGAACTCGTGATCACCAAGACCAGCGAGCGAGATACCCGGCTGGTCAGTGGCAATCGAGGCCATCGTTCGGGGGATCCGCACCTTGCCGCCGACGGCTTCGACAAAGGTCACGGTCTCCGTGACGTGCTCGAGCCTGTCTTCGGCCTTGACGATCTCCCGGATCGCCAGTTCCAGCTCGGTAGGCGGCTGGAACTCGTCCTGCTGATGCGACAGCTTGTCGCAGCTGTCTACTTCGTAGTTGTTATTCATTGTGTTGGCCTATGGACATAGAGCCACGGCAACCTCGAAGGACAGACCGGCCTTCGCCCCTGTCGTAAGAGTCTTGTGACTTCTTGATATCACCTTGTCGAGCAGTGCGCTTCGACAGGGAGTGAGAGAGCAACCCCGCTGTGGGGAGCCGTGCAGATTTGACCTGGAGGGGTCCAGCACAGCGGGGTGCTTGAGCTGATTCGCCGTTATCGCGAAGCAGCTACTTGATATGGTTCTGCTGATGTCACCTGATTGTGATTTCAGCGTTCATTCTTGCGAACCATCAGTACAATATTACTGTACTGTATAGTTTAATTATCCGGAATTCGGCTACCCGGCAATTTGGGGTGTAGCGGGGATAGCGGAACCGCGTTCCTGTGTTTACCCGAGAACGTCGGGGCGATCTGTCTCGTCGAGTTAGCGTTCTTCAGGCTTGCGGACGGAGCGCGACCCAATCGAACACCTGACCCGCTTGCCAGCCAACCGAGCGCTTTCCGAGGCGGACTTGCCTAGGGAAGGTGCCGGCCGTAACCATCGCGTAAATGGTCGACTTCGACAGACCGGTGATGACGAGCACCTGCGCTAATCGCAGGATGCTGCCGCCGGCGTTACTGTTCATGGCGAAACTCGTTGCGCTCCTTTGTTGAGGAGCCTGCAGCCTGCCACTGTCTGGATCAGACTTCAAACGTTCCCGGAATGTTAATTTGTAGATATTACGTTTGGTTATCTAGCCTCGGTCCGAGGACGGCCCGATCGAGGTCGTCAGCGGGGCAATCGAGGCCCTGTCGGCGGATGCAACGCGCATCCCTACGGGGTTAACTCGACAAGTCCGATACCGTCCTCGCGACGAAAAACGAGGGGGCTCACCCAGTTCCCCACTCGCCATTTCGAGCGTTCCCAGGTCGATTGCAGGACCACCGAAGCGGCTGGTACAAGCGGGACTACCTCAACGCCGACGCGCAAGATGTCCCACTCGTTTCCCCAGTTCCCGAACCTGACCCCGGTGTGCCCGGTGGATGCGCTTCCCGACGTGCTGCGAGATGCCGTGCTCCACGCAATCTCAAAGAAGGACATCCCCGCCGGTGTTGCCCTGACCGACGCGATCGCTGCGATCGCCGCAGTTGTCCATTGCGCATATGACGCTGTCACACCGGACGGCGAACGCATGCCCACGACTATCAACACCTGCTCGACGGCCGACTCAGCGAGCGGGAAAGGGCGTTCGATCAAGCTGTTCTTCAAGCACGCCCTGGAGGCCCGCAAGCGTCCTCCACCTGTCTCCAAGGGCATCGCCCTCCCGATCCCATGGTCTCGTCGCCTGCCCAGCCACATGATGTCCAAGCCCAGCTTCCGTGCGCTCATGGAGGCGCTGGACGGGCGCGGCATGAACCTCACGGTTCAGCGCGAGGAAGGCAGTAGTTTCCTCAAGACCGACTTGTTCAAGAAGGACACCGACGCCCTCGCCCAGGTGTGGAGCGGTGATCCGCCCTTGGATCACGTCGTCTATGGGGCGCACCTGGAAGCGATCGATGCTCGCTGCAGCCTCGGCTTCCGCATCCAGCCCGCCAAGATGGACGAGTACCTCAAAGGCCCGGGCCGCGGGTCCTACCAGCTCGGGTTCTGGCCCCGCACCCTCGCGTGCTGCCACGACCCCGAGAAATTTCCCGCCAACGAGACCTACCGGTTTTGGGGGCACGGGACATACACCACCCGCGAGTTTGACGTGCGCATGCTGCGCCTGTCCTCATCCGTGACCTCGTTCGTGCAAACGGCCTACAAGGGGCGCCATGCGGTCGAGCTGAACAACGACGCCAAGGCCTTCATGCTGGAGCTTGGGTACCGCATGAAGCAGTGGCGGAAAGCCTATTACGGAGATATTCGCGAAGCCGCAGGGCGCGCTTGGGAGAACACACTGCGCGTGGCGGTGGTGCTCCACGTGTTCTGCATCGGCGAAGGCAAGGTTACGCGCGACTACGTGGAGCGTGCTTGGGCCATCGTCGAGTGGTCGCTCGCTCAGCACCGGTTGATCTTCGTCGAATCACCCCGGCTGGCACTCGGCAGGGCACTGGCAATGAAGGCAGTACCGGTGCGTCCAGTTCGCGTCGCCCAGCCCAAGCTGCCGAAGCCTCCTCGCCCGTTGCAGAAGGCGCAATGGTTTCTCGACTGCCTTGCCAAACTGCTGCAGCGTCGGGGTACGGTGACGGTTCGGGAAGTCAACCAGCTGGCGGGGCTTTCACCGAAGGACTTAGAAGCCGCCCTGAAATGGCTGGAGCTGGAGGGCGCGGTGCGACTGAAGTCCCACGGCCGCGAGACGCTCATCGAACTCGTGGTTTGGGGACCGACTCTGGGGTCACTCGTGCACTAGTCGCAGTACCCAACTATTAATTCAGGACCGTAAGCGCATCGGATCTACTGCAGCTCCTTCAGAGTGTCGCCAATCGCGCGGCGAGGTTGACCGACCGATGTCGGCCACGAGCGGACTGTCGATGCGCCAGCCGGCAGTGTTCGCCGCCCTGGCCGCTGGTTCCAATCCACGACTGGCCTAACGCGGAATCAAGGGTTTCAGCCAGCTGGTGATCGGTTGCGCGGGGATTTGCGCCTACGCGTTTTCCGAGAGCCATGCCCTGGGTGATTGACCAACCTTTGCCGTGAAGGCACGCGACAACGCTGACGGGTTGGCGTAGCCAAGTTCATTCGCAAGGAGTTTGACCGGACGGCCTTCCCGCAGGCGGCACTTGGCCAGTGCCAGTCGCCAGCCGGTCAGGTAGTCCAAGGGAGTCTGCCCAACGAGGCGGCGGAAAGAATTCGCGAAGACCGTGCGGGATGTCCCCGCCTGCCGGGCCATTCGCTCCAGCGACCACGCCTCGCCCGGTTGCTCATGCAGGGCCACGAGGACTCGCGCAATGCGTGGATCCGATAGCCCCGCGATGAGTCCGGGGCGCATTCCCGCCTCATCGGGATGGTCGAGCAGCCATCGCAGCAACTGCAGCACCACCACCTCGAAAAGGCGATCCGCCAGCAAGCGATGGCCGCATCGGGCCTGCCGAGTTTCCGCGAACAGCAACTGAAGCGCGAGATCGAGACCGGGGATGCGACGCAGAGGCAACGCAATCAATGACGGCAGCGACTTGGCGAGCGGGTTCTCTTTGCCGCCATCGAAGATCAAACGTGCGCAGGTGAAGTCGCTGCCCGCTTCGTTTTCGTCATGAAAGCGGTGCGTCAACGGACGCGGATAGAACAGCAATGAAGGCTCTTCGAGGCACAGCGACTTCGGCACGTCACGCGCAACCGGGTGGGACACTTGCATGTGTCCGTGACGCAGCACATGCAGGTACCCGTGTCCATCGCATGCATCGAAGTGGGTGACGCCGCACAACGCGCCCACGTGATGCAACTCTGCCCGCACCCGGAATTGCTCAAGGATGCCCGACAGGCGATCGATGGAGTTGCTCGTTGTCACGGTACGAATTGATATGTTTTAGATCATATTCGGTTCCTATCATATCGCAGGCTCCGGCAAAGTGCTGTCACCCGATCAGAGTTCACCGGAGCAGCTCATGAAACGTCCGAATGCATCCCTCACCCTTTCATTGGTCGCGCTGGCGGCGTCGGCCAGCGTGTTCGCGCATGAACCCGCGCATGGCTCCGGTGGCATCCGCACGTCCGCTTCGAAAGCGGTGAATGCCCCCTTCGACATCGTCCACACCAAGGTCAGCACGGAAGGCAACGTGGCCACCTTCCATATGGCGGTGTCGGGGAAGGCCGGCAAAAGCACGCCCGCCGCCTCCGGCAAGCTCGCCGGCAGCGAGGTGTTTTCCTATGTGTGGCCGACCTCGATCGATCCTTACGAGGTGGGCTTCGCGCATGACGCCGGGATCCTGGCGCTCGCGGTCACCGCGCATCCGGATTTCGACGACACGCCGCTGTACGACGAGAACGGCGACGGCCGCCGCGACAATGACGGCAATCTGTGGCACAGCCATTGGGTGGTGCTGAAGCCAACCGAGGCATGCGGTTCCGGTGCGCTGGGCGTGGTCGACATTCCGGAAGGACAGAAGCCGCGCCTGCCGAAGACTTGGCCCGGGCTGCCGCTGCTGCTCGACAGCCCCGGCTGGAGCCCCACACTTGACGGCGACACTGTGGAAGTGAAGGTGCCGTTCGACGATATCGGCATCGTCACCGCCGGCCGCTTCGACGGCGTCACCGCCGGCCTGCGCGTCAATGCGTCTGTGCATGCACCGCTGCTGTGCGTGATCGACGTGTTCAAGGTCGCATCCGGCGATCTCAGCCTGCCGGGCCAACCCAACCACTGACGCCCACCGCCCGCACCCGCCGCAGTGCGCGTCGAGGAGACCGCGATGACCGACGCCTCACAGCCGATGGCGCCCGCCCTGCGCGTGGAGCGCTGGTTCAATACAGCGGCGCCGATCACCCTGGATGGGTTGCGCGGGAAAGTGGTCGTACTGGAAGCCTTCCAGATGCTCTGCCCGGGCTGCGTCTCGCACGGGCTGCCACAGGCGGGGCGCATCCATGCGACGTTTGCACATGACCAGGTTGCCGTCATCGGCCTGCACACGGTGTTCGAGCATCATGCGGCGATGACGCCGGTCGCGTTGCAGGCGTTCCTGCACGAATACCGGATTGCGTTCCCGGTCGGCGTCGACATGCCCGGCATGCGCGACCCGATCCCGCAGACGATGCGCGCCTACGCGATGCGCGGTACCCCGACACTGGTGTTGATCGACCGCAATGGGCGGCTGCGCCACCGGCACCTGGGACAGGTGAGCGACCTGCTGCTGGGCGCACAGATTGCGTCCCTGTCCGGAGAAGCGCATGACGAAAGCCACAATGGCCACGCCGCGTCGACATCGAGTTGCACAGCGACAAGCTGCTTCAGGGATGCGAGTGGAACGAACGGGAATACGGTCCGTGGAATGGAGTCAGACGACGTTAGTGGGTGAACACGTTGCCCCATGGCCCACACGGCCTGCAGCGATGCGGGCCGTGTTGTTCGAACTGGTGCTAACGTCCGCAATGGGTCGTAAGTACCCGGCGAGAACCGGCCAAAACCGGAGCTGTGATCTAGAACGCCAGCCGTGCGTTCAGGGTCTGGCTCATGCTCCCGAAAATGCCTTGCGGAATGTTTCGGAGGCGTAGACACGCCCAACCGGCCGACATATCCAGCAGACGCGAAGGAAAGTTGCGGGCGGTCGTTTGCTCTTCGTCACCTCACCGTCCGGCGCCAAGTAAGCCGCAGTTGCATGCCAGCTGCCGCAGGACTAACGTGCGGGCGTACCCGTTCCATGCCACAACCGAGGGAGGTCTCCATGCTGCAGGCATACTTCGACGATCGCGTCCCGGGGCACCAGCGGCTCTGGCGGGTGTTCTGGCTGGAGGGCGTGCTGGCGAGCCACGTGCTGTTCCTCGCCCTGCTGGCGGCCTACCAGTACGGCACGTCCATGCTGCTGGTGGCCGCGGTGGCGGCATTCCTCGGCTACACCGCGTGGATCATGCGCCGGATCTGGTTGAACGCACCCAACGTGGAGCGCCCGGAACTGGGCACCATGGCGCGCGTGCTGACGATCGGCTGGACCATCAACGCGGTGACCGTGTGCACGTTCCTGGTCTTGGCCAAGCTGGGCGGGCAGCCGCTGCAATTCCTGCAGTGAGGCGATGGCGGCGGGCGATGCAGCCCGCTTGACCTGAGACAAGGCGACAGGCGGTCCGGCTGCGGACAATTTTCGGCAGGTCACCAATGCCGGAGATGTCATGCGCACCCCCATTTCCCTGGCCCTTGCCATGGCGCTTGCAGGCCTGACCGCAGCGCCGCCTGCGCTTGCCGCCGAAACGCCGCAGGCAAAGACAGCCAAGCCCGCCAAGCCATGGGCACTAAACCTGCGATATCGCCACGAACGCGTCGATGACGAGGCGTTCGCCCGCAATGCGGAGGCCGATACCCTGCGCCTGCGAGCCACCTTCAACCATCGCTTCTCGCCACGCCTGACCGCGCAGGTGGAGGCCGAGGGCGTGGCCGAGCTCGGTGATCGCTTCAACTCGACCGCCAATGGCCAAGCGACATATCCGGTGGTGCCCGATGCGCGAGCGCTGGAACTCAACCAGGCCTGGCTGGATTGGTCCGGCGACACCGCCGGGGTCCGCGTGGGCCGGCAGGCGCTGGTCCTCGACAACGCACGTTTCATCGGCAACGTGGCGTGGCGGCAGAACATGCAGACCTTCGACGCGGCACAGCTGCGCTGGAAGCCGAACAAGGCAATCGAGGTCCAGGCGATCTACCTGAATCGGGTGCACCGGGTGAATGGCGACGGGGCCCGCGACCCGCTGGCGCGCGAGCGCCGCCTGAAGGCACCGCTGCTTCGCGTCTCTCACACGGTGCCGGGTGGCAACCTGGTGGGCTACGGCTACTGGGTCGAGGATCGCGACGTAGCCAGCGCGTCCACCCGTACGTTGGGCCTGCGTTGGAATGCCAGCCGTGCCTTGTCGAAGGACTGGAAAGGCGGACTGGCGCTCGAACGTGCGCAGCAGGTGCCTTGGGCGAATGCCACCGGCGGCTCCACCGCGTACATGCTGGTGGAGCCACGGCTCGAGCGTGGCCCGCTCATCCTGAAAGCCGGCTGGGAGCGCTTGGGCGCGGGACGCGGCCGCGCCTTCCAGACGCCGCTGGCGACCCTGCACGCCTTCAACGGCTGGGCCGACAAGTTCCTGGTCACGCCCGTCAACGGACTGCGCGACACGTATGTGTCGGCGCAACGCGGGATCGAACTCGGCGGCCGCAAGGGAAAGTGGGAAGTGGCCTACCACGACTTCCGCGCCGACCGCGGCGGCAGCGGCTACGGACGCGAGCTGGATGCCTCCCTCGGCGTGACCCTGCTGCCGGGATTAGACGTGCTGGCCAAGCTGGCCGACTACGACAGCGACGGCTTCGCCCGCGATACCCGCAAGCTATGGCTGCAGGTGGAATGGTCGCTCTGACGGAACCGCGCCACGGCCTGGCCGGCCTGCATCCGGGCAACTTCGCGCTGGTCATGGCCACCGCGATCCTGGCCCAGAACCTGCGAGTGCAGGGCTTGCCGCGCCTGGCCATCGCCCTGGCTGCGTTCGCGGCGATTGCCTACGTGTTGTTGCTGGTGCTCAGCCTGCTGCGGGTTTTCCTGGCACCGCGCGCGGTCGGCCAGGACCTGCTGGATCCAGCGCTGGTGTTCGGCTTCTTCACCCTGGTCGCGGCCACCGACCTGCTCGGCGTGCTGGCGATGCAGGCCGGGCTACCACTGCTGGCGAAGGCACTGTGGGCGTTCGCCTTCCTGGCCTGGTGCCTGCTGCTCTACCTGGCGTTCGCCGTCCTCACCTTCCTGACCCACGAACGCAACGTCAACATCGTCCATGGCGGCTGGCTGATCGCGATCGTCGGCACCCAGTCGCTGGTCGTGCTGGGCGCGTTGCTGGTACCGGAACTGGGCGAAGCCGGTCGCTACATGCAGGTGGAAATCCACATGCTGTGGGGGTTGGGGCTGTGCCTGTACGCGATCTTCGTGACCTTGTTCTGCCATCGCATCTTCTTCCTGCAACTGACCCCGGACGATATCGGTCCATTGCTGTGGGTGGTGATGGGTGCCGCCGCGATCTCCGCCAACGCCGGGACCGCGCTCGCCTCGATCGAGGCCCCGCTGTCGTTCCTGGCAACGCAGCGGCCGTTCGTGGACGGCATCACCCTGATGCTGTGGGCATGGGCGACCTGGTGGATCCCGCTGCTGGTGCTGTTCGGGGTGTGGAAGCACGTGGTGAACCGGCGCCCGCTGCGCTACCAGCCGGTGATGTGGAGCCTGGTGTTCCCGCTGGGGATGTACGCGCTGGCAAGCGCCAGGCTGGGGCTGGCCACCGACATGCCGGCGCTGGGCTGGATCTCGACCGGGATGACCGCGGCGGCGGCACTGGCGTGGGCGCTGACCCTGCTGGGACTGGGCTGGCACCTCGTCGCGCAATGGCGGTCGCGCCGCCTGCGCACGGACGTTGCCTGATCGCAGCCGTTGCTTGATCCGTATCAATGCAGGGCCTGCAGGCGCCGAAATAGACTGCCCGGGCAGCTCGCGCTGCACTCCGAGTCGCGTGGCCTTCGCCCCCGGGCATGGCCGCCGACCGTGGCGGACCCCGCCACCCGGCGCCACTGGAAACGGTGTCGCCGCCCGCGCTTGGAAAGGAGCACAACATGGCAGTCCTGGAGGACCGGTTCGGCCGGAACTTCCCTTACCTGCGGCTCTCGATCATCGAGGCCTGCAATTTCCGTTGCAGCTACTGCCTGCCGGACGGCTTCCACGCGCGTCCCGACCGGCCGCAACCGCTCAGCCGCGAGGAAATAGCGCGCCTCCTGCGCGGCTTCGCGGATGTGGGCCTGAGCAAGCTGCGGCTGACCGGCGGCGAACCCAGCCTGCGCCGCGACCTGCCGGAGATCATCGCCTCGGCGGCGGCGGTGGGCGGCATCGACAGTATCGCCCTGACCACCAACGGCACCCTGCTCGACCGTCGGGTGGCGCGCTGGCGCGAGGCCGGGCTGACCAACCTCAACGTCAGCGTGGATGCGCTGGACCGCGATCGCTTCCACGCCATCACCGGCCACGACCGCCTGGATGAAATCCTGCGCGGGATCGAGCTGGCACGGGGCCTCGGCTTCAAGGCGGTCAAGCTCAACGCGGTGCTGCTGAAGGGCCTCAACGACGACCAGCTGCCGGTGTGGCTGGACTACCTGCGCGAGCGCGACGTCAGCCTGCGGTTCATCGAACTGATGCGCACCGGCGATAACCCGGCCTACTTCGAGCGCCACCACCTGCGCGCCGAGGCGCTGGAAACGCAGTTGCAGGAGACCGGCTGGGACCTGCTGCCGCGCGCGCCCGATGCCGGCCCGGCGCGCGAATACGCGCATCCGGGCTATGCCGGGCGGATCGGCGTCATCGCGCCGTATTCGAAGGACTTCTGCGCGGGCTGCAACCGCCTGCGGGTGACCCACACCGGCGACCTGCGGCTGTGCCTGTTCGGCAACGTCGGCATCCCGCTGCGGGCATGGCTGCAGGACGACGCCGACCGCGTCCGCTTGGTCGCCGCACTGCAGGCCCAGCTGGGCCTGAAGGCGATCGGCCACCGCCTGCATGAGGGCGAAACCGGCATGACATCCAACCTCTCCACCATCGGCGGCTGACATGGACGCATCCTCCCCTGCTGCTGGCTTCCACATGGCCGACGTCCGCCGCAAGCGCCCTACCCTGCGGCGCGCGGTGGCGGTCGGCGAACTGCATGCTGGGCCGGTCGGCTTCGCCGCGCTGGCCGGCAAGACCCTACCCAAGGGAGATGCACTGGCGATGGCCGAAGTGGCCGGCCTGCAGGGCGCCAAGAACGCCGCGCAGCTCATGCCGCTGTGCCATCCGCTGTCGCTGGAATACGTGGACGTGCGCTGCGTGCCGGTGCCCGAGCGCCACGCGATCCGGGTGTATTGCGAAACCTCGCTCACCGCGAAGACCGGCGTCGAGATGGAAGCACTGGCCGGCGCCAGCGCGGCCCTGCTGACGCTGTACGACCTGACCAAGCCGATCGAGCCGGCGCTGACCATCGAGGCGGTGCGCCTGCTGTTCAAGGAAGGCGGCAAGAAGGGCCTGTGGGTCCATCCGGCGGGAATGAGCGACGACGAACGCACGCACTACCGCCCGCAAGCCGATCCACGGCTCGACGGCGAATCGGTCGCAGTGATCACCCTGAGCGACCGCGCCGCAGCGGGCGTGTACGAAGACCAGAGCGGCGCCCTGCTGGAACAGCGGTTGCAGGCGATGGGGGCGGACGTGCACCGCCAGTTGCTGGCGGACGGCATTGAGCCGCTGGCAGCGGCCCTGCGCGAGGAAGCCGCTCGCGGCACGCCACTGGTGCTGTGCACCGGCGGCACCGGCTTCGGTCCGCGCGACCTGGCACCGGAGGCGCTGGCGCAGGTCGCCACCCGGCCGGTGCCGGGACTGGCCGAATTGTTCCGCAGCGCCAGCAGCGCGCACACCCCGCTGGCCTGGCTGAGCCGCAACACCTGCGCGCTGGTCGGCGACGGCACCCTGGTCCTGCTGCTGCCCGGCAGCCCGAAAGCGGTGGCGCAGGGGATGGAAATCCTCGGTCCACTGCTGCCGCATGCGCTGGCGATGATGCGCGGGCTGCCGCACGCATGAGCACGATGCTGTCGATGGACGACGCGCTGGCGCGGGTCCGCGCCTGCTGCGCGCCCCTGCCGGCCGAGCGCGTGGCGCTGGCCGATGCCGGCGGCCGGGTGCTGGCGACCGCGGTGGACGCACCGCGCGACCTGCCCCCGTTCGCGAATTCGGCGATGGACGGGTTCGCCCTGCGCTGGCGCGAGGGCCTCGCTGCCGGAACGGCGTTGCCGGTACTGGCCGAACAGGCCGCCGGCGACGGCATCGCCGGGCAGTCCGAGGGCGCCTGCAGCATCATGACCGGCGCGCGCGTCCCGGACGGGCTGGACACGGTGCTGCCGGTCGAGGACTGCACGGTGGTGTCGCGCGACGACGACGGACGCCCGACCGCCATCGTGTTGAACACGCTCCCGCGCCACGGCCAGCACTTGCGCCATGCCGGCGAAGACGTGGCCGCCGGCCAGCGCGTGCTGGAGGCCGGCGCGCGGCTGGACGAGGAAGCGCTGCTGGTGCTGCGCGGGATCAGGATCGGCCAGGTCGAGGTGCGCCGCCGGCCGCGGCTGGCGCTGGCCTGCACCGGCCGCGAACTGGTCGATGCCGATGGCGCCGCACTCGCGCCCGGGCAGATCGCCAACACCAATGGTCCGTACCTGGAACGCCTGTTCGCCGAGGCCGGCGCCGAGTTGGTCGAACGGATCACCCTGCCCGACGAACCCGCGGCCTTCGCGACGTGGCTGGGGCGCTGGCTGGAGGCCGGGATCGAGATCATCGCCACCACCGGCGCGGTGTCGATGGGCCGCTACGATTTCGTGCCCGAGGTGCTGGCCGCGGCCGGCGCCGAACAGCATTTCCACAAGCTGAAGATGCGCCCCGGCAAGCCGCTGCTGTTCGCCACTGCGGGCCGCGGCACCCTGGTGTTCGGCCTCCCGGGCAACCCGGTCTCGTGCACGGTGGGCGCGCGCTTCTTCGTCGATGCGGCGCTGCGCGCAATGGCTGGCCGTGCGCCGGAAACGCCGCTTCTGCTGCCGCTGGCCGCCGGCGCGCGCAAGAAGCCGGGCTTCCGCATGGTCCAGAAGGCAGCGCTGGCGCTGGACGCCGATGGCCGCCTGCAGGTGCACCTGCTGCCCGGCCAGGAAAGCTTCAAGACCGCGCCGCTGCTGGAAGCGCGCGCCTGGGCGCTGCTGCCCGAGGAGGCCGACAACCTGCCCGCCGGCACGCCGGTGCCGGTGTATCCCCTGCGCCCCGGCGGCGCCCCGTTCGATGGACTGCGCCAATGAAACTCACCGTGCAACTGTTCGGCCGCTTCCGCGAGTTCAGCGCGGCCCCCGAGATCGCGCTGGAACTGCCCGGCGTCGCCACCGTGGCCGAGTTCCGTGCCGCGTTCGATACCTGGGCCGGCGCGCACTGGCCGGGCTACACGCCCGGCCTGCTGAAGGCTTCGGCGATCGCCACCGAATCCACCCTGCTGCGCGCCGACAGCACGTTGCCCGCGGATGGCCGGCTGGCGCTGCTGCCGCCGGTGAGCGGGGGCTGAGCATGGACGCGAACCTGCAACGGCACGCGCACGACGATGCGCGCATCGCCTGCCACGTGGTGGACATCGCGGACGGCCGGCTGGATCCGGCGGCGGCGATCGACTTCGTGTCCGACCATGCCCACGGCGGCATCGACGTGTTCATTGGCCGCGTGCGCGCGTCCAGCCACGGGCGCGCGTGCGTCGCCATCCACTACGACATGTTCGCGCCGCTGGCGCTGACCGTGTTCCGCGACACCGCCGCGGCGGCGATCGCCCGCTTCGGCCCGAAGGCGAAGTGCTACGTCGCCCATGCCCGCGGCAAACTGGCGGTCGGCGACCTGGCGGTGGTCATCGCGTTCGGCACCCCGCACCGCGACGAGGCCTTCCGCGGCTGCCGCGAGGTGATCGAGGCGGTCAAGCACCAGGCCCCGATCTGGAAGCAGGAACACTTCATCGACGGCCACAGCGAATGGAGCGAGGGTTGCTCCCTGTGCGGCCACGAAGCCTCCGCCGCCGGTGCGGATGCCGGAATGCACCAGAAGGCACATCATGGACACGCGCACGGCTGATGCTTGCATCGGTGTAGTCCTGGCCGGCGGCCGCAGCCGGCGCATGGGGCGTGACAAGGCGCTGCTTGAATGGCGGGGCAAAACCTTTATGGACCATGCGATTGCGCGTTTCCATGACGCCGGCATCGCCTCCGTGGTGGTCAGCGGGGTGCGTCCTGGACACGCCGGAATCGCCGACGTTCGACTCGACACCGGCCCGCTGGCGGGGCTGCTAGCGGTTGCCGAAGCCCACCCAGGTGCATGGCTGGTGGTGGTGCCGGTGGACATGCCACTGCTGCCGGCGACTTGGCTGTCGCGACTGGCGGAACAGCGCGCGGCTGCGCCTGCATTGCACTACCCGGGGGCACCTCTCCCGCTGGCCTTCGTGGCCGATCCTGCGACGATCGCCAGCCTGCGCGCGCGCCTGCTGGACCCGGCTGCACCACGTTCGCTGCATGCTTGGTTGGCGCACATCGGAGCATCCACGCCTTCGCCACCCCCGGGGCCGGCCGATGCGCTGCACAACCTGAATACCCCGGCCGACTGGGAGGCACTGCACCCGTGAAACTGCAACTGGATGGCCACCATCTGCGCCTGCGGCTTGACGAGGCCGAGTTGACCCAGCTCGCCACGGATGGCCAGCTGGCGGAGTGCTGGCCCGGCATCGATGGTGACGAGGCTCATTGCCGGTTGCGCCTCGATGCCGGCGCGACCGAACCGGCCTGCGCCGGCAACTTCACGGACCTGGAAGTGGTGCTGCCGCGAGCCGGGTTCCTGGCATTTGCCGCCGAACGCCCCCGCCGCGACGGATTCAACTTCCAGGCGGGCACAGTCGTGGTGTCCGTGGAAATCGATGTCCGAGACAGTCGCCGCGCCAAGGCGCACACTCTTGGCCAGGGCGACCATGGGCGTGGTTGACGCACGTCAAGGACAGTCCTGCCGCCCGCCACCACACTGCGGCAGCCACCGGACTGGACCAACGACATGAGTTATTTCCTTGATCGGCTGAACTTCCTCAAGCCCGCAGCGGAGTCCTTCGCTGGCGGCCACGGTGCCACCCGGGACGAGGACCGCAGCTGGGAAGACAGCTACCGCCAGCGCTGGCAGTACGACAAGATCGTGCGTTCCACCCACGGCGTGAACTGCACCGGCTCCTGCAGCTGGAAGGTCTACGTCAAGAACGGCCTGGTCACCTGGGAAACCCAGCAGACCGACTATCCGCGCACCCGCCCCGACCTGCCCAACCACGAGCCGCGTGGCTGCCCGCGTGGCGCGAGCTATTCCTGGTACCTGTACAGCGCCAACCGGGTGAAGTACCCGCTGGTCCGCAGCGCCCTGCTCAAGCTGTGGCGCGAGGCGCGCAAGGACAAGGCGCCGGTGGATGCGTGGGCCAGCATCGTCGGCGACGAGGCGAAGGCGAAGAGCTACAAGTCCAAGCGCGGCATGGGCGGCTTCGTGCGCTCCAGCTGGGACGAGGTCAACGAGATCATCGCCGCCTCCAACCTGCACACGGTCAAGCGCTGGGGCCCGGACCGGGTGGTCGGCTTCTCGCCGATCCCCGCGATGTCGATGGTCAGCTACGCCGCCGGCGCGCGCTACCTGTCGCTGCTTGGGGGCGCCTGCCTCAGCTTCTACGACTGGTACTGCGACCTGCCGCCGTCCTCGCCGCAGGTGTGGGGCGAGCAGACCGACGTGCCCGAATCGGCCGACTGGTACAACAGCCGCTACATCATCGCGTGGGGCTCCAACGTCCCGCAGACGCGCACGCCGGACGCGCACTTCTTCACCGAAGCCCGTTACAACGGCACCAAGACGGTGGCGATCACCCCGGACTACTCCGAGGTCGCCAAGCTCACCGACCACTGGCTGCATCCCAAGCAGGGCACCGACGCGGCGCTGGCCTTCGCCTTCGGCCACGTGATCCTGCGCGAGTTCCACGTCGACAACCCGTCGCAGTACTTCACCGACTACTGCCGCCAGTACAGCGACATGCCGCTGCTGGTGCGCTTGGAGAAGCGCGCGGACGGCCGGCTGGTCCCGGAACGCTACCTGCGCGCCGCCGACCTCGGCGGCCTCGGCGAAACCAACAACCCCGAGTGGAAGACCCTGGCCTACGACGACGCCACCGGCGCGATCACCGTGCCGCACGGATCGGTCGGTTTCCGCTGGGGCGAGAAGGGCAAGTGGAACATCGAGGAGAAGGACAGCGCCGGCCGCGACACCCGCCTGCGGCTCAGCCTGAAGGACCACGCGGACGCCATCGAGGCGGTCAGCTTCCCCTACTTCGGCGGCATCGAGAACGATTACTGGACCGAGTCCAAGTTCGACGAGGTGCTGGAGCGCAACATCCCCATCAAGCGCCTGCAGCTGGCCGATGGGCAGGAGTGGGCAGTGGCCAGCGTGTACGACCTGCTGCTGGCGCAGTACGGCGTGGATCGCGGCTTCGGTGGCGGCAACGTGGCCACCAGCTTCGACGACAACATGCCGGGCACGCCGGCCTGGCAGGAAACCATCACCGGCGTGCCGCGTGCCGAGGTCATCACCATCGCCCGCGAGTTCGCGCGCACCGCGGACAAGACCCGCGGCCGCAGCATGATCATCGTCGGCGCGGCGATGAACCACTGGTTCCACAACGACATGAACTACCGCGGGTTGATCAACATGCTCGTGATGTGCGGCTGCGTCGGCCAGACCGGCGGCGGCTGGGCGCACTACGTGGGCCAGGAGAAGCTGCGCCCGCAGTCCGGGTGGGCACCGCTCGCCTTCGCCACCGACTGGAGCAAGCCGCCGCGGCAGATGAACGGCACCTCGTTCTTCTATTTCAACTCCAGCCAGTACCGCTACGAAAAGCTCGGCGTCGAGGAAATCCTCAGTCCGCTGGCGGACAAGTCCAAGCACACCGGCTCGCTCGCCGACTACAACCTGCGCGCGGTGCGGATGGGCTGGCTGCCGTCGATCCCGCAGCTCAACATGAACCCGATGCAGGTCGTGCGCGACGCCGAACAGGCTGGCATGGCGCCGGTCGACTACGCGGTCGGCAAGCTCAAGGACGGTAGCCTGGACTTCGCCTTCGCCGACCCGGATGCGCCGGAGAACTTCCCGCGCAACCTATTCATCTGGCGCTCCAACCTGCTGGGTAGCTCCGGCAAGGGCCACGAATACATGCTGCGCCATCTGCTCGGCACCCGCCACGGCCTGCAGGGCAAGGACCTGGGCGAACGCGGCGCGACCAAGCCGGAAGAGGTGAAGTGGCGCGACGAGGCGCCCGAGGGCAAGCTCGACCTGTTGGTCACCCTCGACTTCCGCATGTGCACCACCGCGCTGTACAGCGACATCGTGCTGCCCACCGCGACCTGGTACGAGAAGAACGACCTCAACACCTCGGACATGCATCCCTTCATCCACCCGCTGTCGAAGGCGGTGGACCCGGCATGGGAAGCGCGCAGCGACTGGGACATCTTCAAGGGCATCGCACGCACCGTGAGCCGGCTTGCCCCTGGCGTGCTTGGTGTGGAGAAGGACCTGGTGCTGGTCCCCACCCTGCACGACACCCCGGGCGAGATCGCCATGCCCTACGGCGTGACCGACTGGAAGAAGGGCGAGTGCGAACTGATCCCCGGCAAGACCGCACCGAGCATGGTGGTGGTCGAGCGCGACTATCCGAACCTGTACAAGAAGTTCACCTCGCTCGGCCCGCTGCTCGATTCCCAGGGCAACGGCGGCAAGGGCATGAACTGGGATACCAAGCACGAGATCGAGTTCCTCGGCAGGCTCAACCATGAAGTGACCGAGGCCGGCATCAGCCATGGCCGCCCGCAACTGGAAACGGCGATCGACTGCGCCGAGGCGATCATGCACCTCGCGCCGGAAACCAACGGCCACGTCGCGGTCAAGGCGTGGAAATCGCTGGAGGGCTTCACCGGCCGCGAACACCAGCACCTCGCGGTGGGCAAGGAGCACGAGGCGATCCGCTTCCGCGACATCCAGGCGCAGCCGCGCAAGATCATCAGCTCGCCGATCTGGTCCGGCCTGGAGGACGAGAACGTCAGCTACAACGCCGGCTACACCAACGTCCACGAGCTGATCCCGTGGCGCACCCTGACCGGTCGCCAGCAGTTCTACCAGGACCATGAGTGGATGCGCGATTTCGGCGAGGGCTTCATGGGCTACCGCCCGCCGGTCGACACCAAGACCATCAAGCCGATCCACGGCAAGAAGCCGAACGGCAACAAGGAGATCGTGCTGAACTGGATCACCCCGCACCAGAAGTGGGGCATCCACAGCACCTACAGCGACAACCTGCTGATGCAGACGCTGTCGCGCGGCGGGCCGATCGTGTGGCTCTCGGAGGACGACGCGAACAGCGCCGGCATCGAGGACAACGACTGGATCGAACTGTTCAACGTCAACGGTGCGATCGCTGCCCGCGCGGTGGTCAGCCAGCGCATGATGAACGGCATTGCGATGATGTACCACGCACAGGAACGCATCCTCAACACGCCGGGCTCGGAGATCACCGGCACCCGCGGTGGCATCCACAACTCGGTGACCCGCGTGGTGGTCAAGCCCACCCACATGATCGGCGGCTACGCGCAACTCGCCTACGGCTTCAACTACTACGGCACCGTCGGCACCAACCGCGACGAGCTGGTGATCGTGCGCAAGATGGACAAGGTCGACTGGCTCGACGGTGAACCCGTGCCGGCCAATGCCAAGGAGGTGGTGTGATGAAAGTCCGTGCCCAGATCGCGATGGTTCTGAACCTGGACAAGTGCATCGGCTGCCACACCTGCTCGATCACCTGCAAGAACGTGTGGACCAGCCGCGAAGGCGTCGAGTACGCCTGGTTCAACAACGTCGAGACCAAGCCCGGCATCGGCTATCCCAAGGAATGGGAGAACCAGCGCAAGTGGAACGGTGGCTGGGTGCGCGACCGCAGCGGCAAGGTCACCCTGAAGGCTGGTGGCCGCCTGCGCCTGCTCGCCAAGATCTTCGCCAACCCCGACCTGCCGCAGATCGACGACTACTACGAGCCGTTCGAGTTCGACTACCAGCACCTGCACCAGGCGCCGGAAGGCAAGCACCAGCCGACTGCGCGTCCGCGCTCGCTGCTTACCGGCGAGCGCATGCAGAAGATCCACTGGGGCCCGAACTGGGAGGAAATCCTCGGCACCGAGTTCGCCAAGCGCAGCAAGGACAGCAACTTCGACGGCGTGCAGCGCGAGATCTACGGCGCGTTCGAGAAGACCTTCATGATGTACCTGCCGCGGCTGTGCGAGCACTGCCTGAACCCGGCGTGCGTCGCTTCCTGCCCGTCCGGCGCGATCTACAAGCGCGAGGAGGACGGCATCGTCCTGATCGACCAGGACAAGTGCCGCGGCTGGCGCATGTGCGTCTCCGCCTGCCCGTACAAGAAGATCTACTACAACTGGAAGTCGGGCAAATCCGAGAAGTGCATCTTCTGCTACCCGCGCATCGAGATGGGCGAGCCGACCGTGTGCTCGGAAACCTGCGTGGGCCGCATCCGCTACCTCGGGGTGATGCTGTACGACGCCGACCGCATCCAGGAAGCCGCTTCGGTGCCGTCCGAGAAGGACCTGTACCAGGCCCACCTCGACATCTTCCTGGACCCCAACGACCCGAAGGTGATCGCGGCCGCGCGCGCGGAAGGCATCCCCGATAGCTGGCTGGACGCCGCCGTGGCATCGCCGGTGTACAAGCTGGCGATCGACTGGAAGCTGGCGCTGCCGCTGCACCCCGAATACCGCACGTTGCCGATGGTCTGGTACGTGCCGCCGCTGTCGCCGATCCAGTCGGCCGCGGATGCCGGGCGCATCGGCAAGAACGGCGAGATCCCCGACGTGAAATCGCTGCGGATCCCGGTGCGCTACCTGGCCAACCTGCTGACCGCCGGCGATGAGGCCCCGGTGGTGCGCGCGATGGAACGCATGCTCGCCATGCGTGCCTGGCGCCGCGCGATGCACGTGGACGGCGTGGAAGACCTGGACGTGCTGCACCAGGCCGGACTGACCCTGCACCAGGCCGAGGAGATGTACCGCTACCTCGCCATCGCCAACTACGAGGACCGCTTCGTGATCCCGACGGCGCACCGCGAATACGCCAACGATGCGTTCGGCGAACGCGGCGGCTGCGGCTTCACCTTCGGCGACGGTTGCTCGCCGTCGAGCCCCGCGGAGGCGCTGTTCGGCGGGCGCTCGACCCAGACCTACCACGTGCCGCCGGCGCGCCAGTTGCCGGTCCGGGAAAAAGCATGAAGCTGCTCAAGCTGATCGCGGTGTTGCTGGACTATCCGCAGGACGACCTGTGGGCGCACGCCGATGAATTGCGCGAGGCCTGCGCCGACCCGGCGTTGTCGCCGGCGCGGCGGTTCGCGCTGCGCGGTTTCGTCGACGACCTCGTCGCGCAGGAGCCGATGGCGGCACAGGAGCGCTGGCTGGGCCTGTTCGACCGCGGCCGGGCGATGAGCCTGCTGCTGTTCGAGCATATCCATGGCGAATCGCGCGACCGCGGGCAGGCGATGGTGGACCTGCTGGCGACCTACCGCGGCCACGGCTTCGAGCTGGGCGTGAAGCAGTTGCCCGACTACCTGCCGGTGGTGCTGGAGTACCTGTCGCTGCGGCCGGTGGAGGAAGTGCGCGACTGGCTGTCGCATGTCGCGCACATCCTGGAACTGCTGGCGGCGCGCGCGCAGGAACGTGGCAGCCCTTACGCCGTCCTGCTCGAAACTCTGGTCGAAACCGCCGCCGGCAAGCTCGACCTCGCCGCCCTGCGGACGCGGGTGGCGAGCGAGGAGCGCGACGACACGCCCGAGGCCATCGACCGGGTCTGGGAAGAAGAAGCGGTGCGCTTCGGGGCCGAAGCCCCGGGCGAAGAGTGCAACCCCCCGACCCGACTGCCGTCGGGCGCGAAGCGGATCGAACCCACGGTGACGCCATGAACTACGTCGATACCCTCCTGTTCCAGTTCTATCCCTACCTCGCGCTGGCGGTGTTCGCGATCGGTTGCTGGGCCCGTTTCGACCATGCCGCCTACACTTGGCGCAGCGGCTCCAGCCAGCTGCTCTCCGGCAAGCGGATGCGGCTGGGCAGCAACTGGTTCCACATCGGCATCCTGGCCATCCTCGGTGGCCACCTGGTCGGCCTGCTGACTCCGCACGCGGTGTACGAGCACTTCATCAGCGCGCCGCAGAAGCAACTGGTGGCGATGGTGGTGGGCGGCATCTTCGGGGCGATCTGCTTCGTCGGGCTGAGCATCCTGCTCGCGCGCCGGCTGTTCAATCCGCGCATCCGCGCCACCTCCAGCGGCCGCGACATCCTGATCCTGGTGCTGCTTTACATCCAGCTGATCCTCGGGCTGTTCTCGATCTCCGTCTCCGCCGGGCACATGGACGGCGGCCAGATGATCAGGCTCGGCGAGTGGGCGCAGCACATCGTCACCTTCCGTGGCGGCGCCGCCGAGTACATCGCCGACGCGCACTGGATCTTCAAGACCCATGTGGTCCTCGGCATGACCCTGTTCCTGCTGACCCCGTTCACCCGCCTGGTGCACGTCTGGTCGATCCCGGTCGGTTACCTGACCCGCCCGTACCAGGTGGTGCGCAAGCGCCAGCGTCCGCTGCAGTACCCGGTGCGCTGAGCCATGTCCCGTCGCGCAATCCCGATCGTGATGGATGCCGGGCCGCTGTCGGACGCAGCGGCCAAGGCAAACGCCGAGGCGCACGGGCATACCCACGACGACGACCCCAGCCAGCCGCTGGCCGGGCCGGCGCCGGTGTTCGTGCGGGTCGGCGACACCCCGATCGACGAAGCCGAGATCGCCCGCGAGATGCAGTTCCACCGCGCCGACGATCCGCACGAGGCGCGCCAGGCCGCGGCGACCACCCTGGTCGTCCGCGAACTGGTGCGGCTCGAATGCGAACGCCTGCAGCTGGCGGTCGAGCCGCTCGATGGCGAGACCGAAGACGAAGCCCGGGTGCGCGCGCTGGTCGATGCCGAAGTGCCCTTGCCGGCCACCGACGACGCCGTGCTGCGCCAGTACTTCGAGGCCAACCGCGCGCGCCTGCACCATCCCGACGCGATCCGCGTGCGCCATATCCTGCTGGCGGCGGCGCCCTCCGACATCGCCGCGCGGCAGCGTGCGCAACAGCTGGGCGAGGAACTGATCGGCGCGTTACGCGCGGAGCCGGACCGCTTCATCGAGTTCGCGATGCGTCATTCCGCCTGCCCGTCGCGCGACCAGGGCGGCGAGCTGGGCTGGATCGAACGTGGCGACACCGTGCCCGAATTCGATCGCCAGCTGTTCATGCTCAAACCCGGGTTCGCTGGCCTGACCGTGGAGACCCGCTACGGCCACCACGTGGTCGAGGTGCTGGAGCGCGTCGACGGCGAACCGCTGTCGTTCGAGGACGCACGTGCGCGCATCGCCGCGTACATGGAGACGCAGGCGCAGCAGAACGCGCTGCACCAGTACCTGCACATCCTGGCGCAACGCTACGGCGTGGAAGGCATCGCGCTCGGCGACTGAGCGATGGGCGCGGCCTTCCTGCAGGCCCTGCGCGCCTGCCTCGGCGATGCCAACGTGCTGGTCGATGGCGACCTCGACGCCTACGCGGTGGACTGGCGCAGGCGTTACCGCGGCCGCCCGCTGGCCGTGGCGCGTCCTGCCGGCACGGCAGAAGTCGCCGAGGTGGTGCGGTTGTGCGCCGCGCATGCGGTGCCGATCGTCCCGCAGGGCGGCAACAGCGGCCTGGTCGGCGGTGGCGTGCCGGATGCCGGCGGCACCCAGCTGGTGCTGAGCCTGAAGCGCCTGCAGCGGGTGCGCGCGATCGACGTGGACAACCTCACCGCCACCGTCGAGGCCGGCTGCGTGCTGCAATCGCTGCACGACGCGGCGGAGGCGCATGGCCTGCTGTTCCCGCTGCGGCTGGGCTCGCAGGGCAGCTGCACACTCGGGGGCAACCTTTCCAGCAATGCCGGCGGCACCCAGGTGCTGCGCTACGGCAACGCGCGCGACCTGTGCCTCGGCCTGGAAGTGGTGACCGCGGCCGGCGAGGTCTGGGACGGCCTGTCCGGCCTGCGCAAGGACAACAGCGGCTACGACCTGCGCGACCTGTTCATCGGCAGCGAGGGCACGCTGGGCATCATCACCGCCGCGACCATGAAGCTGTATCCGCGCCCGGGGGCCACGCTGACCGCACTCGCCGCCTGCCCCGGGATCGACGCCGCGATCGGCCTGCTGCGCCTCGCCCGCGCGCGCCTGGACGCCGGCCTTACCGGCTTCGAAGTGATGGGCGAGTTCGCCCTGCGCTTGCAGGCGCGGCATTTCCCGCAGCTGCGCAACCCCCTGCCAGCGGCACCGTGGACGGTGCTGATGGAACTCGCCGCCAACCGCGACGAAGAAGCGCAAGCGCAACTCGAAGGCCTGCTCGGCGAGGCGTCCGTGCGTTGCCTGGCGGCCGATGCGGTGGTCGCGGCCAACGCGGCACAGGCGCGCGAACTCTGGCAGCTGCGCGAGGCGATCCCGCTGGCGCAGGCCCGCGAGGGCCTGAACATCAAGCACGACATCGCCCTGCCGGTCTCGGCGATCCCCGGCTTCCTGGGCGACATGGATGCGTCCCTGCGCGCGTTGGTGCCTGGCCTGCAACTGGTCGTCTTCGGCCACCTCGGCGACGGCAACCTGCACTACAACCTGCAGGCACCCGACGGCATGCCGCCCGCCGAGTTCCTGCAACGCCATGAAACCACCCTGACCCGCCACGTGCATGACGCGGTGCTCGGGCGCGGCGGTTCGTTCGCGGCGGAGCACGGCATCGGCGCGTTGAAGGCCGCCGAACTGGCGGCCCGCAAGTCGCCAGTGGCGCTGGCGATGATGCGCGCGCTCAAGCACGCGCTCGACCCGCACGGACTGCTGAATCCCGGCCGCGTGCTGGCATCGCCATGACCGCCTGCGCCGCGCTTGACATGGATCAAGCCCGTCATCGCCGCAATTGATGAACGTCAATTCAGCAATGTCAGGCCACGCCCATCATGTCCGCCACGCATTCCCCATCATCCCCTTTGCCGGAGGCTCCATGTCCGCCACCACACCCGCAGCCACGAAGGCATCCGCCACCTGGCTCGCCCGCTGGGAACCCGAGGACCAGGCGTTCTGGGACGGCGGCGGCTCCGCCATCGCCTGGCGCACGTTGGCCCTGACCACGGTCAACCTGACCCTTGCCTTCGCCGCGTGGTTCCTCGTCTCGGCGCTGGTGGTCAGGCTGCCGCAGGTCGGCTACACCTTCACCCCCAGCCAGCTGTTCTGGCTGACCGCGATGCCCGGCCTGGCCGGCGGCACCCTGCGCCTGGTGCACATGTTCCTGACCCCGATGGTCGGCACCCGCCACGTCGTCAGCCTGTCCACGCTGTCGCTGCTGGTGCCGCTGATCGGCTGGTTCTTCGCGGTGCAGGATCCGAACGCGCCCTACTGGCTGCTGTTGCTGCTGTCGTTCCTGGCCGGCCTGGGCGGCGGCAACTTCTCCTCGTTCATGCCCTCCACCAGCCTGTTCTTCCCGAAGCGGCGGCTGGGCACGGCGCTGGCGATCCAGGCCGGCATCGGCAACCTCGGCGTGTCGATCGTGCAGTTCGTGACGCCGTGGATCATCGGCTTCGCGCTCCTCGGCGGCGCCACCTTCATGGGCGACAGCCAGACGCTGGTCAAGAACGGCGTGGAGAGCCAGGTCTACCTGCAGAACGCCGCCGCGGTATTCGTGCCGTTCGTGGTGGTGTTCGGCATTACCGCCTGGCTGCTGCTGAAGTCGGTGCCGGTCAAGGCCAACTTCGCCGAACAGTTCGACATCTTCAAGTCGAAGCACAACTGGTCGATGACCTCGCTGTACATGATGACCTTCGGTGGCTTCTCGGGCCTCGCCGCCACCTTCCCGCTGCTGATCAAGCAGGGCTTCGGCGGCTTCGAAGGCGCGCCGGATCCGCTCAAGTACGCGTTCTGGGGGCCGCTGATCGGTTCGATCGCGCGCGTCCTGGCCGGCCCACTGTCGGACAAGCTGGGCGGCGCGCGCGTCACCCAGTGGGCGGGCGTGGGCATGGTGGCGTGCGCGGTGATGGTGGCCCGGTTCGTGTCGCCTGATTCGCTGGCGTCCTTCCCGACCTTCGTTGGCTGGATGCTGGCGCTGTTCTTCTTCGCCGGCATCGGCAACGCCTCCACCTTCAAGCAGATGCCGATGCTGTTCGCCCCGCGCCAGGCCGCTGGCGTGATCGGCTTCACCGCGGCGATCGCCGCCTACGGCCCGTTCCTGTTCGGCATGCTGTTCGCGTGGTCGTTCGGCGCGTTCAAGTCGGCGGTGCCGGTCTTCTACGGACTGGCCGGGTTCTTCGCCTTCAACGTCGCCCTGAACTGGTGGATGTACGCCCGCCGCGGCGCCGCCAATCCCTGCTGAGCCAACGGAGACCTCGCGCATGAACGCCGTTCCCGCCACCCCCTCCAGCGGCCAGCAGAACCTGGCCCTGTGGGGCAGTACGTTCGCCTTCACCGTGTGCTTCGCGGTATGGACGATCTTTTCGATCATCGGTATCCAGATCAAGAAGGACCTGGGCCTCAGCGATACCCAATTCGGCCTGCTCGCCGCCACCCCGATCCTGACCGGGTCGCTGATCCGCCTGTTCCTCGGCGTGTGGACCGAGCAGTACGGCGGGCGCATCGTGTTCAGCCTGGTGATGCTGGCTGGCGCCGCCGCGACGTGGATGCTGACCTATGCGCAGACCTACCCGCAGTTCCTGCTGGCCGCGCTGGCCGTGGGTATCGCGGGTGGTTCGTTCGCGGTCGGCATCGCCTACGTCTCCAAGTGGTTCCCGCAGGAGAAGCAGGGCACCGCGCTGGGCATCTTCGGCGCCGGCAACATCGGCTCCGCCGTCACCAAGCTGCTGGCGCCGATGGTGATGGTGGCCTATGGCTGGCATGGCGTGGCGCGTTTCTGGGCGATCGGCCTGGCGATCACCGCGGTGCTGTTCTTCCTGTTCACCAAGGACGATCCCGGACTGGCGCGGCGCAAGGCCGAGGGCATCAAGCCAGTCCCGTTCGCCGAGCAGATGAAGCCGCTGCGCAACCTGCAGGTGTGGCGCTTCTCGCTTTACTACTTCTTCGTGTTCGGCGCGTTCGTGGCGCTGGCGCTGTGGCTGCCGCGTTACCTGACCGGGGCCTACGGGCTGGACGTCAAGACCGCCGGCCTGATCGCAGCCTGCTACTCGATCCCGGCCAGCCTGTTCCGCATCGTCGGCGGCTGGCTGTCGGACAGGATCGGCGCGCGACGGGTCATGTACTGGACGTTCGGCGTGTCCGCCGTGTGCACCTTCCTGCTCTCGTATCCCTCCACCACTTATGTGATCGATGGCATCAACGGGCCGATGGAGTTCCGGCTGGCGGTGGGTCTGGTGCCGTTCATCGTGCTGGTGTTCGTGCTCGGCTTCTTCATGTCGCTGGGCAAGGCCGCGGTGTACAAGCACATCCCGGTGTACTACCCGAACAACGTCGGCGCGGTCGGCGGCGTGGTCGGCATGATCGGTGGTCTTGGCGGCTTCATCCTGCCGATCACCTTCGGCGCGATGAACGACGCACTCGGGATCTGGACCAGCTGCTTCATGCTGCTGTTCGTGCTGGTCAGTACCGCGCTGGTGTGGATGCACTTCGCGATCCGGCGCATGGACGTGTCGCGCCATCCGCAGATCACGGGCGACACCGACCTGCCGGAAATCATGCCGCAGGCGGGTCGCTGAGAGCGCCATGCAGGGACCCCAGCTCGATGCGGACCAGGCCCTCGCGCGCTTGCGCGAGGGCAACCGCCGTTTCGTCGACCACGTGGTCAGCCTGGAAGCGCTGCTCAGCCACGCGCGGCGCGAGGACCACGCGCGCGCGCAGCGCCCGTTCGCGGTGGTGCTGGGCTGTTCCGATTCGCGCGCACCGGCCGAGTTCGTGTTCGACCAGGGACTGGGCGACCTGTTCGTGATCCGCGTCGCCGGCAACATCGCCGCGCCCTCGCAAGTGGGCAGCATCGAATTCGCGGTCGAGCAATTCCAGACCAAGCTGGTCGTGGTGCTCGGCCATTCCAATTGCGGGGCGGTGCGCGCCACCCTCGCCCACTGCATGGCGCCGGCGGAGACCAGCCCCGCCCTGCACGCGATCGTCGACCGCATCGCGCCGGGCATCGCGCCGGTGCTCGCCGAATGCGGTAGCGGCGGCGCGGAGGCGTGCATGCCACCGGCGATCCGCGCCAACGTGCGCGCCACCATCCACAACCTGCGCGCGCAATCGGATTACCTGCGCTACGCCGAACTGCAGGGTGGGCTGCGCATCGTCGGCGCCGACTACGACCTCGCCAGCGGCGCGGTCGACTTCTTCGCAATGGAGCCCCTGGCATGGCAAGCGACATCCTGATCATCGGCGCGGGCCCGAGCGGCCTGTGCATGGCCCGCGCGCTCGCGGGCAGCGGCCTTGCGGTGACCGTGCTCGAGCAGGGGCCCGCCGATGCGCTCGCCGACCCGCCGGACGACGGCCGCGAGATCGCCCTGACCCACGCAAGCCGCGACGCGCTGGAACGGCTTGGCATATGGCAGGCGCTCGCGCCGGAGGAGATCGGCGAGCTGCGGCAGGCGCTGGTGATCGATGGCGACGACCACGACGGCTTGCGCTTCAAGCCGCCCGCACGCAGTGGCGATCCACTGGGCTGGATGGTCCCGCACCATGCCATCCGGCGCGCTGCGCATGCGTCCGTCCGTGGCCGCGACGACATCGCGATCATCGGCGGCGCGCGGGTCACCGCGCTGGAGCCGGGGCCGGACGTGATCGCGGTGCAGTTGGACGATGGCCGTCGCTTCGAGGCGAAGCTGGCGATCGCCGCCGACAACCGGTTCTCCGGTTGCCGGCGGGCGATGGGGATCCGCGCCGACCACCACGACTTCGGCAAGGTCATGGTGGTGGTGAAGGTGGTGCACGATGCGCCGCACGCGGCGACCGCGTGGGAGTGGTTCCGCTACGGCCAGACCCTGGCGCTGTTGCCATTGCACGATCCGCACACATCGTCCGCGGTCGTGACCCTGTTGCCGGGCGAGGCGTCCGCGTTCATGGCGAAGTCCCCGGAGGACCAGGGCATCGACCTGACCGCGCGCTTCGCGCATCGCCTCGGCACCATCCGCATCGCCGCGAATCCACATGCATATCCGCTGGTCGGCGTGTATGCCCGCGATTTCCTCGGCCCGCGCTTCGCGCTGGTGGGTGATGCCGCGGTCGGCATGCATCCGGTCACCGCGCACGGGTTCAATTTTGGCCTGGCTGGCGTCGAGCGGCTTGCCGGAATCCTGCGGGAAGCGGCGCGCGCCGGCGGCGACCCGGGCAACGCGCGCCTGCTCGCGCGCTATGGGCGGGGCCATCGACTGGCTACCGCACCCCTCTATAAAGCCACTCGGCTGGTGGTCGACCTGTTCACGGACGACCGCGCGCCGACGCGGGTGCTGCGCAAGGCGTTGCTGCGCGCGTCCGCGCGACTTCCGGGGTTCAGGCAGCTGGTCGCGCGCGGGCTGGTCGACCGCGGTGGCGGCCTGCCATTGCCGCCCATGCCGGCATGGCTGGCGCGGGGCCAGCGCCCCTGACCTCTACGCGCCCGCGGCTCAGCCGCGGGCCAGCGAGACCAGTTGGCCTTCGCGGTCGACCGCGAGGAACTGCGCGATCCTCCCGCCCTTGACCTGCTCCACCATCATCCGCAACGGCTGCACCGCCTCGTCCGGATTGGGGGCATGGCCACCACGGCCGTCCATCGCGGCCACGAACAGGATCCGCCAGTCCGGCACCGCAGCCTTCGACTCCTCGAGCAGCGCCGCGAACGAGGCAATCTCCTCAGGCAGCTTGTCCACGCACACTGCCGGGGCCAATGCACCACCTTCGCCACGTGCGAACGCCTCGCGCTCCGCCGGGGTGGCATCGGGCGGGCACTCAGCACGGGCGAACACCAGCAGCAGGCGCTGCGGCTCGGTCTGGCCGCGCGCGGCGGCGAGGATGTCGTCGAAATGTTCCATGGGTGGACAGCGATACGGGGGTTTGCAGTCTAAGGCGTCGACGAGTCGCCACGCTTGACCTGCATCATTGCATGCGAACAGGGGCATACCGACACTGCGTGCCCCGACCGAACCTCGACTAGGCCGCCATGACCCTGCCGCTTGCGCCGTCCACGGACGGCGCTTCCATCCAGCAGCTGCGCGAACTGCTCGCTGGACTGGATCCCAACTGCGAAATGCTCCTCGACGAAGCCACCGGCGACATGCTGGTTCGCGGCAGCATCGATCCCGCGGAACTGGATGCGGCAATCACCGCGGCTGGCCTGCGCATGCGCGTGGCCGATCGTGTCGGCAGCGAATGCGGTTGCGGCTGCGGTTGCGCATGAACCCGCCGGGCGGCGCGGGATGAGCTTCCACGACCTGCGCAGCTTCCTTCACGCACTCGAACGCAGCGGCCGCCTGCGGCGGGTCGCCACGCCCGTGGATCCGGAACTGGAAACCACCTCGCTCAGCCTGCGTGCGCTCAAGGCCGGCGGACCGGCCCTGCTCATGGAGCAGCCGCTGGGTTCCCGGCACGCCTACCTCGGCAACCTTTACGGCCACCGCGACCGTATCGAGGCGGCGCTGGCCGGGCGACCGCTGGCGTCGTTGCGCGAACTCGGTGAGCTTCTGGCCTCGATCAAGGAACCGAAATGGCCCTCAAGCCTGCGCGAGGCGCTGGGTACCTGGCCGGAGCTGGCGCAATTGGCAAACGTAGCGCCGCAGCGGGTGCACGAAGCCGCGTTCCAGCACGAAATCCTGGAGGGCGACGACGTCGACCTATCGCGCCTGCCGATCCAGCGCTGCTGGCCTGAGGATGCGGCGAAGCTGATCACCCTGGGCCTGGTGATCACCCGCGGTACCCGCCAGAAACGCCAGAACGTGGCGATCTACCGACAGCAGGTGATCGCGCGCAACCGCATCATCCTGCGCTGGCTGCCGCACCGTGGCGGCGCGCTGGACTACGCAAGCTGGAAGGACAGCCATCCTGACCAGCCATTCCCGCTGCTGGTGGCGATCGGTGCGGACCCGGCGACCCTGCTTGCGGCGGTGGCACCTGTACCGGACACGCTTTCCGAATACGAGTTCGCCGGCTTGCTGCGCGGCGAGCGCACGCGGGTGTGGCACAGCGCGGCCACCGGACTGGACGCGCCAGCCGGCTGCGAGATCCTGCTGGAAGGTTTCATCGCGCCAGGCGATACCGCGCTGGAAGGCCCGTTCGGCGACCACACCGGCTACTACAACGCGCAGGACCACTTCCCGGTGATGACCATCACCCGCATGCAACTGCGCCGCGACGCGATCTACCAAGGCAGCTACATGGGCCGCGCGCCGCACGACGAACCATCGGTGATGGCGATGGCACTGAACGACGTGTTCGTGCCGATCCTGCGCAAGGTGTTCCCGGAGATCGTGGACTTCCATCTGCCGCCGGAAGCGTGCTCGTACCGGATCGCGGTGGTCAGCATCCGCAAGCAGTACCCCGGCCACGCGCGCCGGATCATGATGGGCATCTGGTCGTACCTGCGGCAGTTCACCTACACCAAGTTCGTGATCGTCACCGACGAGGACATCGACGTGCGCGACTGGTCGCAGGTGATCTGGGCGATCTCCACCCGGGTCGACCCGGCGCGCGACAGCGTGATCATCGACAAGACACCGATCGACTACCTGGACTTTTCCAGCCCGGTGCCCAGCCTGGGTTCCAAGCTTGGGCTGGACGCGACCAACAAGTGGCCGGCCGAGACCACCCGCACCTGGAGCAAGCCGATCGCGCTCGACCCGGTGGTGGAGAAACGGGTCGACGCGCTCTGGTCGCAGTTGTTGCAGGCGTCCTGAGCAACCTCGGCGGTCACTCCGGCGAGGGTTGCTTCCAGGTCGGGTCGTCGAAACGTCGCGGGTACTGCGCAAGCGCCTCCTGCATGGCCGCAAGTTCCGGCTCGCCGAAGCGGCCTTCGCGCGCGGCGGCGGCACCGGCGATGAACGTTGCCAGCAATCCATGCAAGGACGCATCGGCCTCCGGCACCAGCTTGCAGTTGGTGATCATGTCGGCCACTGCGGCATCCACCTGCTTCGCCAGCACCTGCTGCTGCGCCGCATCGAGGTGGCCGTGCACACCATGCTCAAGCGCGCCCACCGCCTGGCGGATGCTGGCCATCCCGGCGCGAAGCGGTGCATCGGTGGCCCAGCGCTGGCCCTCTGGCGGCAGCGCGGCGGCATGGGTGGGCTGCGCGGCATGCGCATCGTGGCCGGCGTCGGCAGGCGCTGCCGAAGCCGCATGGTCAGCATGTGTTGGTGCCGGCTGCGCAGGTGACTGCGCGGCCGGCTGTGGCGAACAGGCGGTGACCGCCAGCAGTGCCCCCATAGCCAGGGCTGACCTGAAGCAGGTGCACAGGACGCGCGAGGCAGTCTTCGGGATCAGCATCATGCAATCTCTCCACAAGGACGCGGCCACCCGGCCGGCAGTTGCCGACAACATCGCATGCCCGCACTGGTGGCGACATGACCAAGGTCAATGACGCCGACAATCGGCGTTCCTAACATGGTCTTCTGATCCTTGCGGGATGCGACGATGCAACTGGTGTGCCCTGCCGGCAACCTGCCGGCCCTGCAGGCGGCGGTGGATGCCGGCGCCAACGCGGTCTACGCGGGGTTCCGCGACCATACCAACGCGCGCGCCTTCCCCGGCCTAAACTTCTCCGACGAGGAGTTGCGCGCCGGCGTCCGCTACGCCCATGCCAAGGGCGCGAAGGTGTATCTGGCGCTCAACACCTACCCGGACAGCGCGCGACTGAATGACTGGTACACGGCCGTGGACAAGGCCGCCGCGCTCGGCTGCGACGCCATCATCGCGGCCGAAATGGCGGTGCTGGACTACGCCACGCGCACCCATCCTGGCTTGCCGCGGCACCTGTCGGTACAGGGCTCGGCGACCACCGCGCCGGCGCTGAAATACGCATTCGAACGTTTCGGCATCAGCCGCGCGGTATTGCCGCGGGTGTTGTCGCTGCAGCAGGTGGAGCGGCTGTGCGAGCGCTCGCCGGTGCCGCTGGAGGTGTTCGCCTTCGGCAGCCTGTGCATCATGGTCGAAGCCCGCTGCCAGCTCTCCAGTTACGTCACCGGGGCCTCGCCGAACCGCCACGGCGTGTGTTCGCCGGCGAAGTTCGTGCGCTGGGACGAACACGCCGACGGCAGCCGCAGCGTGCGCCTCAACGACGTACTGATCGACCAGTTCCAGCCGCACGAACCGGCCGGCTACCCGACCGTTTGCAAGGGCCGCTTCGAGGTCGGCAACGAGGTTTTCCACGCGCTGGAGGAGCCGACCAGCCTCAACACCATGGAACTGCTGCCGCGGCTCCAGCAGGCGGGCGTGGTGGCATTGAAGATCGAGGGCCGGCAACGTGGCGTGGCATACGTCGGTTCGGTCACCCGTACCTGGCGCAAGGCGCTGGACCGGCTGGCCGCGGACCCGGCGCACTGGCAGCTGCAGCCGGAATGGCAGGCCGAATTGTCGCGCCACGCCGAAGGCCACCAGACCACGCTGGGGCCGTACCACCGGGCCTGGCATTGAGGACGCACGCATGAAACTGAGCCTGGGCCCGCTGCAGTATTTCTGGCCGCGCGAGCGCACGCTCGCCTTCTATCGCGAGGCAGCTGCGTGGCCGGTAGACATCGTCTATCTCGGTGAAACCGTATGCAGCAAGCGCCGCGAACTGCGCACCGCGGAATGGATTGCGCTTGCGGAGGAACTGGCTGCAGCTGGCAAGGAAGTGGTGCTGTCCTCGCTGTCGCTGGTCGAAGCCGAGTCCGAACTCGGGGTGGTTGATCGCCTCGCCGCGCATGGCGGTTTCAAGTTGGAGGCCAACGATCTCTCGGCGGTGCAGGTCTGCCGCGAGCGCGGCACCCCGTTCGTCGCCGGCCCGTCGCTCAACCTGTACAACCACCGCGCACTGGCGCTTCTGGTCGAGGACGGGCTGGTGCGCTGGGTGCCCGGGGTGGAACAGGGCGAGGTCCTGGTGCGCGAGCTCAGGCAGGCGTTCGAAGCCGATGGCGAGGCGATGCCGGAACTGGAAGTGATCGCTTGGGGCCGGTTGCCGCTGGCGTACTCGGCACGCTGCTTCACCGCGCGCGCGCTGGACGTGGCCAAGGACCAGTGCGGATTCCGCTGCATCGACTACCCGGACGCGCTGCCGTTGGCCACCCGCGAAGGCCGCCCGTTCCTGCGCATTAACGGCATCCAGGTACTCGGCGAGGAAATCACCGACCTCGGTCCGGAACTGCCGGCGCTGGATGCGCTGGGAGTCGACATCCTGCGCCTGTACCCGCAGGCCGAAGGCATGGCGGAGCTGGTGCGCCATTTCGACGACGCGCGCGCCGGCACTGCGGCCGCCACACGGCTCGGCCAGCGCAACGGCTACTGGCACGGCGAACCCGGCATGCAGGTCTCCGCGAGTTGAGTCGCACCAGGCAACGGTGAGCTGATCGGCCATCGAAGCGTCATCAACGCGTCGGTGCGCGTCCGGCGTGTACCAGCGCTGCAAGGCACCGCTGCCCGCGGGAGTGCCGTGCTCGGGTCAGGCGCGGGCGTGGTAGGCGGTGCGGGCCGCATCGGCGAGGCGGGCCCCGCGGTTGAGGGCGATGCGCAGCCCAAGCGGCACCTGTTCCCATGGCAGGCGGTCGAGCAGGTTGCGCGCGGTGAGGCCGAGTTCGGTATCGCCGGTCAGCACCAACCGGCGCTGGAAGAACAGGGTATCGGCGTCCTCGCGACGTCCGGCCAGCAGCAGCAGGTCGGTGGCAGTGCCGCGCACGGTGGCTTCGGCCGGTTGATCCACCACCACGAGCCGGGCCCCTTGCAGTTCCACCACCCAGCCGATGCCGAGGTCGCTGACCTCGATCCCCAGCCTGCGCCCGGCCATGAACTCCAGCGCACCCTCAGCCAACGGTTGCGCCAGCGCCTGCGCCATCGCGCGTTCGATCACCCGGTTGCGCAGCGATGGCGGCAGTGCACACAGCAGCGGGGCCAGTCGGTGTGGCGGCGGTAGCAGCCGCAGCAGGGGATTAGCCGCCGAAGGCGGGGTATCGGTGTGCTCGTGCATGGTGGTCTCCATCGTCCGTCCCGCGGTACCGGCCGGGCATTGATCCATCTCAGCCGCGAGCCCCTGTGCGCGGCAGGCATCGCCGATGGCCAGTGCAACCACCCCACTGGCGACCTCGGGGGCAACCCCCACGCGTTCCCCCAGCGCGGCCGCGCGCATGCGCGCCTCGCGCTCGCGGCCTGGGTCGCGTCCGCGGGCACCGGCCTGCGCCTTCAACCGTCCGGCCAGCCGCGCCAGCCGCACGCGCGCGGCCAGCAGCAGGACCAGAGCATCGTCGACACCGTCGATCACTGCGCGGACTGGCGCCAGTCCCGGGATGTGCGCAGGCGTCATGCAGCAGGACGCAGGATCGCGACCCACGCACCGCCATCTTCCAACGGCTCGGTGCGCCAGCGCAGGCCACGTTCGTCCAGCGCCTTCAGGAGTGGCATCGACGGCGAGGCAGTCAGCACTTCCAGTGCCTGCCCGGGCTCGAGCGCATCGGCTGCACGCAGCGCCCGTCGCATCGGCTCCGGCATTGTCAAACCACGCAGGTCCAAGCGGTTCACGGAAACTCCACGCAAAGCAGTGGCGATGGCGACGACCAGCGTGCGCACGCGCCGGGTAGCATCAGTGGACGACAACGGGGCATGCGGTCGATCCGGCGGCAGGAGTGGCCATCCTTCCGCAGCCATGCAGCGAGCGCGATGACGCAGGTCAAGCCGGCCTTCCAGCGTCAGTCGGCGATGGCGTGCCGCGGAGCGGCCGCCAACCCGGGTCCGGCCGCGGGCTTGACTTGCGTCAGTGCGACCTCTCCATGGTCGCTGGACACTGCACCTCCATTCCGAAAGGTTCCGGGTGCATCTCATGCCCGCATCGTCTCCGCAAGCCGAAGTTGCGCCTGATGCGACGGAGCTGTTGCCAAGACTCGCCCGGCTGCGGGTCCATAAGCGATGAGCGCCGTGCACTGCACCCCTCTCCAACGGCTGGTGCGCAACCTCCAACTGGGTGGGGGTTGGTACGCGCTGTATCCACCACCGCGCGCGTTCCGCCCCTTCGGCGACGACGGGTTCATGGCCGCGATCCGGCACAGCAACGGCGACCCGATCCCGGCGCGCCTGGCACTGCATTTCGACATCCCGGCCGCGTACCGGAGCAGTTTCTGCCGGGCCAGCGGGGCGCTACAGGCGCTGGATCGCGACCGCGCGCAGGCCTACTGCGACCGGCTGGTGCGCGAGGTCAGCCTGGTGGGCGGCCTGTTCGACCGCGACCGCAACGTGGTCCAGGTCGGACTGGCGCCGGGCATGGCGCGCTGGATGCGCAGCACGCAAGTCGCCGAGCTGATGGAAAGCCTGGGTCGCAACTTCCACGTCAACCGCGTGGCAGGGATCGACCTGGCGATGACCCTGGAGCTCGACGACCTGGCCTGGCAACCGCTGCGTGACTGGGCGGCACTCGGCTTCAACCGGGTCGGGATCAACCTCGCTGCGCTCGCCGCCGCGGGCGAAGCCGCGACGTCCCGGCTGGGCGAGGTCGCACGCCTATTGGGCGACGCCCGCGATGCGGGGTTCGGCAACCTGCGGATCGAATTGCCGTATGGGTTGCCGGGTCAGTCGGATGCCACGTTCGCCGCCCTGGTCGCGGCGGTGGCCGCCGCGCGGCCCGAACGCATCGGCCTGCGCCATTGCCCCTCGCAGGAACCGGACGCGGCCACGCAAGACTCCGGGCACGAACGCCATGCCCGCATGCTGCTGGCCGGCGCCGACACCCTGGAAGCCGCGGGCTACGTGCACGTGGGCGTGGACGTGTTCGCGCTACCCGATGATCCGCTGCTGGCCGCACGCAGCCGCGGCCGCCTGTACCGGGATGCACTTGGCTTCGGTGCGCATGGCGAGACGCATCTGGTCGGCTTCGGCGTGGGCGCGATCAGCCAGCTTGGCGGCTGCTATGCGCAGAACCCGCTGGACCAGACGGGCTGGGAAGCGCGCATCGACCAAGGCCATCGCGCTGCGGATCGCGGCGTGGAGCTCAGCGACGACGACCACCTGCGCGCCGCGATCCTGCAACACATCCTCTGCTTCGGGCGGATCGACGTGGCGCAGCTCGAGAACCACCACTTCATCGACTTCCGCAGCTATTTCGCCGATGCACTGGCCCGCCTCGCGCCGCTGTTCGAGGACGGATCGCTTGCATGGGAGCAACAGACGATCCGCTTCGATCGGGTCGCGCGGCTGGCCTCGCAGGCGATCGCCAGCCAATTCGATCCGCTGCTCGTGTCCGGTGCCGGACACGCAGCACTGCCCTGAGCCCATCCCAAGGCGCTGCACGCGCCACTGCTCCGGGCCATGCCCGGGAGACCTCCATGCCGTCCTCATCGCCGTCCATCGCTGATCCGAATCCCATGCTCGACGCGTGTTTCCTCGGCCCTTACGGCGAGAACGACAGCCTCCTCGAAAAGCTGGTCACCGAGTTCCTGCGCGACCACGTGTACTGGCGGCGTAACTTCCATCCGGAGGACCCGCCGGCCATCCCCACCGACGCCGCCGTCGATCCCGGCTATCGCGCCTTCGAGGCGCGCCTGCGCCGCGAACTGCATGCGTTGTCCGCCTCGCTGAAGAAGTCGGTGCCGTTCCACAGCCCGCGCTACATCGGGCACATGGCAAGCGACCTGCTGCTGCCCGGGCTCGCGGCGCAGATCCTGACCCTGCCCTACAACCCGAACAACGTCAGCGAGGACGCCGCACCCATCACCGTCGACATGGAAGTGGATGTCGGCCTGCAATTGGCGCGCATGGTTGGCTACCCGCATGACCCGGCGATCGACCGCTGCGCGTTCGGCCACCTGACGTCGGGCGGCACCGTCGCCAACTACCAGGCGATGCGGCTTGCACTGGCGTTGAAGGCATTCCCGGTGGCGTTGCGCGCGGCCGGCGTTCCCGACCTGGGCGTTCCCGACGACGACTGGGCTGCGTTCAACCTGGGTCCGGCCGCGGGCACCGAGCTGGTCGCACGCTGGACGGCGTGGCTGGCCGCGCACTCGCCGCGCGAGCGCGCCGCCTGGAATGCCAGGGTGCAGGCCGAGCGCATCGAGCAGCGCGGCCTGTGCGATTTCTTCGCCGCGCACCCCACGCTGAAGACGCCGTGGGTGCTCGCCCCGATCACCGCGCATTATTCGTGGTCGAAGGGCATGAAGCTGCTCGGCCTCGGCCGCGCGCAACTGCGGTTGATGCCGGAGCGCGACATGCGGCTGGACATCGAGGCGCTGCACGAAACGATCGGCGACTGCGAACGCGAGCGCCAGCCCGTGTTGATGGCGGTGGGCGTGTTCGGCACCACCGAGTACGGAACGGTGGATCCGATCGACGGCCTGGTCGCGGCGCGCGACGCCGCGCTGTCACGCGGGCTGGGCTTCACGGTGCACGTGGATGCCGCCTGGGGCGGCTACCTCGCCACCCTGTTCCGCAACGAGGATGGCAGCCTGCGCGCCCGCGATGAGGTCGCGCGGGGCTTCGCGCATTTCCCGAGCCCGGGCGTGCATGCGGCCACTGCGGCACTGGCCGAGTCCGACTCGATCACCATCGACCCGCACAAACTGGGCTACCTGCCCTACGGCGCAGGTGCTTTCGTGTGCCGCGACCATCGCGCGATGACACTGCTGTCGGAGTCGGCCGACTACGTGTTCCATGACAACGCCGCGCGCAGCTACCGGGCGCGCTACCGGAACCTGGGCCAGTTCATTCCCGAGGGGTCCAAGCCCGGTGCCAATGTCGCCGCCGTGTACGTGACCCACAAGGTGCTGCCGCTCGATCACGCCCACTTCGGCTGCCTGCCGGCACGCACCGTCCGCAGCGCCGAAGCCTTCCATCAGGCCGCCGGCGCGTTCGCCTCGCGCATGCATCCGCTGGTGCGCTCCATCGTGCCGTTCCCACCCGACAGCAACCTGGTCTGCGTGGCGTTCAATCCCGCCGGCAACCGCGATCTCGGCGTCGCCAATGCCTTCGTGCGCCGGTTGCACGACCAGTTGCGCGTCGACCCCGGCGCGCCTCTGCAGGACCGCAGTTTCTTCGGTTCGGTCACCACCCTGCGCCCGCAGGCGCTCGGCGAAGCCGGCATGCGCCGCATCCTCGACGAACTGAGCCTTGACGCCGCGACCGACGGTGATGCCGAAGACCACCTGGTGATCCTGCGGCACACCCTGATGAACCCGTGGCTGATCGACGACCGCAACGGCATCAGCTACATCGACATGTACTTCCAGTACCTGGAACAACGCATCGGCGTATTGCTCGCTGGCACCTGAGTGCCGGACAGGCCGGCACTTGACCCTATCCGCAATGCGGATAAGATAGTAACAAATTACTATCTTTTGGATCGAGTGATGCCCAGATCCGCCAGGAACCTCCCCGCCGATGAGCGCCGTGCGGTTACCGTGGAAGCCGTGATCGCGCTGGCGGGCAAACAGAACCCCAGCGACATCACCACCGCTGCGATTGCCCAGCAGATGGGACTGACCCAGGGCGCGCTGTTCAGGCACTTTCCCAACAAGGACGCCATTTTGCTGGCGGTCATGGAATGGCTGGCCGAGCGCCTGCTGGGCCGGGTCGACAAGGCCATCGAGGCGGCACCCTCTCCGATCGCAGCGTTGGAGGCTGCGTTCATGGCGCACATCGACTTCGTCGTGAAGCACCCTGGCGTGCCCCGCATCCTGTTCGGCGAGTTGCAGCGCGAAGAGGTGTCCCCCGCGAAACTGGTGGTGCGGCGGCTCATCCGCGACTACAGCTCGCGCCTGAAGCGCCTCGTGGAGGACGGGAAGGCACGGGGCGAACTGGCTACAGAGCTTGATGCGGATGCCGCCACGACGCTGTTCATCGGATCGATCCAGGGCCTGGTCATGCAGTCGTTGATTGCGGGGAGTGTCAAGGCCATCCGGACGCATGCGCCCGGTGTGTTCGCCGTCTATCGCCGCGGCATCCGGAGCGCGTGATGAAAACGCTGCCGCTGCAAAGACGCACCCTGACCCTGATCGCCGTGTTGCTGCCGATGCTGGCGCTGTTCGTCTATGTCGCACTGCGTTCGGGTCCGCTGGCGCCGATCTCCGTGGTGGTGGCATCCGTCGAGGATCGTGCCGTCGCCCCCGCCCTGTTTGGCATCGGCACGGTCGATGCGCGCTACACCTACAAGATCGGGCCGACCTTCGCCGGACGGATTCGACGCGTTGACGTCAACGTGGGCGACCACGTCCAGGCAGGGCAAGTACTGGGTGAGATGGATCCCGTCGACCTGGACGACCGCATCCGCGGCCAGGAAGCCGCGCTGTTGTCGGCGCAGGCGCAACTGCGTGAAGCCCAGGCACGCCAGGCTTACGCACGCTCGCAGGCGAGGCGATATGAAGAACTGGGAGTGGGCCGCTACGTCAGCCAGGAAATGGTCGCCGGCAAGCGCCAGGAGCTGCAGGTGGCCGATGCCGGCCTGGGCGCGGCGACCCAGCAGGTTTCCCGTGCCCAAGCCGACCGGGAGGCGCTCGCCTCGCAGCGAAGCAACCTGCTGCTGGTGGCTGAGGTCGACGGCATCGTCGCCGTGCGCAACGCCGATCCGGGCACCACGGTGGTCGCCGGCCAGTCGGTGGTGGAGTTGATCGATCCGGATACGCTCTGGATCAACACCCGCTTCGACCAGGTCAGCGCGCACGGACTCAAGCCCGGATTGCCGGTGCGCATCGTGTTGCGCTCGCGGGCAGGCATCGACCTGCCCGGTCGCGTGCTGCTGGTCGAACCGATGGCAGATGCAGTGACCGAGGAAATGGTCGCCAAGATCGCATTCGACCGCCTGCCCGTGCCGATGCCGTCGATCGGCGAACTGGCTGAGGTCACCGTGTCGCTGCCCGCACTTGCGGTGCGGCCCGTCGTCCCCAATGCCAGCGTCCAGCGCGTCGACGGCACGCTCGGTGTCTGGACGGTGCGTGATGGCGACCTGGAACTGGTCCCGGTGAAGCTCGGCGCCACCGACCTCGATGGCAACATCCAGGTGCTCGAGGGGGTGAGGCGCGGCGACCGGGTGGTGACTTACAGCGAACGGACGTTGACGACGAAAAGCCGTATCCACGTGGTCGACCAACTGAAGCAGGCACGCTGATGATCAGCCTGGCCGGCCGCGACATCCTGCATGCCTGGGGAAAGTTCGTGTTCACCGGCATCGGGCTGGGGCTGTTGATCGGCGTGACACTGACGATGGCGGGCGTGTACCGCGGCATGGTCGACGACGCGAAGGTGCTGCTCGACAACAGCCGCGCGCAATTGTGGGTGGTGCAGAAGGACACCCTGGGTCCCTACGCCGAACCTTCCAGCATCTACGACGATGTCTGGCGTGGCATCCGCGGCATGGACGGCGTCGCGCGCGCCGCCAATGTCACCTACCTGACGATGCAGGTGGTCCACGCATCCGGCGACGTTCGCGCGATGGTCACCGGCATCACGATGGATGGTCCCGGGACGCCGGGCTGGCCGCCGTACCTGGTCGCCGGACGCCAGATCACGCGTGGCCACTACGAAGCCGTCGCCGATGTCACCGCTCGCTTCAAGCTGGGCGACACCATCCGGATCCGTCGCAACAAGTACACGGTGGTCGGGCTGACCCGGCGCATGGTGTCTTCCAGCGGCGACCCGATGGTGTTCATCCCGCTCAAGGACGCCCAGGAGGCGCAGTTCCTCAAGGACAACGACGCCGTGCGCGAGCAGCGCCGCCGCACCGCCGCCAACCCCGCGTTCAACCGACCCGGCGCCCCGGACCTGCTCGATGCAATGACGGCCTCGCAGTCCACCAATCCCTCCGTCAATACCGTGCTGGTGCAGGTCAAGCCGGGCTACCAGCCGCAGGACGTCGCCGAGTCGATCCGTCGCTGGAAACGGCTGCAGGTCTACGACCGCGCGCAGATGGAACAGATCCTTATCGGCAAGCTGATCGCCACGTCCGCCCGCCAGATCGGCATGTTCCTGGTGATCCTGGCCATCGTCAGCGCCGCGATCGTTGCCTTCATCATCTACACCCTGACCCTCGGCAAGATCCGCGAGATCGCCGTGCTGAAGCTGATCGGCACCAAGAACCGCACCATCTCCGGGATGATCCTTCAGCAGGCCCTCGCCCTGGGCATGATCGGCTTCGTGGTGGGCAAGATCACCGCCACCTTGTGGGCGCCGATCTTTCCGAAATACGTGCTGCTCGTTCCGAGCGACTCGGCCAGCGGCTTCGTCGCGGTGATGGTGATCTGCGTGCTGGCGAGCCTGATTGCGATCCGCGCCGCGCTCAAGGTCGATCCCGCGGAGGCCGTCGGTGGCTGAGAAGAAAATGCCCGGCGGTATTCATATCGAAGGCCTGACCAAGCGCTACGGCGAAGGCGACACCGCCGTGGACGCATTGAAAGGCGTCGACATGAAGGTCGCACCCGGCGAAGTCGTGGGCCTGATCGGGCCGTCCGGCTCGGGCAAGAGCACCCTGCTCAAATGTCTGGGCGCGGTGATCGAACCCACGGCCGGACGGATGACCCTCGGCGACCAGGTGATCTACGACAACGGCTGGAAGATCCGCGACCTGCGCGAGTTGCGCCGCGACCGCATCGGCTTCGTGTTCCAGGCACCGTACCTGATCCCGTTCCTGGACGTGACCGACAACGTCGCGCTGCTGCCGATGCTCGCAGGCGTCCCCAACGCCGAGGCGCGAAGGCGGGCGCTGGAACTGCTGACCGCGCTGGATGTCCACCATCGCGCAAAGGCCATGCCGTCGCAGCTTTCCGGCGGCGAGCAGCAGCGGGTCGCCATCGCCCGCGGCCTGGTCAATCGTCCACCCGTGATCCTCGCCGACGAGCCCACCGCACCGCTGGACAGCGAACGCGCACTGGCCGTGATCCGCATCCTCAATGACATGGCACGCCAGTTCGAGACCGCCATCATCGTCGTCACCCACGACGAAAAGATCATCCCCACCTTCAAGCGCATCTACCACATCCGGGATGGCGTCACCCACGAGGAAGCCGGCGATGGCCGGGGTTTCGACTGAGCAACGCGCCGATACGCTGTGGCCTCTCCCGCATAAATTGAGGTAACCAAAGCACACTCCACCGTCACCTTCTCCAGTCGTTGAGATGCGCATCGAATAGCAGTTGAAGGCGCGTTGTTACCGCCGGTCTCCTCAAAGACAGACTGCAACGACCGCTTTGGGTCGTTTTGAGTCGGCTGATCGAATGTCGAGCTACTTATTGGAATTGCTTTTCAAGTTTTCCAAGTAGTCGGCCCACGCCTGCATCATCTCGCGACGCTTGGGCAGGTACTCCGCCATGTTGTAGACGCCCTCCGTACCGCCGACCTTGTGGGACAACTGAGCCTCAACGACCTCGCGCGGCCAACCCATTTCACGCAGCCGGGTCGACGCCATGTGCCGAAACCCGTGGCCAACCATCTCTTCCTTGAATCCGATGCGGGCAAGAGCCGCGTTGATGGCGCCATCGCTCATGTGCCGCTTGGCATCCCGGGCTCCAGGGAAGAGATAGCGGTCACGCCCAGTGAACTTTTGCAACTCCAGGAGGATGACAACCGCTTGCTTCGCAAGTGGAATCACGTGCGGCGGCGTGTCCGGATGCTCCTTCTCCTTCTTGCGCAGTTTCCGATTGGCCGGCGGCACGCGATAGGTCGGGCTGGGGCCATCCAGGTCGAAATGGGTCCATTCGGCCATCCGGATTTCCCCGGGCCGGCAGAACCACATCGGGGCCAGCTTCAGCGCGCACGCCACCGGGAAGGTGCCACTGAACCCGTCGATCGCGCGCAGCAGATCCCCGACCCGCTCAGGATCCGTAATCGTCGGGTAGCGCTGCTTGACCATGTCCCGGCGGGACGGGAGCACCTCGCTCAGGTCGGCCGCCGGATCCCGGTCCGCCCGCTCGGTCGCGACAGCGAACTTGAAGATGCGACTCAACTGGAATCGGAGTCGATGCGCCTGTTCCAGGTGACCAGCCTTTGACAGGCGCTCGATCAGGGGCCGGATGTCCGAAACCCCTAGCGATGCCACCGGCCTCCCCCCAATGTAGGGGAAGGCGTGCTTCTCCAGCCTGCCCTGCTCCTTGTCGAAGTTCTTGTCGGTCCAGCCCGGCTTCCGGACCGCCAGCCACTCCCGGGATACCACCTCGAAGCTGTTGGCGGCCTGATCCCTGCCGACCGCCTTCTCGGCCTTGCGGTGCTCGCCGGGATCGATACCGGCCGCAAGCTGCTTTCGGGCGTCGTCGCGCCGCCCCCTGGCATCGGCCAGCCCAACCTCCGGGTAGGTGCCCAGGCTCAGGGTGTTCCGCTTGCCCGTGACGGGACGCCGATAGTCGAGCCGCCACCACCTGCCGCCGTCAGGCCGAAGCAGCAGGTACAAGCCGCCGCCATCGGTCAATTTGACCGGTTTTGCGCCGGGCTTGGCCTTGCGGATCGCTACATCGCTGAGGGGCATGACGGTAACCCTTCTGACGGTAACAAGATTTGGAGTACCGCTGTTACCGCCAACGTTACCGTCAATCGTGACGGTATTCCACTGGACCGCCTCGGACATGCCCGGACATCAGACAAAGAAAAACCCCTGATTTCTCAGGGGTTTTTGGACTTTCTTGGCTCTGCGCGGACTTCTTATTGGTGGCTATGGGTGGACTCGAACCACCGACCCCAGCATTATGAGTGCTGTGCTCTAACCGGCTGAGCTACATAGCCACGCGGAGAACCGCGAATTATTCATGTCGGCGGGGGCCTCGTCAATCCGGGCCGGCCGTGCTTGCCCATCCGCCACCGCGCTGGCAGAGTCGGACCCAGTAGATTTCGGAGTCCGCATCGTGATCGATCCGGACGGTTTCCGCCCCAACGTGGGCATCGTGCTCATGCACGAGGATGGGCGCGTGTTCTGGGCACGGCGCGTGCACCGGGACGGCTGGCAGTTCCCGCAAGGCGGCATGAACAGCGACGAGACGCCGCTGGAGGCCATGTACCGCGAGTTGCGCGAGGAAACCGGCCTTTTGCCGGAGCACGTGGAGGTGCTTGGCGCCACCCCCGGCTGGCTGCGTTACCGCCTGCCGCCGCGCGCGGTGCGCCGGCAGGACCGGATGGTCTGCATCGGCCAGAAGCAGGTCTGGTTCCTGCTGCGCTTCCGCGGCGAGGATCACCACCTGCGGCTCGACCTGACCGAGAAGCCCGAGTTCGACGGCTGGCGCTGGGTCGATTTCTGGTACCCGATGGACCATGTGGTGACCTTCAAGCGCGGCGTCTACGCCCGTGCCCTGCATCACCTCGCACCCTATGCGCGCGCGATCGCCGGCGACGACGCGGTGCCGGCCCCGGCCGAAGGCCTGCTGCCGCCGCCGCGTGCCAGTGCCCGCCGCGGCTTCGGCCGGCGCGGCTGAAACCCGCCCAAGGCGGGCATGCCGCGCAAACCTGAACAGGGGGAGACCGTTCATCGGGCCGATGTTGCGTTGCAACAAATGCCGCGCTATGTTGCATCGCACAAACCGGCAACCCTGCCGGCGCCCACGCAGGAGACCGCCATGTACCAGTTCAACGACCAGTTCACCAAGGCGACCAGCCAGTTCGCCGACGCCGCTGCCCAAGTCAACCGCCTCGCCCTCGAGAACGCCGAGAAGGCCTTCGGCCTGCAGCTCGCCGCCCTCGAGGAAAGCACCACCGCCACCTTCGCCTTCTGGGGCGAGCTGGCCGACGTGCGCGACTTCGACGGCCTGAAGTCGGTGCTGCCGAAGGGCGCCCAGATCGCCCGCGCCAACACCGAGCGCGGCATCGGCGTCGCCCAGGAAGTGTTCGCCAACTCGGTGAAGACCGGCGAAGCCATCGGCGCGCTGGCCAAGGGCCAGTTCGAGAAGGCCGCCACCCAGGCCAAGGCCGAGGTGGAGAAGGTCGCCAAGGCCGCCGGCAAGGCTGCCAAGTAAGACGCGCGCCCGCGGCGCGGCGGCTCCCTCCCGCCATCCGCGCCCGGCGTACGCCAGCCCGGCCCCGCAAGGGGTCGGGCTTTTTGTTGCGCGATACCGCGGCTTATTCGTCGTCGCGGCGCAGCAGGGAGCCGAACGTCAGGTAGAACGAGGACGCACCGGCATCGTTGCGGCCGTAACTGAGGAACAGCGGCCCCAGCGGCGTGCCGAAGCCGAGGAACACGCTGCCCCCGACGATCAGGCCGCCCCGCCCGAAGTCGTCGGCCCGGTTCCAGACGTTGCCTGCTTCCACGCTGGCGCCGAGGTAGGTCGGCACTGCGAAGATCTGGCGGGTATCGCCCAGCCGCCGGTAGGCCGCCGCACGCAACAGGCCGAGCTGGTTGCCGACCAGCGCTTTTTCGTTGAAGCCGGACAGGTTGAGGAAGCCACCCAGGAAGTTCTGCGCCTGGAAGAACGTCTCGTCGCCGGGGGTCGTCGCCAGGCGCGTGCCGAGCAGCAGGTGGTAGCGCCCGCGCGAGAGCGCCCAGTCGACCGCCACGCGCGCGACGTCGCCTTGCGTATCGGTGCCGCCCCAGGGATGCATCGACAGCCATTCGCCGGTCGCGCGGACGCCCTTGGTCGGGAAATCGATGCTGTCCAGCGTGTCCCAGGTCGCCGCCAGGCGGACCCCGGCGTAGGACTCGGCAGCCGTGCGCACCAGCGTCTCGTCGCCGACCAGCCGGCGCACCGCATCGCGCCCGGCCAGCGCCTGCACCGACAGCCGCCACTGCGGCAGCGGCGAGTACCCGGCCTCCAGCCCCACCGACTTGCCGACCAGCCGGTATTCGGCGACCTGCTCGCGTCCGTCCACCCACAACGGCAGCGATTCGGCGCGGATCTCGCCGGAGGGCTCGAGGTAGAACGCGCCGGCGCGCCCGAACGGTTGGTGGAATTCGGTGCGCAGCCCGGTCACCCGCCCCAGCTGCACCAGGTTGCGCCACTTGGCGCCCAGCCGGTTCACGTCGTTGAAGACCAGCTCCGCCGAGAACAGGTAGTTGTTCAGCCCGTTGAAGTTGTCGTCCACCTGCAGGCCGAGCCTGCCGAACGCATCCCACGGCTTCTGCTGCGGCACGATCTCCAGGCCGGCGCGGCCATCGCGCTCGACCAGGCGGTAATCGATGGTCTCGAAGCGGCCATCGCCGTAGGCGCGCCCGACCTGGCGCTCGACCGCGTCGAGGTCGAACGGCTTGCCGACCAGCGACTCGGTGGCCCAGGCCACGTGCCGGGTGGCGGAGGGACTCTGCCCCGGCTCGACGTCGAGGAAGGCCAGCAGGCCGGGATCGAAGTCGCGCCGGTGCTGGCGCGCGCGCAACGCGGCGTAGCGCTCGGCGGGCACGGCATAGCGCCGCAGTTGCGGCAGCATGGCCTCGGCCGCGCGCTCGCCCATGTCCACGGCCTCCGCCGCGCGCTGGAACTGCACCGACGACAGGTCGCCGAGGTCCGGGCGCAGCAGGGTGTCGCCGGCACCGAGCGAGGCCAGGGTGCGTTCGGTCTTTTCCAGCATCAGCACGCCGACCATCTGGTTGAGCACCGCGCCCGGGTTGCCGAGCTGCGCTTCCGGCAGCAGGGGCGAGCCCACGTCCACCACCACCATCGGCATGCGCCCGATCGCCCGCAGCTCGTCCACCGGCACGTTGTCGGCGATGCCGCCATCCACCAGCAGCCGCTCGCCGACGCGCATCGGCGCGAACGCGCCCGGCACCGACATGCTGGCGCGGATCGCGACCGCGAGGTCGCCATCGGCGAACACCACCTTCTGGCCGCTGACGATGTCGGCGGCGACCGCGCGGAACGGGATCGGCAGCGCATCGAAATCCGGGTCGCGCCAGGTCGACAGGGTCAGCCGGCGCAGCAACAGCATCAGCTTCTGCCCGCGCACCAGGCCGGCGGGGATGCTCACCCGGCCATCGCGATAGCCGATCTCCAGCTTCAACAGGTGGCGGAAATCCTCGTCCTTGCGGTCCATCGGCAGTTCGCTGCGCGGCGGGTCGTCGACGAACATGTCCGCCCAGTCGATGTGCTCGACCAGGTGCTCCAGCTCGGCGGCGTCGTAGCCCGCGGCGTACAGGCCGCCGACGATCGCACCCA
>JAFLEB010000020.1:0-26423 GCA_017302075.1 Lysobacterales bacterium
TACACGTCCCCCGCGAACGCGACCGGCGAGGACAGCTTCATGCCCGGCTCGACCGTGGCCGGGAAGCCGCCGCCCACCACTTCCTGCGGGTTGCCCTGGAACACCCCGGTGAACTTGTGCAGGCGGCCATTGCCGTCGCCGACCCAGAGCACGTCCGCCGCGTAGTCGACGAACGGCGAGGACACCGTGGGCGTGGCATCGTTGTTGTTGGGCAACGACGCCTCGAACGGGATCCGCAGCATGCAGTCGCCGCTGCAGCTGCGGTACTCGCTCGGGCTGGAGGCGATGGTCGGACTCATCGGCTCGCCCGGCGTGCCGCTCCCGGCCTGCCACTTGAGCAGGATCAGTTGCAGGGAGCTGTCGAAGCGCTGGACGAAGGCGACCTGCCGGCCATCGTCGTGGAACGACAGGACCGGCGAGGTTTCGACCGTGTAGCCGATCCCGGTGTTGTAGGCCCACATCGTGTTGGGAGCCTTGGTCGCGCCGTTCTGGTTCCAGGGGCCATTGCAGCCGGTCGTGCTGTCCTGGTAGAGCTGGTTGAAGGCGATGATCGTGGGCTGGCCCGGATCGCCGTCGCCACTCAGGATGGCCGGGAGGCTGAGGTTGCTGAGCGCGGCGCTGACCGGGGCGCTGCCGCTGCCTTGCCCGCTGGTGTTGATTTCGAGGTTGATGTCCGCGCCACTGCTGGTCGCGCGGATCCCGGTCTGGTGGCTCCAGCGGTTCACCGCGGCGGCCAGGCTGGCCGCCTCCGCGTCATCGCTGCCGCCGGTCGCGTCGAAATTGAACCCGGTATCGTCGGCGGCGGCGGTGAGCACGACCTGCCGGGGCGGCCGTGCGCCGATGGTGATGGTGCCGGCGGGGGCGCCGCCGGTCATCGTGTAGACGCGGATCTCGGGGTTCCCCGACGCGGTGGCCCCCGGCGCGAAGGTGGGATAGACCACGAAATCGTCGCTGCAGCTCGGGGGGGCGAAGACGTCGAAGGTGTACTTGGCGGGATACACGCCGTGTCCACCGCGTCCGCCGCGCGCGCGGTTGCCGCCGCCCAGCACCTGGCTCCAGTCGCGCACGAAGGATGCATCCGCAGTGGCCGGAACGCTGCCATGGCCGCGACGGCTGTCACGCAGCGTGACCGCGTCGCCCATGGCGCTGCGGGTGCTGCCGACTGGCGGGGTGCCTGCGGGCGCGAGGGCCTGCAGGCGGTTCACGCTGGAGAGGAAGTAGCGCGGGTCGCGATAGCGGAGTTACCGGGGTTGCGCGCCCGCCACCAGTCCGGCGTCATCCGGGATCGACGGATTGGTATACACCAGGGCGCGCTGGCTCCAGTCCTGCGGGACCCCGGTGCGCCCGCCAGCGTTCGGCTCCGCCGCTTGTATCTGGCTGCCCGAGAACACTGCGAACGCAAGCGTGGCAACGGCCACGGGGCGGACGTTGGACGACATGGCGACGCCTTTCCCGCGGGGGCGGGTGAACGGGGGATAACCCGGAATTTATCGCAGGGCCCCGTTAAGGAGTGTGTCGCGCATCCACCTCTCGTCGGCTGGATCGAACCGACGATCCGAGCACGGCGGCCGCCACCGCAGCGATCCTTCGCAATCGCCCGCTCAGGCCAACTGGTCCGAGGCCCAGACCGCGTCCAGCGCTTCCATCGCGTCCAGCGGCTTGCATTGGGCGGCGCGCTCGTAGGCCTCGGCGGCGGCGTCCTCGTTGCGCGCCTCGTCCAGCAGCAGGAGCACGTTGCCATGCTCGATATGGGCGATCGGCGAGGCCGGGGTGAGCTTGACCGCCTCGCGGATGTGCTTCTCCGCCTCGGCCGCCTTCGCGCCGTAGGTCAAGCCGCCGATCATCGCGCCGATCTTGTTGATGATCTCGGCGTGGTAGAGCGCCAGCGCGGTGTGCGCCTCGGCGTGCTTGGGGGCCAGCTCGAGCGTCGTTTCCAGCGCGGCGCGGACCTTGCCGGCGATGCCCATCTTCAGCGCCTTGGCGATCGACAGGCCCTGGCTGTAGCGACCCAGGGCGAAGGCATGACGGTAGTGGCTGTTGGCCTCGTCCGGGAGTGCCTTGACGGCGGCTTCCGCCACGGTGGCGGCTTGTTCGTAGCGCTTGAGGCGTTCGCCCTCGTCGTCGACGAGGTAGGTCGCGTGGATGCCCAGCGCCTTGACCGCGACCGAGGCGCCGATGGGGCCGAGGGCGACGCCGGCATCGTGGGCCGCCTTGAAGTCGCCGCGATGGAACGCGCGCCAGGCGTCCTGCAGGGCTTCGGCCAGCGCCTCGGCATCCAGCTTGGGTGCCGATTTCCCCGCAGCCTTGAGCAGCACGGCGGCGCGCTTGGCATCGGGGAACGGCTCGCAATCGCCGGCATGCAGTTTCGGCCAGGCCTTCTTGAGCGCGTCGCCCGCGTAGGCGTAGCCCTTGGCATCGTGCGGAAAAGCGGCCCAAGCGGATTTCGCGGCCATGCAGGGTCCCCGGTCTGGATGAACGCGCAGCATCCCGCTGCCGCGCCGTGCTGGCAAGGGGCGGGGTAGTGTGATTGCTCGACGCGCGGGCGGCAGGCTAGGCGCATCGAATTCCCACATGGAGCCATGCCCATGACCCGCAAGAAGCCCGTCCGCAAGACCGCTGCCCGCAGCCCGTCGCTGGATGCGACGCCCCGCCACCTGTGGCTGGCCTCGCTGGGCCTGCTGGTCGCGGGCCGTCGCGAAGGGCGTCACCTGCTGCAGCAGGCGCAGGCGAAGGCGGCCACCGCCGCCGATGACGCGCGCAAGGCCGTCCGCCAGGCCGAAGCCGGCTTGCGTGGCGGCCTGGGCACGGTCCGCCAGCAGGTGGAACCGAAGGTGCAGAGCCTCGGTGCCGAGGTCGAGGCGCGGCTTGCGCCGATCGTTGCCAAGCTGGGCCTGAAGCCGGCGGGCAAGCGCGCAGCGCGCAAGGCACGCAAGGCGCCGGCCAAGGCGGTGCGCCGGGTGGCGCGCAAGCCCGCCAAGCGCGTCGCGCGCAAGACCGCACGCTGACCTGCCAACTCCGATCTCCTGTCGGATCCGGACGCCCCGCGCAAGCGGGGCGTTGTCTTTTGCGCGACAGACAGGCTGGTCGGTGCCATCGGCCGGGGGATGCGTGCGCCGCACAGGCGTCGGCGCGCGCGCCATGGCTACAGGGGGATTGCGAATGGCCGGCGATGGAGGGCCGGCGGCGGCGATCGGAGCCGGATGCGGAGCCTCGCCGGGAAGCGATTCCCGTGCCGCCATGGCAAGCGGATCGACGATCAGTCGAGGTAGGCGCGGGTCAGCGTATTGAGGTGCACGCGCTCGGCGTCGCGCAGGAACGGCGCGATCAACATCATCACCTGCACGATGCCGTCGCGGATCGAGGCGCGTTCGTCCTTGTCGCCGCGCGCCGCGGCGTAGTTCATCCAGAACGTGGCGATCACCAGGATGTTGGTCGCGGCGGCATCGACCTCGTCCGCGGACGCGCGCATCACCCCGGCCTGGACCAGCCCGCGCATGACCTGGTGGGCCTGCTCGTCGGCGCGCTTGAGGATCCGCGCGAAGCGCAGCCGCAGGCGCCGGTTGCGGCTGAGGATGTCGACCAGGTCGCGGTACAGGAAGCGGTAGTCCCAGATGCACTCGAACACCAGGTGCAGCTGCAGCCAGACGTCCTCCAGTCCGGGCAGGCGTCCGCTGGGCGAACTCAGGGCGGCATCCATGCGCTGTTCGTAGACCGCGAACAGCTGCTCGATGATGTCGTCCTTGTTGCGGAAGTGGTAGTACAGGTTGCCCGGGCTGATCTCCAACTCGTCGGCGATGTGGTTGGTGGTGACGTTGGGCTCGCCCTGCGCGTTGAACATCGCGAGCGACGCATCGAGGATGCGCTGGCGGGTCTGGCGGGCCATGGGTGCGGGATCAGGCGGTGAGCTTCTTCACCAAGTCGATGTACTTCTGCTTGGCCTCGTCCTGCGCGGTGCCGGCCAGCTTGGCCCAGGCCTCGTACTTGGCGGTGCCGACGAAGTCGAAGAACCCCGGCTTCGGCCCGCTCACGTCGCCCTCGGCGCCCTGCTTGTAGAGCGCGTACAGGCGCAGCAGGGTGTCGTTGTCCGGGCGTTCGGCCAGCGAATGCACGTCCTTGGCGGCTTGCTCGAACCTGGACTGCAGGTCGGACATGGCGATGCTCCCCTCGTTGGAGCCGGCATCAGAGCATCCCCGGGCGGTGGAATCAATACGCCGGGGAATTGTCGGCGCCGTCGGCGTCTGGCAACGTAGGCGCGTGGGGCGCGCCACGCGCCCGGATGCCTGGAGGGGGCGCATGCATTACTTCGTGACCGGCGGGACCGGGTTCCTCGGACGCTTCCTGATCTCCAACCTGCTCAAGCGCAAGGGCAGCGTGGTCCATGCACTGGTGCGCAAGGACTCGCAGAAGAAGTTCGACGCGCTGGCCAGGAAGATGGGCTGGGACCCGAAGCGGGTACTCGCGGTCGCCGGCGACATGACCAAGCCGAACTGCGGCGTCACCCCCGCGCAGGCGCGCGCCCTGGCGGCGAAGAAGATCGCGCACTTCTTCCACCTCGCTGCCATCTACGACCTGACCGCGAGCGCCGAGAGCCAGCGCGCGGCCAACATCGACGGTACCCGGCACGCGCTTGACCTGGCCGTGGCGCTGAAGGCGGGCTGCTTCCACCACACCAGCTCGATCGCGGCGGCAGGCCTGTACCCCGGCGTGTTCCGCGAGGACATGTTCGAGGAAGCCGAGGGCCTCGACGATCCCTACCTGCGCACCAAGCACGACTCCGAAGGCCTGGTGCGCGCGGAGAAGCGGATCAAGTGGCGGATCTACCGCCCCGGCATGGTCGTCGGCCACTCGCAGACCGGCGAGATGGACAAGATCGACGGGCCTTACTACTTCTTCACCTTCCTCAAGAAGCTGCGCGAGATGCTGCCGCCATGGATGCCGACGCTGGGCATCGAGGGCGGGCGCATCAACGTGGTGCCGGTCGACTTCGTGGTCGACGCGATGGACCACATCGCGCACAAGCCGAAACTGGACGGGCATTGCTTCCACCTGACCGACCCGGAGCCGATGCGGGTCGGCGAGGTGCTCAACACCTTCGCCCGCGCCGGCCATGCGCCGGAAATGACCATGCGCATCGACGCGCGGATGTTCGCGTTCGTGCCGGGCGGGGTGCGCATGGCGGTGGGCAACCTGCCGCCGGTGCGCCGCTTCGTCGGCATGCTGCTGCGCGACTTCAAGATCCCCAGGGAGACCCTGAAGTTCATCACATACCCGACCCGCTTCGACAACCGCGAGACCGAGCGCGCGCTGAAGGGCAGCGGGATCGAGGTGCCGCGCCTGGAGGACTACGCCTGGCGCCTGTGGGACTACTGGGAGCGCCACCTCGACCCCGACCTGTTCGTCGACCGCAGCCTCCGCGGCAAGGTCCGCAACAAAGTGGTGGTGATCACCGGCGGCTCCTCCGGCATCGGCCTGGCGACCGCCGAGAAGGTGGCGGCGGCGGGCGCGGTCACGGTGATCGTGGCGCGCGGCGAGGAGGAACTGTTCAAGGCGCGCGACGCGATGAAGGCGGCCGGCGGCAAGGTGTTCGCCTATACCGCCGACCTCGCCGACATGGCCGATTGCGATCGCCTGGTCAGCACCATCCTGGCCGAACACGGCCACGTCGACATCCTGGTGAACAACGCCGGACGCTCGATCCGCCGCTCGATCGAACTCAGCTACGACCGCTTCCACGACTTCGAGCGGACCATGCAGCTGAATTACTTCGGCAGCCTGCGCCTGATCATGGGCTTCATGCCCACCATGGTGCAGCGCCGGAAGGGCCACATCATCAACATCAGTTCGATCGGGGTGCTGGCCAACTCCCCGCGCTTCTCCGCCTACGTGGCCTCGAAGGCCGCGCTGGACGCCTTCAGCCGCTGCGCCCAGGGCGAGCTTTCCGGCAAGGGCATCAGCTTCACCACGATCAACATGCCGCTGGTGAAGACGCCGATGATCGCGCCGACCAAGATGTACGACAGCGTGCCGACGCTGACCCCCGAGGAGGCCGGCGACCTGGTCGTCAAGGGGATCATCGAGAAGCCCAGCCGGATCGCTACCCGCCTCGGGATCTTCGCCGCGGTGATCAATGCGCTGGCGCCCAAGGCCTACGAAGTGGTGATGAACACCGCGTTCGAGCTGTTCCCGGATTCGGCCGCGGCCAAGGGCGACAAGGCGGCGTTGAAGGGCGAGGCGCAGCCGAGCAACGAGCAGATCGCGTTCGCCTCGCTGATGCGCGGCGTGCATTGGTGACGAAGGGGCGGAACCGCCCTCAGTAGCTCCGGCACTGGCGGAAGCGTACGGGTTTGTCGCTTCCCGCCGGTGGCTGCAACTGCAGCCGGGAAGGCGCGAGCTCCTCGTAGCGCACCAGCAGCGGGCAGAGCGACCCCAACGGGTCCGCATCCGCCGTCGCCAGGTACACGACCAGGGTGGATTGCGTGGACCAGATCGCGCGATCCACGCCGGGCAAGGTCGAAATGGCGTCGGCGGCCTCCTTGCGGCGGCGTTCCCGGGCGCCGGGCCCTTCCGCCGCTGGCAGGGTCGAGGGGGTTGCAGCGGCCTCAGGCACGGTGGCCTCCCGCGTCGCCGGCTCCGGAGCGGGCTGGCGTTCTGCATCATTGGCCGTGATCGGCGCGGGGGTGGACGGGTCGATGTCCGTGCGGGGCGCATCGGTGCCGCCGCGCGGCACCAGCATCCAGGCGATGGCCGCCAATACGAGAGCCGCGAGCCGCGGCAGGCCGGGGTGGCCGGTCGCCGCGCCAACCTGTGGGTCGTTCGGCAGCTGCGCGGGATCCACGAACGGTTCGACCTCAGGCCAAAGCTGGGCGCCATCGATCAACTCGACCTGCTGGCGGCCTGCCAGTCGGCGCGCCTCGTCGTCGAAACGACCGGGGCTGACGACGATCGCCGCATCGGCACCCCGCAGTTCGGCGGCCTTGCCGAGCCCCATGATGGCCTGGGTACCGACCACCGACCCGCTGCCGTACTTGCAGCTGAGCAGGGTGAGTTGGCCATCGCGTTGCAGCAGGATGTCGGCACCGTCGGTGGGAACGCCGTCGGCGGGGCCGCGCGGATCCTGCACCAATGCATAGCCGCGAGCCTTCATGGCCTGCACGACGAGCCGGGTGAAGTCGCGCCAGCGCAGCGAACCGAGGTAGGCGAGCCCGGCTTGGCGCGGGTCGCGCGTGCGCGGAAGGCGAGGCAGCAGCCAGCGGCCACCGAAGCCGGCCGCGATGAAGACGATCAGTGCGATCGACAGGGAAAGCATGGCGCCATCCGGTGGCTGGGTATGCGGTGCCCGGGACTATAGTCCGAACGACGGCGCCGGACGAGGTGCCATGTCGTGGCGAAAACGCCCGCCAGTCCGGAATCGCAGGGGGAGGGGAGCGCGCGAAGCGTCGGACTGGCGGGACTTGAGGTGGCTTATTCGGCAGTGGGGGCCGGTGCGGCCTTGGTGGCGCGCTTGGCGGCCTTCTTCGCCGGCGCCTTGCGCACGACGGGCTTATTCGCCGCCGGCTTGCGCGCAGCCTTGGCGGGCGCCGCGGTGCCCGGGGTCGCGTTGGCCTTGCGCAGTTCGGCGGTCAGGCGTTCGACGCGCTCGGTCAGCGCATTGAGGTCGTCGCGGCCAGGCACGCCGAGCTTGACGAGCGCGCGCTGGACCCGATCCTCGAACACCTTCTCGAGCTTGTCCCAGGTGTCGGCGGCGCGCTCGCGGGCCTGGCCCACGGTGCCTTCGACCGCATCGCGCACCATGTCGGCGCGTGCACCGGTGAACTTGCGGGCGGTCTGCTCCAGCGACAAGCCGTCGCGGACCAGGCTCTCGAACAGCTTGCCGCCCTCGGCCTGCGCGCGGTTGAACGCGCCCATGCCGGCCAGCCAGATCTGCTGCGCGGATTCGGTGATCGACTTGCCCAGGCGCTCGGCCTGCGCGCCACTCGCGTTGGCGGTGGTCTTGCGGGCGCCGCCCTTGGTGGACGACTTCTTCAGCTTGGCCATGTGCCCTCCAGCGGGCGCGAGGTGGTTGGAGTGCGACGCAGGATCGCGCCCGCGTCTAGAGCATTCACACCATGCCGCGACGACGCGCGAGGGCGTGCGCGACGTCGTCCAGCGCGCGGTCGAGGCGGGCGGTGGCCTCGGTGCGGCGTACCGCCGGCGGCAGGTGGGCGAGGATCGAGCGCGGGCGGTCGGCGATCACGTCCTCGCGCAGGCGGATGCCGTGGCGCGCGAGCACCGGCTCCAGCGTGGCGCGGCGCTTGCGCAGGTCGGCGAGGGTGTTGCGGTACGCGAGCTGCGAGATGCGGCGCCGGGCCGAGAAGCTGAAGACGTTGGTGTAGAACAGTTCGCGGTCGGCGGCGTTGGGCTCGAACACCAGCTGGTCGATGTCCGGGTACTGCTGCGCATAGCGCGCCAGCCCGACCTGCATGCGCGATTGCAGCATCGTGCGCAAGGTCTGCGACAGTACGCCCGGCAGCCCGCCATCGGCGATGCGGCGGTCGCTGAAGCGATGCGCCTGGGCGACGGTGTCGGCATCGTCGGCGGGATTGAACGGCACCAGCGGGTTGATGCCGAGCATCAGGTCGACGTCGCGGTCGAGCACCACCGAGGCGTGCATGGTCCGGCGCAGCGCGCCATCGACGATGTGGCGCCCGCGCAGTTCGACCGGCGGGTACAGGCCCGGCAGGGCGGCGCTGGCCTGCACCGCCTGCGAGATCGGCACGTCGTCCCAGCCGGCGTCACCGAAACGCACCGCCTCGCCGCTGTCGAGGTCCACGCCGATCACGTACAGCGGGCGCTCGAGGGTGCGGAAATCGTTGCTGCGACCGTGGCGGGTGAACACGTCGCGCAGGAAGTGCTCGACCTGCTGGTTGTCGAACAGGCCGGTAGGCACCAGCCCGCCGACCCGGGTCACCAGGTCGGACCAGCGCGAATCGCCGCGGCCGGTGACGAGGTCGCGCGCCAGCCGGCCGGCCAGGCGCGGCAGCGCGGTGGCGCGGCGGGCGTATTCGCCAAGCGCCGGGCGCAGGAAGGTTTCCGGGGTGAAGCGCACGTCGCGGCTGTCGCCGGTGATGAAGATCCGGCACAACTCCGCGGTATCCATCCGGTTGGCGAGCCCGGCGGCGAAGAAGGCGCCGGAGCTGACCCCGACGTAGCAGTCGAGGCGGGTCATGTCGAGGCCGTCGCAGGCCTCGTCGAGCGCCCGCAACGCGCCGAGCTCGTACATCGCGCCGACCGGGCCGCCGCCGGCGATCGCCAGGCCGATGCGGGGCCCATCGGCCGTGTGGGTGCGGGGCGTACGGGCGGCGTGGAGTGACAGCATGCGGATCGGTATGGACGCGATCCCGCGAGTGTAGCGCGCCAGCCCCGAGGCTTGCGTCGGCGCGTGCGGCTGTCGAGACTGCCGCGATGAGCGCCACGCCCCGCGACACCGCCGCCTGCCTGGGTCGTCGGCTGGCCTGCCACCAGGCCCTGCACGACCCGCAACTCAGCCCGGGCAACGGCTCGGGCTGGCTGAAGCCGTTGCAGGCGTGGCAGGCCGCGCGTCTGGAACGCAGCTTCGCCGGCTTCCTGCAGGACCCCGCGCGACGACCGGCTGCCCGCTTCTTCCTCACCGACGTGTATGGCGACCACGATTTCGCGCGTCGCGACGCCGACATCGCGCGCGTGTTGCCGAAGATGCAGCGCCTGCTGCCCGAGGCGCTGCTGGCGACGGTCGCGGACGGCATCGCGCTGGGCGCATTGACCCACGCCTTCGACCTGCGCATGGCGGGGGCGCTGGAGCGACTGTCGCCGCGACGGCACGTGCTGGATGCGGACCTGTACGCGCGAGCCTATCGCGAGGTCGGCCTGCCGCGGTTGCGGGCGCGCCAGATCGCGTTGATCGACGATGTCGGCAACGGGCTGGCGGCGGCGCTGCGGATGCCCGGCATCGGCGCGCTGTTGCGGTTGTCGCGGCTGCCGGCGCGGGCGGCGGGCCTCGGCGAGTTGCAGGGCTTCCTGGAACGCGGCTTCGAGGCATTCGCAGGCCTGGGCGATGCCGCCGCCTTCCTCGCGGATATCCGCCACAGCGAGGCGGAGGTCATGCGGCGCCTGTTCGCAGGGGATGCAGCCCCGTTCGCCTCGGTGGTGCGCGGGCGAGCGGGCTAGCGCGCGCCGAACAGGAGCAGGCCCGAGAGCGCGGCCGCCAGCAGGATCGCCGCCACCAGGAGCCAGGGCACGCGCGGCGCCCACCCTCGGGCGGCCGGCACCGGCGGTGCATCGACATCCTCCGGATACCGTTGCGCTGAATGGCCCGCGAGGCTGGTGGGCAGGGCCGGCGGGCCCTCCAGCACGAAGCGGTGCTGCACGCCGAAGGCGAGTTGGTCGCCCGCGCGCAGCAAGGCCTCGCGGACGGCCTGTCCGTTCAGCAGGACCGTGCCGCCCTGCGCATGCAGCATCACGCGGTCGCCGATCGCCTCGATGGTGGCATGCACCTCCGCGATGCCGGGTCCGTCGATGCGGATGTCGGCCGTGCGCCCGTGCCCGATCGTGCGCGCCGACTCCAGGCTGGTCGCGCGCCCGTGGTGGATGCCGCCCACGCCGCGCAGGGTATGCCGCAGGTTGGACACGGGATCGCGCGGTGCACCGGAGCGGGAGCTCGGCGTGCGCTCGACATTGGTCGCGATCAGCACGAGTTCGCTGCCGTCCACGTGGATGCTGTCGCCGGCCCGCAACAGGGCGACGTGGCGAACCGGCCGGCCGTTGACATGCACGCCGCGCAGGCTGTCCGCGACCGTCATCCAGATGCCGCGCCGATCGTTGCAGACCTGCAGCAGCCAGGGTGCATCCGCGGCAACCGGGCCGAGGCCGGTGGGAAGGCGGCCCAGCGCATGGATGCCGGTGTCGAGCACCAGGTCGGGTTGGTCGCCATCGCAGAAGCGCATGCGCAGGTCTTTCATCGGCGGGAATCTAGCATGCGGCGCAAGTGCGTCCGGCTGGTCGGCGGCGCGGCCTGCGGGCACAATGCCCGTCAGTCCCGCCAGCAGGCCCGTCCATGTCCCGCATCGATATCCGCCACCCGCATTCGCTCAGCAAGGCCAAGGCGCGCAAGGCGATCGAGGACGTGGCCAGGAAGCTCGCCGAGAAGTTCGACATGGACTACGGCTGGGAGGGCGATACCCTGAATTTCTCGCGCTCGGGCGTGGACGGCCACATCGCGCTGGGCCCGGACGACCTGCACGTGCACGCCAAGCTCGGCTTCCTGACCGCGATGTTCAAGGAGCCGATCGAGGGCGAGATCAAGCGCGTGCTGAAGGAAAAGTTCTAGGCTGCCATCGCTTCCATATCCGCCAGCCCAGTAACAGGGCGACCAGCCCGGCGTACAGCGCGGGCTCGCGGATGTCGGATTTCACCAGCCACCAGAAGTGCAGCACGGCGAGCACGCCGATCGCATAGACCAGCGTGTGCAGGCGCGCCCAGTTGCGCCCCAGCCGCCGGATCCAGCCGGTGGTCGAGGTCACCGCGAGCGGCACCAGCATCAGCCAGGCGAGGAAGCCGACGGTGATGTAAGGCCGCTTGGCGATGTCCTCGAACAGCTGGGTCCAATAACCGCGCAGGTCGAGGCCGACGTAGGCCACCAGGTGCAGGGTCGCATAAGCGAAGGCGTACAGCCCGAGCATGCGCCGGAAGCGGACCAGCACGGCCCAGCCGGTCAGTTGCCGCAGGGGCGTGACCGCCAGCGCCAGCACCAGGAAGCGCAATGCCCACAGCCCGAGGCGGTGTTCGATCTCGGCGACCGGGTCGGCGCCGAGCGCATTGCTGCCCGTTTTCGCCACCGCCCACATCTGCCACAGCAACAGGGCCAGTGGCGCGAGTGCCGCGAGGTGGACGACCGTCTTGGCGACCTGCAGCTTGCGCGGCGTCATGCCGCCAGTCCGCGGGCAGGCATCAGAACCACTTCTTCAGGTCCATGCCGGCGTACAGCGATGCCACCTGCCCGGCATACCCATTGAAGGGCAGGGTCGGGATGCGCTCCGCGAACAGCTTGCTGGCGCTGCCTGCGATCCTGCGTTCGGTCTTCTGGCTCCAGCGCGGATGGTCCACCGCCGGGTTCACGTTCGAGTAGAAGCCGTACTCCGAGGGTTGCGCCATGTTCCAGGCGGTCTTCGGCATGGATTCGACGAAGGTGATCGCGACGATCGACTTGATCCCCTTGAAGCCGTACTTCCACGGCACGACCAGCCGCAGCGGCGCGCCATTCTGCTGTGGCAGCGGCTTGCCGTAGAGGCCGGTGGCCAGCAACGTCAGCGGATGCATGGCCTCGTCGATGCGCAGGCCCTCGCGGTAGGGCCAGTCCAGCGTCGGCACGCGCACGCCCGGCATCTGCCGCGGATCGGCCAGCGAGGTGAACGCGACGTACTTCGCCTTCGAGGTCGGCTGGAAGCGCTTGAGCACGTCGCCCAGCGGCACGCCCAGCCAGGGGATGACCATCGACCAGCCTTCCACGCAGCGCATGCGGTAGATGCGTTCCTGCGGCGGCAGGCCCTTCAGCAGGTCCTCGAGCGAGACCTTGCCCGGCTTCGCGCAATGCCCGCCCACCGCGACCGTCCACGGCGTGGTGCGCAGCGTCTTGGCCGCATTCGCCGGATCGTCCTTGGCCGTGCCGAATTCGTAGAAATTGTTGTAGCTGGTGGCGTCCGCCTCGCGGGTCAGTTCCTCGCTGGTGCGGAAGTCGCTGCGCGCCTGCTCGGGGGTGACGACCACCCGCGACGGCGGTGGGGCGGCCTCCCCGCAACCGGAGAGCCCAAGCGCGGGCAGCGCCCCGAGCGCCGCCAGCAGCCGGCGGCGGTCGTGGTACACCGCTTCGGGGGTGATCTCGCCAGCGGGGATCGGCGGGGCGGGTTGGAGACGCATGCGGGTCGCTCCTTGGGCGTCGACGGCGGGCTCAGGCTACGTACGCCCGCGTGAATGGCGCGGATGCACGATGGGATACGCCCCGCAGCCCCCGAAGGTTACGCCGGCAACCGCTGCGCCAAGTCTGCTGCGCTGCGGCATACTGCGGCCACACTCCTTGGAACCCCGTCATGGCGCGCGCCTACAACTTCAGCCCCGGTCCCGCCGCACTGCCCGAGGCCGTGCTGCGGCAGGCGCAGGCGGAGATGCTGGAATTCGGCGATGCCGGCGCCTCGATCGTCGAACTCAGCCACCGCGGCCCGGAGTTCCTCGAGGTCGCGCGCCGGACCGAAGCCGACCTGCGCACCCTGCTGGCGATCCCGGACGACTACGCGGTGGTATTCACCGCGGGCGGCGCCACCACCATCCAGGCCCTGCTGCCGCTGAACTTCGCCGCGCCGGGGCAGGCGGTCGATTACGTCCTCACCGGGCACTGGGGCAAGACCGCCTGGAAGCAGGCACGGCCGGTGGCCGATGCGCGCATCGCCGCCAGCAGCGAGGCCGGTGGCTTCCGCGACCTGCCGCCGCGCGCCGATTGGCGACTCACCCCGGGCGCCGCCTATGTCCACGTCACCGCCAACGAGACCATCCATGGCGTGGAGTTCCGCGACATCCCGGACGTCGGCGACGTCCCGCTGATCGCCGACTTCAGCAGCTCGATCGCCTCCGAGCCGCTGGACATCTCGCGCTTCGGTGCGATCTACGCCGGCGCGCAGAAGAACCTCGGGCCGGTCGGCATCGCGGTGCTGATCGTGCGCCGCGACCTGCTGGCGCGCAGCGGGCAGCCACGGGCGCCGATCTTCGACTACCGTGCGCAGCTCGAGGCGGAGTCGATGCTCAACACCCCGCCGAGCTGGAATTGGTACATGCTCGGGCTGACCGTGAGGTGGATGCTCGGCCAGGGCGGGGTGGCCGCCTTCGCCGAACGCAATGCGCGCAAGGCCGCGTTGCTGTACGCCGCGATCGACGAATCCGGCGGTTTCTACCGCAACGACGTGGCCCCGGCCGCGCGCTCGCGGATGAACGTGCCGTTCTTCCTGCACGATGAAGCCTTGAACGAGGCGTTTCTGGCGGATGCACGGGCTGCCGGGCTGGTCTCGCTCAAGGGGCATCGCGTGCTGGGCGGCATGCGCGCCTCGATCTACAACGCCATGCCGGAGGCCGGCGTGCAGGTGCTGGCCGATTTCATGCGCGATTTCCAGGGACGCCATGGCTAGGAAGACCCCGACCACGAAACCCGCCAAGGCCGCCAAGCCGGCGACCGAGGCCAAGCCCGCCGCCAAGCCCGACCTCGGCGAAGTCCGCGCGCAGATCGACGGCATCGACCAGCAGATCCAGGCGCTGATCGCCGAGCGCGCGCGCTGGGCGCACCAGGTCGGCAAGGCCAAGGGCAAGCTCGCCGCGGCGGTCGATTACTACCGTCCGGAGCGCGAGGCACAGGTGCTGCGCCGGGTGGTGGACCGCAACGACGGCCCGCTCTCCGACGAGGTGCTGGTGCGCGTGTTCCGCGAGGTGATGTCGGCCTGCCTCGCCCAGCAGGAGCCGCTGAAGATCGGCTACCTCGGGCCCGAGGGCACCTTCAGCCAGCAAGCGGTGCACAAGCATTTCGGGCATTCGGCGCATGGCCTGCCGATGGCCAGCATCGAGGAGGTGTTCCAGGAAGTCGCGGCCGGCAACGCCGACTTCGGCGTGGTCCCGGTCGAGAACTCCGGGCAGGGCACGATCCAGGTCACCCTCGACCTGTTCCTCACCTCGCCGCTGAAGATCTGCGGTGAAGTCGAACTGCGCGTGCACCAGCACCTGTTGTCGCGCAGCGGCCGGATCGAGGACATCGAGCGCATCTACGCCCACCCGCAGGCCTTCGCGCAGGCCGCCGGCTGGCTGCGCACGCACCTGCCGAGGGCGGAGAAGGTGCCGGTCTCGAGCAATGCGGAAGGCGCGCGCCGCGCACGCAACGCCGACGACGCAGCGGCGATCGCCGGCGAGTCCGCGGGCCTGGTGTACGGGCTGAAGCGGGTCGCCGGCCCGATCGAGGACCGCAGCGACAACACCACGCGCTTCCTGGTGCTCGGTCGCGAGTCGTTCCCGCCGTCCGGCCACGACCGCACCTCGCTGCTGGTGTTCATCCGCGACCGGCCGGGTGCGCTGTACGGCGTGCTGGAGCCGCTCGCGCGGCGCGGCATCAGCATGAACCGGATCGAGTCGCGGCCTGCGCACGGCCACCTCTGGCAGTACGCGTTCTTCATCGATGTCGCCGGGCACCGCGACGAGGCGCCGCTCAAGGACGCGCTGGACGAGATCGCCCGGCAGGGGGACGAGGTGCGGGTGTTGGGGTCCTACCCGGTGGCCATCCTGTGATGGTCGACTTCGAGGCCCTCGCACGCCCCGGCATCCGCAGCCTGCGCGCCTACGACCCCGGCCACGACCTGGTCGCCTTGCGCCGGCGCTTCGCCGAGGCGCAGCTGGTGGAGCTCGGTTCCAACGAGAATCCGTACGGCGCCAGCCCGCGCGCGCGGGCGGCGATCGAAGCCGCGCTGGACGGCATCCACATCTATCCCGATCCGCTGGGCGGCGACCTCAAGCGCGCGCTCGCCGCGCACCATGGCGTGGAACCGGCCCGCCTGTTGCTGGGCAATGGGTCGCACGAGCTGCTGATGCAGTTCGCGCAGGTCTTCGCCGGGCCCGGCGACGAGGTGGTGGCGTCGAAGTTCGGCTTCGCGGTGTACGCACTGGCGGCGCAGGCGGCGGGTGCAACCCTGCAGGCGGCCGCGGCGTTGCCGCGCGATGCCGCCACGATGCCGCGCGGCCACGACCTGCCCGCGCTGCGCGCGGCGGTGGGCCCGCGCACCAAGCTGGTCTACCTCGCCAACCCCAACAACCCGACCGGCACCTGGTTCGGCGCGCCGGAATTCGAGGCCTTCCTCGCCTCGCTGCCGTCGCAGGTGCTGGTCGTCGTCGACGAGGCCTATGCCGAATTCGTGGATGCGCTGGACTACGCCTCGGCCCTGCCGTTGGTCGCGCGGCATCCGAACCTGGTGGTCACCCGCACCTTCAGCAAGGCGTACGCGCTGGCTGGGCTGCGGGTCGGCTTCGCGGTCGCCGATCAGGGCCTGATCGCGGTGATGGAGCGCGTGCGCGAGAGCTTCAACGTCAACGCCCTGGGCCTGGCCGCGGCGGAAGCCGCGCTGGCCGACACCGCGCACCTGGCCGCATCGGTGGCGGGCAACGCCGCGCAACGCCGCGCGCTGGGCGACGCCTTGCGCGCGCGTGGCCTGCGCGTGTCGCCATCGCAGACCAATTTCCTGCTGGTCGAGTTCGGCGATGCCGCCAGCCGCATCGAGGCCGCGCTGGTCTCGCGCGGCATCGTGCTGCGGCCGATGGGCGGCTACGGGCTCGGCGAATGCCTGCGCATCACCATCGGCACCGCCGCCGAGAACGCGCGCCTGCTGGCGACCCTGGACGAGGTGATGGCGTGAGCCGTGCCTGGATCGCCTCGCCGGGTGCGCCCCTGCGCGGCGAACTGTCGGTGCCCGGCGACAAGTCGATCAGCCACCGCGCGATCATGCTGGGCGCGATCGCCGAGGGTACGACCCGCATCGAGGGCTTCCTCGAGGGCGAGGACACGCGCGCGACCGCGGCGATCTTCCGTCGGCTCGGCGTGCGCATCGAGGCGCCTTCGGACGGCGTCCGCATCGTCCACGGCGTGGGCCTGCATGGCTTGCAGCCCGCGGACGGGCCGCTGGACTGCGGGAATGCGGGCACTGCCATGCGCCTGCTCGCCGGCCTGCTGGCGGGCCAGCGTTTCGACAGCCTGCTGGTCGGCGATGCGTCGCTGTCGGCGCGGCCGATGCGCCGGGTGATCGAGCCGCTGGCGGCGATGGGCGCGGTGGTCGAGGCCGTCGACGGCCGCGCGCCGCTGCGCATCCGTGGCGGCCAGCCGCTGCGCGGCATCGACTACACCTTGCCGGTGGCCAGCGCGCAGGTGAAGTCGGCGTTGCTGCTGGCGGGCCTGTACGCGGACGGCGAGACGCATGTGCGCGAGCCGCATCCCACCCGCGACTACAGCGAGCGGATGCTTGCCGCGTTCGGTGCGTCCTGTGCCTTCGTCCCCGGCGAGGCCGCGATCCTCGGCGGCTTCCCGCTGCAGGCGCGCGACGTCCAGGTGCCCGCGGATTTCTCCTCGGCGGCGTTCTTCATCGTCGCCGCCAGCATCGTGCCGGGCTCCGAGCTGCTGCTCAGGCGGGTGGGCATGAATCCGCGCCGCACCGGCTTGCTGCACGTGCTGCGCGCGATGGGCGCCGACATCGTCGCGCTGCACCCGGGCGAGCAGGGCGGCGAGCCGGTCGCCGACCTGCGCGTGCGGCATGCGCCGCTGCGCGGCATCGAGGTGCCGGAGCAGCACGTGCCGGACATGATCGACGAGTTCCCGGCGCTGTTCGTCGCCGCGGCCTGCGCCGAGGGCGAGACCGTGGTGCGCGGCGCCGCCGAGCTGCGGGTCAAGGAATCCGACCGCATCGCCACGATGGCCGCCGGCCTGCGCGTGCTCGGGATCCGCGTCGACGAAGCGCCCGACGGGGCCACCATCGCCGGTGGACCGCTGCAGGGCGGCGAAGTCGATGCGCACGGCGACCACCGCATCGCGATGAGCCTGTGCGTGGCCGCGCAGGTGGCCGCCGGCGCGGTGCGCATCGCCGACGTCGACAATGTCGCGACCTCGTTCCCGGGTTTCGACGACCTGGCGCGCGGCGCAGGTTTCGGCTTGCGCGCGGCCTGATTCAGCGCGCGCCGGTGAAGGCGCGGATCGCGTCCAGCACGCGCGGTTCGCGGCCCGGCGCGTACAGGGCGACCAGCGGCGCGGTGTGGCCCGCGCCCTCCAGCATCAACAGGCGGGCCTGCTTGCCGCGTGCCTGCAGTGCCTCCGCCAGCTGCCTGCTGTCGCGCGCCTCGACCCGGCGGTCGGCATCGCCATGGATCAACAGGAACGGCGGCTCGTCGCCATCCACGAACGCCAGCGGCTGCGCATCGGGCCAGCGGGCCCTGGGGCCGAAGATCGGCGCCAGCGCCTCGTCGATCACGAAGTCGTAGGGACCCGAGAGGCCGATCACGCCGGCGAGGTCGCGGGGTTGCAGGCCTTGTGCGCGCAGGTAGCGCGCGTCCGTGCCGAGCAGCGCCGCGATCTGCGCGCCGGCCGAGTGCCCGGCCACGTAGACGCGCGCGGGCTCGCCGCCATGTTCGGCGGCGTGCCGGCGTGCCCAGGCAACCGCCGTCGCGCCATCCTCCACGAAGCCGGGGAAGGTCGCCTCCGGGAACAGGCGGTAGTCCGCGACGATCGCGAGCATCCCGGCATCGGCGAGCTGGCGCCCGACGAAGCGATAGTCCGCGCGCGCGCCGGACGTCCAGCCGCCGCCGTACAAGAAAACCACGACCGGCGCCTTGTGCGCATCCCGCGGTCGGTAGATATCCAGCGCGAGCCCGGGCGCGTACGTCGCGGCGGCGTCCGGCGGCGCGACGCCACCATTGGCGATGCCGAGCGCAACCCGGGTGCAGCCGCCCGCCAGCAACGCCACCGAGGCCGCAAGCGCGGCCATCCCGGGGCGCTTCATCGGGTGCGCGGATCCGGGCCGGTTTCCGGCCACTGCTGCGGTACCTTGCGCAGCTTGCTGGTGTCATAGCCCAGTGCCTTGGCCTTCTCCACCAGCGCGTCGTAATCGGCCGCGGGCAGGGTCGGCGTGCGCGCCATGATCCATAGGTAGTCGCGCTTGCTGCGGCCGATCAGGGTCCAGCGGTATTCCGGGTCGAGGTCGGCGATGATGTATTCGGCCTGGATCGGCCAGACGAACTGCATCCCCCACACCGCGTTGCCGGTGCCGGGTTCCACCGTGCCCACCGGTTCCATGGTGTCGAGCGGCGCGTCGAAGCTGCCCTTGCGGAACTGGAACGTGGTGCGGATCTTGCCCTCGTCGTCGAGCCGGTAGGACTCGATCGCGTTGTAGGCCTCGCGTTCCGGGAACGAGGGGATGTGCGCGATCACGTACCAGTCGCCCATGAAGCGCGGCAGGTCCACCTGCGGCACCGCGGGCATCGTGGGCTTGCTGGTCGCGCAGGCGGCGACCGCGGCCACCGCGAGGGTGGCGAGTGCGAGGCGGACCATCACGGCACCCCCTTGGCGAAGCGGTAGTGGGCGACCATCCATTCGCGGCCGCCGTCGTAGCCGAACAGCTCGGCGCAGGCCATCCAGAACATCCGCCAGCGCTGGAACCACAACGGCGCGGCGTCGCCATAGGCCTGGCGCAGGATCGCCATCACGTCATCGCGGCGCGCGTCCTGGTTGGCGAGCCAGTGGTTGGCGGTCCGCTCGTAGTGGGTGCCATCCACCAGCCAGCGGTCCTCGATGCGCAGCGCGTCCTGGAACCACAGCAGGGTATCGGCGGCCGGCATCAGTCCGCCGGTGAAGAAGTGCCGGCCCATCCAGTTGTCCTCGCCCGCGGTCTCGAACGGATAGAGCAGGGTGCGGTGGCAGAAGATGTGCACGAACAGCTTGCCGTCGTCGCGCAGCCAGCCGCCGATCCGTCCCAGCAAGGCCTGGTAGTTGCGCATGTGCTCGAACATCTCGACCGAGACGCAGCGGTCGAAGGCGCCCTCCGGCAGCTCGAGGCGATTGACGTCGCAGGTCAGCACGCGGACATTGCTGAAGCCGCGTTGCAGGCATTGCGCTTCGATGAACTGGCGTTGCGGTGCGGAGTTGGACACCGCAGTGATCCGCGCGTTCGGGTAGCGCTCGGCCATCCACAAGGTCAGCGAGCCCCAGCCGCAGCCGAGTTCGAGGATGTCCTGGCCATCGGCGAGCCCGGCGCGTTCGCCGTACAGGGCGAGCATCGCGTCTTCCGCCTCGCCCAGAGTTTCGCGGCCGGTCGGGTAGTAGCAGCCCGAATACTTCAGGCGCGGGCCCAGGCAGCGCAGGAAGAACGCCGGCGGCAATTCGTAATGCTGGCGGTTGGCAGCATCGGTGTGGATCGCCACCGGGCTGCGGCGCAGTTCGTCGACCAGGGCCGCATTGCGGCGTGCGGCCGCGTCGGGATCGGCCGCGGCTTCGTCGCGCAGGCGTTGCGTGCACAGGCGGCGGATGCCGAGGCGCAGCAGCGCATCCGGCAGCAGGCCGCGCTCGGCCAGCCCGAGCAGGCCGTCGGCAGGGCGGTCGTTGGCCAGTTCCATGGCCTGGGCGGTGGCGTTCATCGGTCCTCCTTGGGGAACCACGGGATCAGCATCGGGGTGGTGCGCTGGTAGCGGGCGTAGTCCTCGCCGCGCGTGCGTAGCGCCTGCTGTTCGGTCCACGGGATGCCGCTGACCCAGCGCAGGAAGACGTACATGACCACCGGTCCGGACCAGGCCAGCCAGTGCAGCGGCGAGCCCACCGCCAGCAGCACGTAGGCGAACCAGTGCAGCCATTCGAAGAAGTAGTTCGGGTGGCGCGAGTAGCGCCACAGCCCGTCGCGGCAGGTCTTGCCGCGGTTCGCGGGATTGGCGCGGAAGCGCGCCAGTTGGCGGTCGGCCACGGCTTCCCCGCCGACGCACAGCAGCCAGGTCGCGATGCCGCTGATAAACCACGGGTTCCAGCCGGCCACCGGATTCGCGGCGACCGCCAGGAACGGCAAGGCGAACAGGGCGATCAGCACGGCCTGGAACTGGAACATCGCCAGCCACTTCGCCGGCGCGTTGCCCCAGCGCTTGCGCAGTTGCGCGTAGCGGCCGTCCTCGGCCTCGCCGCTGACCCGGTGCCACAGGTGCAGGCCCAGGCGCAGGCCCCAGGCGCCGCCAAGCACGGCGAGCAGCAGTCGCGGCAACGGTGCGCCGCTGCCGGTTGCGGCGACCAGCACGGCGGCCGCGCCGACCCCGAACGACCAGGCGACATCGACGATGCCCGCGTTGCGGGTGTGTTGCTGGCGCGCCCAGGCAAGTCCCTGCAGGACCACCGCGAACGCCCAGACCAGCAGCAGTTGGTGCCAGGGGGTCATGCGCGGGCCTCCATGGATGTCGTGCGGTCAGGGCGGTGGTGGCTGGCGATGCGCAGCAGCAGCGGCAGCGCGACCGCCCAGCATGCGGCGAGCCACGCCAGCGCCGGCCACGCGGGTGCGGGGAAGGCGACGGCGTCGAAGCCGCGGGCCGCGCCGAGGTAGGCCAGCGGTCCGCCGATCGCGGCGAAGACCGAGGCGACCAGGGGGCGCTGCACGAACCAGGCCATCGAGTGGTTCAGGGTGAGCGCGAACGCACCCCATAGCAGCACGATCCAGGGCGGTGCGGGCAGTGACGGGAACGGTGCCGCATACGCCAGCAGTCCGCTGGCGGCCGCCACGCCATCGACCACCAGGCCGCAGGCCAACGCGGCCAGCAGGACCCGGCCATCGGCGGCCCGCGTGCGCGAGGCCCGCCACTGCAGCGCGATGAACGCCACGCAGGCCAGCATCCCGATCCATGGCGTGCCGCGCCCGGCGCTCCACACCACCGCGAACCAGGTCGCCTGGTAGCCCAGCAGGTTGGCCCAGAACGCCACCTCAGGCCTCCAGCAGGCCGGGCAGGTAGGACGCGCCGCGATAGCCCGGCTTGGCCAGCAGCAGGTGGGCCACGCCGATCGAGCGCTCGATGAAGCCGCCTTCGCAGTAGGCGAGGTAGAACTCCCACATGCGCAGGAAGCGTTCGTCGAAGCCCTGCGCGCGCACGGCCTCGCGGTTCGCGAGGAAACGCAGGCGCCAGTCGTGCAGGGTGCGCGCGTACGACGGCCCGAAATCCTCCAGGTGCACCAGCGCCAGGTCGGTGCTGCGGGTCTTGGCGGCCAGCATCGCGGCGATCGACGGGATGAACGAGCCCGGGAAGATGTGGCGCTTGATGAAATCGACCGAGCGCACCGCCTGCTCGTAGCGGTGGTCCTCGATGGTGATGGCCTGCACCAGGCCCAACCCGTCCGGCTTCAGCAGGCGGCCGAGGGTCGCGAAATAGGTGTCGAGGTAGTGCGGGCCGATGGCTTCGATCATCTCGATCGACACCAGCTTGTCGTACTGCCCTTGCAGGTCGCGGTAGTCCGACAGCAGCACCTGCACGCGGTCCTGCAGGCCGGCTTCGGCGACGCGCTGGCAGGCCAGCGCATGCTGTTCGCGCGAGATCGTGGTGGTGGTCACCCGGCAGCCGCGGGTGCGCGCCGCGTGCACGGCAAAACCGCCCCAGCCGGTGCCGATCTCGACCACGTGGTCATCCGGCGACAGCCGCAGCTTGTCGCAGATGCGGTCGAGCTTGCGGGTGGACGCGGCCTCCAGGCTGTCGTCCTCGCCGGCGTACAGCGCCGACGAGTACATCAGGTCGTCGGACAGGAACAGGCGGAAGAACGGATTGCCGAGGTCGTAGTGCGCGGCGATGTTGCGGCGCGCGCCATCGCGGGTATTCCGGCGCAGCGCATGCCAGGCCTTCAGGGCCCAGCCGCCGAGGCGCGCCGGCCCGCCTTCCATGCCGTCCAGCAGGTCGCGGTTGCGCACCAGCAGGCGCACCAGCCCGACCAGGTCGCTGCAGTCCCAGTGCCGATCCATGAACGCTTCCGCCGCACCGACGCTGCCCTGGCCCGCGAGCGCGCGATAGAAGCCGGCATGGTGGACCTGCAGGCGGATCACGGGCCCATGCCCGGCCTCGCCGAGCAGCGTGCTGCCGAGCGCGTCGACCAGCGCGACCTGGCCGCCGCGCAGCGCGTCCAGCTGGCGCAGCAGGCGGCCGCGCAGGAAGCGGTCGAGCGCATCGAACGCGCCATCGGGGGTGGTGCGGACGACGCTGTTCATGCGGGGGTCTCCAGCTTGGCGGGGTGGTCGTGGACGGGAGTGCGCTTCAGCCACAGGCGCAATGCCTGCCAATGGATGCCGGCGACCACCTGCGCGGTCATCAGCGGGTAGCGCCACAGCACGCGCGCGAGCCGGCGGCCATCCAGCGGGCGGCGATCGAGGGCGAGGTCTGCGTCGAATTCGCGGCGTTCGCCGTCGCACACGTCCATGTGCACGTGCAGGTCCTGGGCCGGCGGGGTGAACGACCACGCGTAGCGCCGCGCCATCGGCAGGAACGGCGAGACGTGGAAGGCCTTGTCGAAGGCCCAATGCAGGGCACGCCCGCGCACGTCGGCGGTGGCCACCGGGAGCACGTAGGCGTGGCGCTCCTTCCAGGGCGTGTTGGTGATCTCGGCGACGATGCTGTGCAGCGCGCCATCCGCGGCGTGGCAGTAGTAGAAACTCACGGGATTGAAGGAATAGCCGGCGTAGCGCAGGTGGCTGAGCAGCCGCACCGGGCCGGCCGGGCGTTCGCCGGTGGCGATGGCGACGCGCTCGCGCACGGCGTCGGCCAGCGGCTGCGCCGGGTCGCCGAGGAAGTCGCTGCGGCGGAACTCGGCGAGGTTCGGGCGATCGATGGACCACAACCAGCGGTCGCGGAACAGCGCATCGACTTCATCGAGGTCGAGGTACAGCTGCGCCATCCGGTAGGCGAAGGCATGCGCGCGCGGCGCATGCCGGCGATGCCGTACCCGCCCCTCGTAGATCGCGCTGGCGATCGCCGTGCTCACGCGGCCGCCTCGAAGCGCTTGGGCACGACGCTGTCGTCGGTTCCAGACCACGCCACCCCCAATGCGCCCGCCACCTCGACGCCGCTGCGGATGCCGTCCTCGTGGAAGCCCCAGCCCCAGTAAGCGCCGGCGAACCAGGTCCGGCGCACGCCCTGGATCCGGTCCTTGCGGCCTTGCGCCGCGACCGACGCCGGGGTGTAGACCGGATGGTGGTAATGGCGGCGCACGAGGACCTTGGCCGGATCGATGTCGTGGCTGCGGTTGAGGCTGACCACCAGTGGCGTGTCCACCGCCAGGCCCTGCAGCAGGTTCATGCAGTAGCTGACCGTGCAGGCCTGCGCCGGATCGGCGGGCAGGTAGGCGTTCCACGCCGCCCATGCCTTGCGATGGCGCGGCAACAGGCGGGCATCGGTGTGGAGGATGGTCTCGTTGGCCTGGTAGGGGATCGCGCCGAGGATGTCGCGTTCGTCGGGATGGGCGTCGTCGAGCAGGGCCAGTGCCTGGTCGCTGTGGCAGGCCAGCACCACGTGGTCGAAGCGTTCGCTGCCGGTATCGCAACGGACCACCGCGCCATGCGCATCGCGGGCGATGCCGCGCACCGGCGTGCGCAGGCGCACGCGCACGTCCCAGCGCGCCGCCATCGCTTCGACGTAAGTGCGCGAGCCGCCACGCACCACCCGCCACGGTGGCCGGCCGGTAAGTTGCAGCATGTGGTGGTTGGCCATGAACTGGACCAGGTACTTCGCCGGGAACTCGAGGATGCCGGCGGCAGGCGAGGACCACAGCGCGCTGGCCATCGGCACAAGGTGCTGGTCGCGGAACGCATCGCCGTAGCGGTGGTCGCGCAGGTAGTCGCCGAGGGTCGGGCCGTGGCCGGCCAAGTCGAGCAGCGCGGGTGCCTCCCGGTAGAACCGGGCGAGGTCGCGCAGCATCCCCCAGAAGCGCGGCGAGACCAGGTTGCGGCGCTGGCAGAACAGGGTGTCGAGGGTGGTTGCGTTGTATTCCAGCCCGGTGCCCGCATCCTGCACCGAGAAGCTCATCGTGGTCTCCTGCGAGGCCACGCCGAGTTCGGCGAACAGCCGCGTCAGCAGCGGGTAGTGGATCGGGTTGTGGACGATGAAGCCGGTGTCGACCCGCAAGGCCTGGCCGTCGACGTGGACGTCGTGGGTGTCGGTATGCCCGCCGAGGGTCCCGTTCGCCTCGTACAGCACGACGTCGTGCTGGCGCGACAGCAGCCACGCCGCGGACAGGCCGCTGATCCCGCTGCCCACCACCGCGATGCGCATGTCAGTGCTCCGCCTTCGCCAGCACCCAGGCCGGCACCGGCTTGAGGTCGCGCACCAGCCCGAACAGCTGCAGCGTGCGCAGGCCGTACCAGGTGAGGTCGACCTCCCACCAGCGGAAGCCCTGGCGTGCACTGCCCGGGAAGAAATGGTGGTTGTTGTGCCAGCCCTCGCCGAAGGTGAGCAGCGCCAGCCACAGGTTGTTGCGGCTGTCGTCGCGGGTCGCGTAGCGACGGCGCCCCCAGCGGTGCGCCAGCGAATTGATGGTCACCGTCGCGTGGAACAGGACCACGGTGGACACGAAGAATCCCCAGACCAGCAGCTGCGGGCCATCGGTGCCCAAGCCTGGCGCCCAGCGTTCGAGCGCCGCGCCGAGCGCGTACAGCATGGCGGCGAGGACCACCGGGACGACGGTGTCGTAGCGGTCCAGCCAGCGCAGCTCAGGATAGCGCAGCAGGTCGCCAATCCGTGACGGGTCGGTGCGGAAGCCGGCGCGGGTCAGGAACCAGCCGGCGTGGCTGCGCCAGAACCCCTTGCGCGGGGTATGCGGGTCGGCCGCGGTGTCGGCATGCACGTGGTGGTGCCGGTGGTGCGCCGCCCACCACAACGGGCCGCGCTGTACGGAGGCCGCGCCCAGCAGGGCGAAGGCGAACTGCACCGCGCGCGAGGTGCGGAACGTGCGATGCGAGAAGTAGCGGTGGTAGAAGCCGGTGATCGCGAACATCCGCGCGGCGTAGAGCGCCAACGCGATCCACACCGCGGTCGGCGACACCCCGACCCAGAACACGCCGAGGCAGGCCAGGTGCATGGCGATGAACGGCAGCGCGCGCAGCCAGTCGATGCGGTCGTCGTTCGCGTCCGGCAAGCCGGCATCCGCAGTGGTATCGAACCAGCGACGCAGCGCGCCGAGGCGGTTGCCGGCATGGCGGGGGTCTCGCGTTGCATCCATTCGCGCCATGCACAAGCTCCAGGTCTGGGGAACGTTACGTGGCGTCGCGTGAAACGGATGCAGCGGCGCCGATGCCTCAGAAGCTGCAGCGTCCGTCCAGCGGCAGGCGTGCGACGCCCGCCAAGTCGCTGGCGCTGGCCAGCTGCGCCTGCGGCTGGAACGCGATGCGCACCTGCGGATTGCGCCCGCGTCCATCGCGGAGGTTGCCGGTGCCGTTGAACTCGAGCAGGCGACGACCGTCGCGCGCATAGATCAGGGTGACCTCCGGCACCGCGAAGCCGAACCAGGTGTCGAGTTTCATGCGCAGGCGCTCGACGCGGATGCCGTTCCAGTCCGCGCTGCCCATGCGCCGCAGCTGCACCGGGAAGAATTGCTTGCGGCTGGGCACGAGGAAGCGCAGCTGGACAGTCTCGCCACGCATGAGCAGCGCCCAGTGGGTGCGGACCGCCGCATCGAAGCCGGCATCGATCACGCCATCGGCGGGCACCGGCACGCGGCGACTGGTTTCCTTGCCGGCCAGGCCCACGTACACCTGCCGTGTATCGCCGGCGCCACGCACGCCTTCGCGATAACCATCGCGCGCATCCTCCAGCGCAAAATCCGGGCGTGCGCCGCCCGCGGCCACCCGCTTGCGCGCGAA
>JAFLEB010000020.1:26523-29144 GCA_017302075.1 Lysobacterales bacterium
GGTCCCATCCAGCGCCATTTCAGCGCGCGGTACGAGGTGCCGAAATACGGATGCAGCGGTGCCGGAAGGCGGTCGGGATCCGAAGAGGGCGGCGGAGCGTCGGGGGCGCGACCGGGTGCGCCCGCGCTGTCGAGGCGCTCGAGCATCGCGCGCCGCAGGCGTGCCTGCCGGTCCTCGGGCAATTCGGCGCCCTGGCGTTGCGCCATCAATGCGCCGCCGATGCCGTCGGCCTGCGCCACCGCCTGCCGGCAATGGCCGCAGCCTTCGAGGTGGGTGGCGACGACGGCCGCCATCTCCGGCGACAGCGCGCCGGCGGCATGGCTGACGATGGTCGCGGGGTCGAGGTGGTGGCGCGGGCTCATGCGACCTCCCCGATCTCGCCTTGCAGGCGCAGGAAGGCGCGGCGCAGGTGGGACTTGACGGTGCCGAGCGGCATGCCCAGCTCGGTGGCGATTTCCTGGTGGCTCTTGGCTTCGAAATAGGACATGCGGATCAACCTTGCCTGGATCGACGAGAGGGTGTCGATGCGGCGCTGCAACTGGACGTGGTCTGCGTACTCTTCGGTGGTGTGGGGTTCCGAGGCGATGTCCGCCTCGATCGGTTCGGCCGCCACCTGCGGGCGGTTGGCTTCGCGGCGCAGGCGGTCGATGTGCAGGTTGCGCGCGATCCGGAACAGCCAGGTGCTGACCGCGCTGCGGGCCGGGTCGTAACCGGCGGCGTGTTGCCACAGCCGCAGCATCGCCTCCTGCGAGAGTTCCTCGGCGATCGCCTCCGGCGCGCCGATCCCGCGCAGGTAGAGGCACAGCCGCGGCATGAAGTGGTCGTAGATGCGCATGAAGCAGTCGCGGTCCTGGCGGACCGCCACCGCGACCAGTTCCCGTGCCCACTCTCCGGGCTCACGTGCGGGCGTCCCTGCCGTCGACATGCGTCTGGCCGCCTCGAAAGGCGACGGTGTCTCCGTTGCGATATGCGCCTGCATCCTACATCCCGCCCTGTGTTCCGCGCGCCTGTACGCGCCGCGGCCACGGATGGATGCAGGGGGGGCTCAGCGCTGGGGGGCGAAGTCCAGCGGCACGATCACGTCGGCCACCACCGGCTGGCCACCCTGGGTGGCGGGCTTGAAGCGCCAGCGGCGCACGGCCTCCAGCGCGGCGCGGTCGAGGTCGCGATTGCCGCTGGTCTGGGCCAGTTCCAGGCGCTCCACGCTGCCGTCCGTGGCCACGGTCACCCGCACCTGCACGGTCCCGCCCACCCCGCGACGCAGCGCGCTGGACGGGTATTTCGGCGCCGGCGTGCTGAGCGGGCTGGGATCCACGCGATCACCGGCGGGCGGCTTGGGGGCGGCCTCGGCGGCAGGCGGTGGCGGGGGCGGCGGCGCTTCGATCTGGACCGGGCGCGGCGCCGGCGCGGGCGCGCTTCCGTCCGGCGCCTGCAACACGCGCAGGCCGCTGGCGGTGTCATCGCCGGTGGCCACGTCGGCAGGCAACGGGACCGGCAGGCCGGCCGGCTCGCCCCCGTCGGGCGTGGCTTCGCGGGCGGTGAAGAAGTCGGTGTCGTTGCGCTGGTCCCACCAGACCAGCAGGAACAGCAGCAGGCCGCCGGCGAAGGCGATGCCGATCAGCTTCAGGACGCGGGGCGGCAGCGGGAACCGGTGCGGCGTGTCGGGGGCAGGCATGCGCCGCATTCTGGCACAGCGTCGTCGCGATCCCGCAGCCATGCCCGGACGGGCGATAATGCGCGTTCACGCCCATGCGATGCCGCTTCCATGCTCGATCCCGTCCTGCTCCGCAACCATGCCGCCGACCTTGCCGCCCGCCTGCGCGACAGCCGCGGCTTCGACCTCGACGTGGCCCGCCTGGAGGCGCTGGAAGCCGACCGCAAGCAATTGCAGGTGCGCACGCAGGAGCTGCAAAGCGAGCGGAACAAGTTGTCTAGAGAAATTGGACAGCTAATGGGTCTGGTAAATCGCAAGACCGCGGAGGAATCAGACGATGAGGCTGATTTCTATCTACAAAAGGTTGATGAAGCAAAAAGCCAGGTCTCGGCTTTCGGCGATGAGCTGAAGGCCTCCGAGCTCCGCCTCGACGAGATCCGCGCGGAGATCGAGGCGATCGCCGCCGGCATCCCCAACCTGCCGGACGCCTCGGTGCCGGCGGGCAGCGACGAGTCGGGCAATGTCGAGCAGCACCGCTGGGGCACGCCGCGTGCATTCGATTTCGAGGTGAAGGACCACGTCGCCCTCGGCGAGCGCCACGGCTGGCTGGATGGCGAGACCGCGGCCAAGCTGTCGGGCTCGCGGTTCACCGTGCTGCGCGGCCAGCTGGCGCGCCTGCACCGGGCGCTGGCGCAGTTCATGCTCGACCTGCACGCCGGCGAGCACGGCTACGAGGAAACCAATGTCCCGGTGATCGTCAACGCCGACTCGATGCGCGGCACCGGGCAATTGCCCAAGTTCGAGGAAGACCTGTTTTCCACCCGCCTGGGCGAGCACACGCGCTACCTCATCCCGACCTCGGAAGTCCCGCTCACCAACATCGTGCGCGACGAGATCCTGGATGCCGAGCGCCTGCCGCTGCGCATGACCGCGCATTCCATGTGCTTCCGCGCCGAGGCCGGCGCCG
>JAFLEB010000200.1 GCA_017302075.1 Lysobacterales bacterium
AGGCCGTGGCGGCCGCGCCTGTTTCCCGCGCCCCGCGCTGTGCACCGACAACGGCGCGATGATCGCGTTCGCCGGCGCGCTGCGCCTGCAGGCGGGCCAACGCGCGGATGCCGCGGTCGCGGTGGTGCCGCGCTGGGACATGGCGACGCTGCCGGCGGTGTGACGGCGGTGCCGCGCGGCATAATCGGCGCATGACTGACCACGTGTTCATCGAAGGCCTCGAGATCGAGGCCCTGATCGGCATCTACGCCTGGGAACGGCGGATCCGGCAGACGCTGGTGTTCGACATCGAGATGGCCTTCGACAACCGCGTGCCCGCGGCCACCGACGACATTGCCCTGACCCTGAACTACAAGGACGTCAGCAAGCGCCTGGTCGAATACGTCGGACAGTCCGGCTTCGGCCTGGTGGAGACGCTCGCGGAGCGTTGCGCGGCGATCATCCTCGAGGAATTCGGCGTCGCCCGCGTGCGCCTGAAGCTGAGCAAGCCGGGCGCGGTGCGCGGCGCGCGTGCGGTCGGCGTGGTGATCGAGCGCAGCCGCGCCTGATGGGCCGTGCCTACCTCAGCCTGGGCAGCAACCTCGACGCCCAGGCGCACCTGCGCGACGCCGTGGCGGCCCTGCGCGCGCGCTTCGGCGAGGTCCAGGTCTCGCGCGCGCACCGCTTCCCGGCCGTCGGTTTCGCCGGCGGCGATTTCCTCAACGCCGCGGCCGCCATCGACAGCGACCTCGACCCGTTCGCGTTGAACGACTGGCTGCACGCGCTGGAGGATGCGCACGGCCGCGACCGCAGCGGGCCGCGCTACGGCGACCGCACGCTGGACATCGACATCGTGTTCTACGACGCCCTGGTGCTGGACGGGCCGGGCCATCTGCGCCTGCCGCGCGACGAGCTGCGCCATGCCTTCGTGCTCAAGCCGCTGGCCGAGATCGCCCCGGGCTTCGTCGACCCGGTCAGCGGTTGCCGCCTGGATGCGATGTGGCGCGCGCACCCGGACCACGACGTCGGGTTCGCGCCGGTCGCAATTTGACTTCGCTCAAAACGGTCGCGCGGGGGCTGCCTAAGCTGGCGTGGGCATCCAGCTGAGGAGCGACGACATGAACCCCATCCTGACCGAGATCCTGGCGAAGCCGGTCGGTTGGCTGGCGATCGGCGGGAGCATCTTCATGGTCGGCATCGGCCTGGTCGTGTTCCTGTACGTGCGCAAGCAGGTCCTGAAGGAAGAGCGCGGCGGCAAGTGACGGTCAGCCGCCGATCCCGCGCCCGCCGTCGACGCGCAGGGTCTGGCCGGTGACATAGCCGGAGGCGTCGCCCAGCAGCCACGCAACGACTCCGGCGATCTCCGCTGGCGTTCCGGCACGCCCGAGCGGCGTGCGCGCGAGCAGGGCGGCCTGCGCGTCTTCGCTCTTGCCTTCGACAGGCCACAGGATCGCGCCCGGCGCGATGGCATTCACCCGCACCTCCGGCGCGAGGTCCAGCGCCAGTCCCTTGGTTAGCATGCGCAGCGCGGCTTTTGCCATCCCGTAGACCGTATGCCCGGCGAGCGGCTGGTCGCCGTGGATGTCGACCAGGTTGACGATGGCGCCGCGCGCGGCCTTGAGGTGCGGTGCCGCGGCCTGGGCCAGGAAGAACGGCGCACGCGCGTTGCTGGCGAAGAGGTCGTCCCACTGCGCGGGCGTGGCCTGGCCGATCGGCGTGGGATAGAACGACGAGGCGTTGTTCACCAGCAGGTCGAGCCGGCCGAAATGGCCCACCGTGCGCGCGACCAGTTCCGGCAGGCGGTCGAAGGCGGCGAGGTCGGCCTGCAGGGCCAGCGTGCTGCCCGGGCGCAGCGCCTCGAGGTCGGCCTGCAGCGCCTGCATGTCCGCCTGCGAGTGGCGGTAATGCAACGCGAGGTCGAAGCCTTCGGCATGCAGGCGGCGGGCGATGGCGGCGCCGATCCTGCGCGCCGCGCCGGTGACCAGGGCGACCTTGCGTGCGGGCTGCGCGGCGGGTGGGCTGTCCATCCACGCAGGATAGCGCCGCGCTTGCGTATCCTGTGCTGATGCAGCACCTGCCACCCCCCGACGACGACGCCCTCGCGCACAGTGCGCGCCTGCGCGAGGTCATCCAGGGACAGATCATCGCCGCCGGCGGCAGCATGCCGTTCTGGAAGTTCATGGAGCTGGCGCTGTATGCGCCCGGGCTCGGCTACTACAGCGCCGGCGCGACCAAGTTCGGCGATGCCGGCGACTTCGTGACCGCGCCGGAGCTGTCGCCGCTGTTCGCGGCCTGCGTCGCCGATGCCTTGGCGCCGGTGCTGCAACAACTGGGTCCTGAGGCCTGCTTCCTCGAGGTCGGCGGCGGCAGTGGCGCCTTCGCCGAGACCTGCCTCGCCAAGCTGCTGGCCGACGATGCCCTGCCGGCCCGCTACGCGATCCTCGAGCCCAGCGCCGACCTGCGGGAACGCCAGCGCGCGCGCCTGCAGCAGCGCCTGCCGCCCCTGCTCTTCGAGTTGGTCGAATGGCTCGACGGCCCGATCCAGGACCCCTGGCGCGGCGTGCTGTTCGCGAACGAGGTGCTGGACGCGCTCCCCACGCCGCGCTTCGCGATCCGCGATGGCGAGGTGCTTGAGGAACATGTCGCGCTGGATGGTGAAGGCCGGTTCCTGCGCGTCGACCGGCCGGCGGATCCACTGCTGGCCGCGGCGGTGCGGCATGTCGAGCGCCAGTTGCCGCAGCCATTCGCCGAGGGCTATCGCAGCGAGCTGCTCGCGCAGCTGCCGTACTGGCTGCAGGCGGTGGTCGGCGGGATGGGCGATGGCGCCTTGCTGTTCGTCGACTACGGGCATCCGCGCGCGGAGTACTACCAGCCGCAGCGCCGCGACGGCACCCTGCGCGCGTTCCGGCGCCACCACCTGGTGGAGGACGTGCTGGCGCTGCCCGGGCTGCAGGACATCACCGCCTCGGTGGACTTCACCGCCCTGGCCGAAGCGGGCACCGGCGCCGGCTTCGAGTTCACCGGCTACTGCCACCAGGCGAGCCTGCTGATCGGCAACCGCCTGCAGGAGAACCTCGCGCTGGCCGAGGCGCGCGCCGCCGGCGACATCGCCCGCCACAACCTCCGCCAGCAGGCCAAGCTGCTGACCCTGCCCAGCGAAATGGGCGAACGCTTCCAGGCGATGGGCTTCCAGCGCGGGGTGGAGTTCGGCGCGGCCTTCCTGGCCGGCGACCTGAGCCATCGCCTGTGACGGGCGTGCGCCGCATGGGCCGCTCGTTGAAGCCGTTCCGCCGCCCGTGGCTGTGGGCCGG
>JAFLEB010000201.1 GCA_017302075.1 Lysobacterales bacterium
ACCGCCTCGCTGGCCGCACGCAGGCGCCAGCGCGGGGCGTCCTTGTCGCCACGCAGGGTGAGGGTGGCGCGGGTCGGTGCCGGCAGGCGGCCGGCGATGGCCACGTCCATCCGCGACAGGTCGCCCTTGGCGACCAGCCCGAGGCGCGGGGCGGTGCGCCCGGCCGGGGCCGGCAGCACCGCGGTGGCGACCAGGTCGGTGCGGTAGTCCTCGCGCGGGAGGTAGTCGCCATGCGCGGCGAAGCGGCCGCGGTCGCTGTCGACGTCGAGGTTGGCCACCTGCAGGCGCCCGGGGCCGGCGCGCAGGCCGGCGCGCGCGCTGCGGATCGCCACCATCGGCTCGCCTTCCTGCAGCACCTGCAGGCGGTCGATGCGGAGGTGGTCGGCTTCCAGCGCCAGCGGCGGGGCGATCTGCGGCAGCACGTCGGGCCAGGTCGGCAGCTCGAACGGCGTGTCGCTGCGCGGCAGGTCGAGGCGCGCACCCTCGATCGCCAGCGCATCCAGCCGCAGGGTCCGGCCGAGCAGCGGGCGCAATGCGGGATCCAGGGTCACCGCGTCGGCATCGAACACGATCCGCCCCATCGCGCAGCTCGCCTGCGCGGTCGGCACGCAGTCCGGGTCGCGTTGCCGCGGCATCGAGAAATGCACGCCGCGCAACACCATCGGCCCGGACGCCGGGCCTTCGGCGGCGCGCCAGGTCAGCACGGTGCCGGCCGGCAGCCGCGCCACGACCTGCCGCAGCAGCAGGTCGCGGCCGCCGATGGTGGACAGCAGCCAGTACAGCAACGCGGCGACCCCGATCGCCAGCAGCAGGGTGCCGATGCCGCTGCGCAGGGCGATCCGCCGCTGGCGCTGCCGGCGCAGCACGCGCAGTTCGGCGATGCGCGCCTCGCGCTGCGCGCGGGTGGCGTCGGCCGGCAACGCGTCCAGCCCGTAGCGGCGATAGCGGTCGTAGCGTTCGCGCCAGCTCACAGGTCGGCCCCGATCGCGAAGTGCAGGGTGAACGGCGAATCCGGCGACTTCAGCCCGCGCGCGATGTCGATCCGCACCGGCCCCACCGGCGAGCGCCAGCGCACGCCGACGCCGACGCCGGTGTGCATGTCGGGGCGCTTGCCCTCGAACGCGCTGCCGCTGTCGACGAACACCGCGGCGCCCCACGGACCCTTGAAGTAGCGCTCGTACTCGACGCTGGCGGTGACCACGTTGGAGGCGCCGGTGTAGTAGACATCGCCGTCCACTTCGACCCGCGGCCCGATCTCGTGCCAGTCGTAGCCGCGCACGCTGCGGTCGCCGCCGGCATAGAAGCGCAGGCTGGGCGGCAGGTCGAGGAAGCTGCCGCTGAACGTGTGCCCGGCCTCGCCGCGCAGGATCAGCTTGCTGTCGGCATCGAAGCCATGGAACCACTGCACGCGCGCATGCACCTGCAGGAAGGTGGTGTTGCCGTCCGCACCGCCGCGCCCGCCGCGCAGCAGGAGCGTGCCGCCTGCGCCGCGGCGCGGGTCGAGGCGGTCGTCGACGTCGACGTAGGTCGCCTCCAGCGCCGGGAACACATAGCTGCCGTAGCGGTAAGGCAAGGGCGACAGGCCGCCCGCGCCATCGTCGGCGACGTTGATCAGCCAGCGCTCGCGCAGCACGTGCAGCGAGGCCAGCAGGTTGAGATGGTCGTTGTACTGGCCGCTGCGGCTGGCCACGAATTCGACGCGGCGGCTGTTGATGTAGGGGTTCACCTCGTCCACCGCCTGCAGACTGGCGGTGTACCAGCCATCCAGCCAGGCGAAGGCCGGCACCTTGTACTGCAGGGTCAGCGCCTTGCGGTCCTTCGCGTAGTCGAGCTGGGCCAGCGCCTTGTGGCCGAGGCTGTTGAGGTAACGGCGCTCGACCCCGAGGTTCACGCCGGGGCCGCTGATCGTGCCGTAGCTGGCGCCGACGGTGTAGATGCTGCGCGGCGCAGGGCTCAGGCTGACTTCCACCGGCACCGTGCGTTCGCTGGCATTCTCCGGCAGCGCCGACACGTCCACCAGCCCGAAGTAGTCCAGCGCCACCAGCGAGCGCCGCAGCCGGTCCAGCTTGGCCGCGTCGTAGGGCGCGCCGGGTTCCCAGTTCACCAGCTTCTGCAGCAGGTCGTCGCGGATGATCGGCTTGGGGTCCTGCTGGAAGCGCGCTTCGCCCAGGCGGTAGCGTTCGCCGGTGGTCCAGCGCAGGTCGATGTCGGCGGCGAAGTCCGCGCGCGTGACCTCGACCCGGTGGCTGGCGAGGTCGGCATCGAAATAACCGTGCTGCAGCAGGGCATTGGAGATCCGCTTCTTGCCGGCCTCGTATACGCTGTGGTCGAGCACCGCGCCCTCGCGTGGCGCGAACGCGGCCAGCGCTTCGCGCACGCCGCCGTCCCCGGCCCCCGGCCCGTCGACATCGACCTGTTCTCCGCGCACGCGCACCGGCTCGCCGAGCACGATCTCGATGTCGACGGTCAGCGTGCGCCCGGGATCGCGCCGCGGGGTCGTGGATGCGGCGGCGGGCGCATCGCCGTCGGTGCCGGCTTCGTCGCCGTCATCGGGATCGTCGACCGCGTCGGCATCGGTCGCCGGCGGTTCCGCGCGCTGCCCCACCGGCAGGTCGCGGTCGCTGCGGCGGATGGTGATGGTCGGCGAGTAGTAGCCGAACGGTTCCAGCGCTTCGCGGGTCTCGCGCTCGGCCTGGCGCAGCAGGTAGTTCAGCCGGCGTGCGCTCAGGTCCTTGTCGAGCTCGTCGTTGAGCGACAGCGCGGTGCGCACGTTCTGCGCGACCGCCGGGTCGGCCACGCCCTGGATGTCGATGCGCGCGACCTTGGCCGCGCAGGCGGGACCCGCCACCAGGCAGGCGGCGAGGGCAAGGCCCAGGCGGTGGGGGAGGCGGGGCATGCCGGCAGGATACCGGGCCGGCATGACGCCACGGTAGACGTGGCCTTACTGCAGCCAGGCCTTGATCTTGCGCTTGAACCAGCCGTCGCGCGCGCCGCCGCCGGCCATGCCGCCGCGCTTGTAGGTGTCCAGGTAGTGGCGCACGTGCTTGGCGTAGGCCTTGTCGTCGCCGCGGATGTGGTTGAACAGCCAGCGCGCGAGCATGCCCTTGAGCTCGGCGGCGATGTCCTCGCCGGCCTCGAAGCGCATCCGGTATTCGCTGACCCGGCGCACGAACATGTCGTGCACGCGCTTGTGCGCGGGGCCGAAGGAATAGCCGGATTCCTCCATCAGCTCTTCCTCGAACGCGAAGTGCGAGAGGGTGTAGTCGACCAGTTCCTCCAGCAC
>JAFLEB010000202.1 GCA_017302075.1 Lysobacterales bacterium
CGAGGTCGGCCGTCATGGTCGTTGCGCCAGCATCGGCAAGCGCCGGCCGCAGCGGCTCAGGCGCGCGGGCGCGCCCGCGAGGCCTTGTGCGCGTCCTGCTCGCAGCCGCTGGCGGCGGTGCGCAGCGCGGCTTCGTCGAGGACGCGGACGTGGCGCCCGCGGACGTCGATCACGCCATCCTCGTGCAGCCGGCTGAAGCCGCGGCTGACCGTCTCCAGCGCAAGCCCCAGGTGGCGCCCGATCTCCTCGCGGCTCATCGGCAGGTGCACGTCCTCGCCCGACTGGCCGATGCGGCGGTAGCGGTCGCGCAACCCCAGCAGGAACAGGGCGATGCGCTCGCTGGCCTGGCGCCGCGACAGTACGTCCACCAAGTCGTGGTCGCGGTCGGAACTCTGGCCCATGACCCGCAGCAGCTGGCGCTGCAGGCTGGGCAGCTGGGCCGCGACGGTGGCGAGGCTGCTGAAGGGCAGCTCGCAGACCTTGGCGTCCTCCAGCGCGATCGCCTCGCAGCGATGGCGCCCGGAGCCCACCGCGTCCAGGCCGAACAGCTCGCCCGGGAGGTGGAACCCGAGCACGTGCTCCTCGCCGGATTCGTTGATGACCACCGTCTTGAACGTGCCCTCGCTGGCCACGAACACCGAGCCCAGCGCGTCGCCGGCACGGAACAGGTGGTCCCCGCGGTGCAGCGGCCGCCGTTTCTGCACCAGGGTGTCCAGCCGCCCGAGGTCGTTGCGGTCGATGCCCGCCGGCAGGCAGAGCTGGGCGAGCGAACAATCCGCGCAACTGCGGCGCAGGCGGGCGAGGTCGAGCTGGGAGACGTCGTGCATGGGCCTTGATACCCCCTAGGGGTATGATACGCGCTCTAGGTCGACGGGGATTATGGTCGATATCCGACCAACGCGCAGGGCCGCGCTGGCATATTGATCTTGATCAAGGGGCATCCCGCGACCGGCGGGATAATTCGGGCGCATTCCAGGTGGAGGTTCGCATGCAAGCCATGAGCGGTACCTATAACGACAAGGTGGTGAAGCAATTCGCCATCGCCACGGTGCTGTGGGGAATCGTGGGCATGCTGGTCGGCGTCATCATCGCCACCCAGCTGTACTGGCCCCATCTCTTCGAGGGCATCCCGTGGTTGAGCTATGGCCGCCTGCGGCCGTTGCACACCAACGCGGTGATCTTCGCGTTCGGCGGGTCGGCGCTGTTCGCCACCAGCCTCTACGTGGTCCAGCGCACCAGCCACGTGCGCCTGCTCAGCGACAAGCTGGCGACCTTCGTGTTCTGGGGCTGGCAGCTGATCATCGTCGCCGCGGCGATCACCCTGCCGCTGGGCTTCACCCAGGGCAAGGAGTACGCCGAACTCGAGTGGCCGATCGACATCCTGATCGCGGTGGTCTGGGTGGCCTACGCGGTGCTGTTCTTCGGCACCATCGCCAAGCGCAAGGTCAGCCACATCTACGTGGCCAACTGGTTCTACGGCAGCTTCATCATCGCCGTGGCCCTGCTGCACATCGTCAACAACATCTCGATGCCGGCCGGCGCGTTCAAGTCCTACTCCGCCTACAGCGGCGCGGTCGACGCGATGGTGCAGTGGTGGTACGGGCACAACGCGGTGGGCTTCTTCCTGACCGCCGGCTTCCTGGGGATGATGTACTACTTCGTGCCCAAGCAGGCCGGGCGTCCGATCTACTCCTACCGCCTGTCGATCGTCCACTTCTGGGCGCTGATCGCGGTCTACATGTGGGCCGGCCCGCACCACCTGCTCTACACGGCGCTGCCCGACTGGGCGCAAAGCCTGGGCATGGTGTTCTCGCTGATCTTGCTGGCCCCCAGCTGGGGCGGCGCGATCAACGGGATCATGACCCTGTCCGGCGTGTGGCACAAATTGCGCACCGACCCGATCCTGAAGTTCCTCATCGTCTCGCTCAGCTTCTACATGATGAGCACGTTCGAGGGGCCGATGATGTCGATCAAGACGGTCAACTCGCTGTCCCACTACACCGACTGGACGGTGGGCCACGTGCACTCCGGCGCGCTGGGCTGGGTGGCGATGATCTCGATCGGCTCGATCTACGCGCTGATGCCGCGGATGCTGGGCCTGAAGGAGATGTGGTCGACCAAGCTGATCGACACGCACTTCTGGATCCACACCATCGGCGTGGTGTTCTACATCGCCTCGATGTGGATCGCCGGCGTGATGCAGGGCCTGATGTGGCGCGCCACCAACGACGACGGCACCCTGACCTACACCTTCGTCGAGAGCCTGAACGCGACCTACCCGTATTACCTCGCGCGCCTGATGGGCGGCCTGATGGTGCTCTCGGGCATGTTCCTGATGGCCTGGAACGTCTACAAGACCTACTCGGTCGCCAAGACGACCGGCGACCTGCCGGTGCTCGCCCCCGATCCGTCGCAAGCCCGCGCCTGAGGACCTCGACATGAGCAACAACAGCAACGCCCACGAGAAACTCGAGAAGAACGTCGGCCTGATGGCCGTGCTGATCGCGGTGGCGGTGTCCTTCGGCGGCCTGGCGGAGATCGTGCCACTGATGTTCCAGGCAGAGGCGATCCAGCCGCTGCCCGGCGTCAAGCCCTACCCCGCGCTGGAGCTGGCGGGTCGCGACGTCTACGTCCGGGAAGGCTGCTACAACTGCCATTCGCAGATGGTGCGCACCCTGCGCTTCGAGACCGAGCGCTACGGCCACTACTCGCTGGCCGGGGAGTCGGTGTACGACCGTCCGTTCCAGTGGGGCTCCAAGCGCACGGGGCCGGACCTGGCGCGCGTCGGCGGCCGCTACTCGGACGACTGGCACCGCGTGCACCTGAACAACCCGCGCGACGTGGTGCCCGAGTCCAACATGCCCAGCTTCCCCTGGCTCGCGGAGAACAAGCTCGACGGCCAGCAGCTGCAGGCGCACATGCAGGCGCTCAAGCGCCTCGGCGACCCCTACACCGACGCCGAGATCTCGGCCGCGGCCAAGGACGTCGAGGGCAAGACCGAGATGGACGCCGTGGTGGCTTACCTGCAGGGCCTCGGCAAGAACGCACCGAAGGGGGGCTGAGCCATGGTTTCCGGCATCGTGACCCTGCTGCTGATGGTGCTGTTCCTGGCGGGATGGGCGTGGGCCTGGAGCCCGCGCCGGAAAGAGGTATTCGACGACGCGGCGCGCCTGCCGCTGGATGACGGGGAGAACGGACAATGAAATCTGGCTGGTCGATCTATGTCATCGCACTGGTCGTGCTGAACATCGTCGG
>JAFLEB010000203.1 GCA_017302075.1 Lysobacterales bacterium
TCGTAGGCGAAGCGGGTCGGGTTGTGGGTGCGCGAATACTCGAAGCCCTGGTGCACGCCCGGGCTGGATTGCGCGTAGGTGCTGGTCGCGTAGATCGGCGGCATCACCGCGCCGGTGGACGGATCCGGCGATTGGCCGCCATGGATCGCCAGCGTGCCGAGACCGAGGTCCTTCTGGTCGTGGGTGTTCATCGAGGGATCCGTATCCGTGGGGTCACTGCACGCGGCGGCGCAGGTAGTTGAGCAGGTCGATGCGGGTGATCAGGCCGAGGAAGCGCTGGCCGTCCATCACGATGGCCACGTGGCCGCGGTCGAACACCGGAAGCAGCGATTCCATCGGCGCGCGCACGTCGACCTGGTCGAGCTTGCCGACCATCGCGGCGGAGACCGGGTCGCGGAAGCGCGCCTCGTCGCCGTAGACGTGCAGCAGCATGTCGGATTCGTCGACGATGCCGACGATGCGGTCGCCGTCCATCACCGGCAGCTGGCTGACGTCGTACAGCTTCATCCGCTGCCAGGCGGTGACCAGCAGGTCGTTCGGCCCGACCACCACGGTGTCGCGCTGCGCGAACGGACGCAGGATCAGGTCGCGCAGGTCGCCGTGCGGGGTGCGGTCGAGGAAGCCGTTGTCCAGCATCCAATAGTCGTTGTACATCTTCGACAGGTACTTGTTGCCGGTGTCGCAGACGAATACCAGCACGTTCTTCGGCGTCGACTGCTCGCGGCAGTAGCGCAGCGCCGCCGCCACCAGGGTGCCGGTCGACGAGCCGCCGAGGATGCCCTCCTTCGCCAGCAGCTCGCGGGCGGTGTGGAAGCTCTCGCGGTCGCTGATCGCGTAGGCCTTGCGCACCCGGGTGAAGTCGGAAATCGGCGGCAGGAAATCCTCGCCGATGCCCTCCACCATCCAGCTTCCCGACTTGTCGCTCAGGGTGCCGCGGTTGATGTATTCCTCGAGGATCGAGCCGACCGGATCGGCCAGCACCAGCTCGGTGGCCGGCGAATGCTGCGCAAAGCAGCGCGACAGCCCGGTCATGGTGCCCGAGCTGCCGCAGCCGAACACGATTGCATCCAGCCCCCCGACCCCGGCCATCTGCCGCAGGATCTCGGGACCGGTGCCGTGCTCGTGCGCGGCCGGGTTGTCCGGGTTGCCGAACTGGTTGATGAAGTAGGCGCCCGGGGTCTCGGCGGCGATCCGCGCGGCGAGGTCCTGGTAGTAGTCGGGATGGCCCTTGGCCACGTCGCTGCGGGTCAGCACGACCTGCGCGCCCATCGCCTTGAGGTTGAAGATCTTCTCGCGGCTCATCTTGTCGGGCACGACGAGGATGAGCTTGTAGCCCTTCTGCTGCGCGACCAGGGCCAGGCCGATGCCGGTGTTGCCGGCGGTGCCTTCGACCAGGGTGTCGCCGGGCCTGATGTCGCCGCGCCGTTCGGCCGCCTCGATCATCGACAGGCCGATGCGGTCCTTGATCGAGCCGCCGGGGTTCTGGCTCTCGAGCTTCAGGTACAGCGTGCAGGGCCCGGTGTCGAGGCCGCGGGCACGGATGATCGGGGTGTCGCCGACCAGGTCGAGGATGGAGTCGTGGATGGCCATGCGGTCGATCGCGTCTGCGCAGGCCCGGATTCTACCAGCGCGGCGGAACTGCCTCGCCGCGGGGTCGCGCGGCCGGCGGGCCACCGACGAGGAGGCCGCCCGCCGACCGCATCGAGGTCAGTGCGTGCTTTCGTACATGCGCAACAGGCGTTCCTTGGCGGCCAGCTTCTCGCGCTTCATCTGGCCCAGGGTCATGTCGTCGAGCGGGAGCACGCCGAGCTCGGCGTCCAGCACCTGCTTGTCGAGCTCCTGGTGCCGGTAGTACAGCTGCCGGAACTCGGGGCTGGCCTTCATCATCGCTTCGAGTTCCGCCTGCGGTTGTCCTTCGAACATGGAAACCTCCTTTCAGGTCTCTACGATGCGGAGTCCGGCCTGGGCGGCCGGAACGGCGCGGTGGGGGCAGGTGGGGGCCTGCCGGGAACTTGCGGCCGCCCGCCGGGCGGCCGCAAAAACGCGAACGCCCCGCGGGTCACGGCACGGGGCGCACGGAAATTGGATTGATCCACGTCATCGGCACGCCCGGACTTGCCGGTCGCGCCGCGCAGCACCTGGCTTGCGGCGGCGATCTCCGGGTTGTCGAACGGGTCATGCATCGGCCGGTCTCCGGCCAGATGGTGGTTGCGGATTCAAGACCATCTGGGGAACCGACACTACGCCTGCCCCCGGCAGGGCGCAAGCGCTTTCGCTGAACGCGCATCGGAGCAGGCGACCGCCCGATCGATAGACGCAAGCGATTGTTTTCGCTCAATTATTCGGAATCACGATCTCCACCCGGCGATTCCGGGCACGCCCGGCCGGGGTGGCGTTGTCGGCCACCGGCTCGCCGTCCCCGGCGCCACGCGCGGAGGTCTTGCCGCGCCCCAGGCCGGCCTCGGCCAGCCCGGCGCGAACCGCCTCGGCCCGCTGCCGGGACAGGCGCTGGTTGGCCTCGGGATTGCCCTGGCTGTCGGTATGGCCCACCACCTCGACGCCACTGAAGCCCAGGCGCGCCAGGTAGGTCCCCAGCGCACGCACGCTGGCCGCCGCACCGGCGGTCAGTTGCGCCTGCCCGGAACCGAACGCCTCCCCCGCCAGGGTGAACACCTGCCCGCGCGCGTCCTGCCGGGACGGCGGCAGCTTGGCGCCGGCCACCAGTTCGGCTTCCTGGCGGGCCAGCGCGACCTCCTGCTCGCGCGCAGCGGCGACCTGTGCATCGCGCTCGACCTGTGCACCGTCCAGCGCGGCCTCGGCCTGCTGGGCTTGCGCCCGCAGGCGCGCCGCCTCCTCGGCCTGCACCTGCGCTTCGAGGCGCAAGCGCTCGGCTTCCGCACGCGCGTGCTCCGCATCGCGGCGGCTCGCTTCCACCAGCAATTCGCTGCGCTCGCGATCCAGGGCGTCGACCTGCCGACGCGCGGCCTCGATGCGGGCCGCCTGCTCCGCGATCGCGACCCGGCGCTCGGCCAACTGGCTTGCAGCGGGCATTTCGCGCCGCGTCGCGGCCTCCATCGCGGCGACCGCCTGCCGCGCCTGCAGGCGCTCGTACTGCGCGAACGCCGAAAGCCGGGGATCGACGTCGAGTTGCTGCAGGCGCGCGGCCAATCCGTCCGCCTGGATCGGCCACGCGAGCGGGTCCGGCGGCACCCCGTCCGCAGCCACCTGCAGGCGGGACCGCAGAC
>JAFLEB010000204.1 GCA_017302075.1 Lysobacterales bacterium
CCGACGCACACCAGCGTGTCGGCCTGGTGCCAGCGGTCGCGCAGGCGGTCCGTGAATCGGCGCATCGGTTCGGCGTTCATGTGGTCCCCGGAACGGTCATCATTTCAGAGAGGTCGATGCGGCGAAAAGTGGCGCGGGGTGAACTGTGTCGCAAACCGGAGCGGTCCTGCGTCGGAAAGCGCGCATCGCCCGCACGATCCCGCTGTCACCGGGATGAAACGTCGGCGCGCCCGCGATGCGAGGGCGCGCCGATCGGTCACTTCAGCGCCTTGAACCGCAGGCGGTGCGGCTGGGCGCCTTCCTCGCCGAGGCGGCGTTTCTTGTCGGCCTCGTACTCGCGGTAGTTGCCCTGGAAGAACTCGACGTGCGAATCGCCCTCGAACGCGAGGATGTGGGTCGCGATGCGGTCGAGGAACCAGCGGTCGTGGCTGATGACGAAGGTGTTGCCAGGGAACTCCAGCAGCGCGTCTTCCAGTGCGCGCAGGGTCTCGATGTCGAGGTCGTTCGACGGTTCGTCGAGCAGCAGCACGTTGCCGCCCTGCAGCAGCGTCTTGGCCAGATGCAGGCGGCCGCGTTCACCACCCGACAGGCTGCCGACCATCTTCTGCTGGTCCTGGCCCTTGAAGTTGAAGCGGCCGATGTAGGCGCGCGATTGGATCTCGACGCCGTTGATGTTGAGGATGTCGAGGCCGCCGGAGACTTCCTGGAAGACGTTGTGGTTGCCTTCCAGCTTCTCGCGACTCTGGTCGACGTAGGCCAGCTTCACCGTCGGGCCGACGTTGATCGTGCCCTTGTCCGGCTTCTCGATGCCCATCAGCATCTTGAACAGCGTCGACTTGCCGGCGCCGTTGGGGCCGATGATGCCGACGATGGCGCCCGGCGGCACCAGCATGTCGAGGTTGTCGATCAGCAGGCGGTCGCCGAACGACTTCGACACACCCTTGAACTCGATCACCGAGTTGCCCAGGCGCTCGCCCGGCGGGATGAAGATTTCGTTGGTCTCGTTGCGCTTCTGGTAGTCCTGCGACTGCAGTTCTTCCAGTCGGGCCAGACGGGCCTTGCCTTTGCTGCGGCCGCCCTTGGCGTTCTGGCGCGACCATTCCAGTTCGCGCGCGATCGCCTTCTGGCGCGCCTTTTCCTGGTTCTCTTCCTGCTTGAGGCGCTCGTCCTTCTGGATCAGCCACTCGGTGTAGTTGCCCTTCCACGGGATGCCGCGGCCGCGGTCGAGTTCGAGGATCCACTCGGCGGCGTTGTCGAGGAAGTAGCGGTCGTGGGTGACGGCGACCACGGTGCCCGGGAAGCGGGCGAGGAACTGTTCCAGCCACTCCACCGACTCGGCGTCGAGGTGGTTGGTCGGTTCGTCGAGCAGCAGCATGTCCGGCTTCTGCAGCAGCAGGCGGCACAGCGCGACGCGGCGCTTCTCGCCGCCGGAAAGCTTGCCGATGACCGCGTCCCACGGCGGCAGGCGCAGGGCGTCGGCGGCCACTTCCAGCTGCTGTTCGAGCATGTGCGCGTCGCCGGAGGCGAGGATGGCCTCCAGCCGCTCCTGCTCCTTGGCCAGCGCGTCGAAGTCGGCGCCTTCCTCGGCGTAGGCGGCGTAGATGGCATCGAGCGCGGCCTGGGCCTGCAGCACCTCGCCCACGCCTTCCTCGACGGATTCGCGGACGGTCTTGTTCGGGTCGAGCTCGGGTTCCTGCGCCAGGTAGCCGACCTTGATGCCCGGCTGCGGGCGGGCCTCGCCCTGGAAGTCGGTGTCCACGCCGGCCATGATCTTGAGCACGGTGGACTTGCCGGCGCCGTTCAGGCCGAGCAGGCCGATCTTCGCGCCCGGGAAGAACGACAGCGAGATGTCCTTGATGATCTGGCGCTTCGGCGGCACGGTCTTGCTGACGCCGTTCATGGTGTAGATGTATTGCATGGGGGCTCCGGACGGTCGCGGCGCCGGCCGGGTCGGCAGGCAGCGTCGCCCTGCGCGGGCAGGGCGGGGATGGGAGGATCGGAATCGCGGAATTATCGCCGGAATCGCCCCCGCGCCGCCAGTTTCCGCCGCGGGTTCGGGTGGCCCGGGGGGCGGCCGGGGGCTACAATTCCGCCTTCCCACGCCGCCCCTGGAGCGCCGATGTTCCCGCGCGATGCCCGCATCGAAGGTTTCGATCCCGAACTGGCCGCGGCGATCGCCGCCGAGAACCGTCGTCAGGAAGACCACGTCGAGCTGATCGCCTCGGAGAACTACGCCAGCCCGCGGGTCATGGAGGCCCAGGGCAGCCAGCTCACCAACAAGTACGCCGAGGGCTACATCGGCAAGCGCTACTACGGCGGCTGCGAATACGTCGACATCGCCGAGAAGCTGGCCATCGACCGCGTGAAGGCGCTGTTCGGCGCCGGGCTTCAAGACGGTATTTACGCCAACGTCCAGCCGCATTCGGGCTCGCAGGCCAACCAGGCGGTGTATTTCGCGCTGCTGCAGCCGGGCGACACCGTGCTGGGCATGTCGCTGGCCCACGGCGGCCACCTCACCCACGGCGCCAAGGCCAACATCTCCGGCAAGCTGTTCAACATCGTCTCCTACGGCGTGAACGACCAGGGCCTGGTCGATTACGACGAGGTCGAGCGCATCGCGCTGGAAAGCAGGCCGAAGATGATCATCGCCGGCTTCTCCGCGTATTCGCAGGTGATGGACTGGGCGCGCTTCCGCGCCATCGCCGACAAGGTCGGCGCCTACCTGTTCGTCGACATGGCGCACGTCGCCGGCCTCATCGCCGCCGGCGTCTACCCCAACCCGGTGCCGCATGCGCACGTCGTCACCTCGACCACGCACAAGACCCTGCGCGGCCCGCGCGGCGGCTTCATCCTCGCCCGCAACGATGGCAGCGAGCAGTTCGCGGAACTGGAGAAGAAGCTGCAGAGCATCGTCTTCCCCGGCCTGCAGGGCGGCCCGCTGATGCACGTCATCGCGGCCAAGGCAGTGGCCTTCAAGGAAGCGCTGGAGCCGGAATTCAAGGTTTACCAGCAGCAGGTCGTGAAGAACGCGCAGGCGATGGCGAACACCATCATCGCCCGCGGCTACAAGATCGTCTCCGGCGGCACCCAGAACCACCTGATGCTGGTCGACATGATCGGCAAGGGCATCACTGGCAAGGACGCGGAAGCCGCGCTCGGCCGCGCCCACATCAC
>JAFLEB010000205.1 GCA_017302075.1 Lysobacterales bacterium
GCACGCGCGGTGCCTTCGAATCGATGGCGTACCAGAGCGGCAACGAATACATCGTCGAGATCGTGCCGCGGGCGACCCCGGTCGCCGGGGCCAAGCCGGCCGCGGCCGTCGGCGCCGCCCGCGTCGGCGCGACCAGCAGCGACGCGACCGTGCGCTACAGCGGGAAGCCGGTCACCTTCAATTTCCAGGACGTGCCGGTGCGCACCGTCCTGCAGCTGATCGCCGAAGAGTCGAACCTCAACATCGTCGCCGCCGACACCGTGCAGGGCAACGTCACCCTGCGCCTGATGAACGTGCCGTGGGACCAGGCGCTCGACATCGTGTTGCAGGCCAAGTCGCTCGACAAGCGGCGCAGCGGTAACGTGGTCTGGGTCGCCCCGCAGAAGGAGATCGCGGACTTCGAGCAGGCCAAGGAAGACGCGCGGATCAACCTCGAGGAGCGCGCCGAGAAGGTCACCGAGTACATCCCGGTGAATTACGGCAGCGCCGAGGACATCGCCCGCCTGTTGACCGAAGAGAGCAAGGGCAACACGGTCTCCAACGGCGGCCAGGGCGGCGGCCAGTCGAACATGGACCGCGGCTTCCTGTCGCAGCGCGGCAGCATCAGCTACGACAAGCGCACCAACACCCTGCTGGTGATCGACATCCCGTCGCGCGTGGCGAACATCCGCTCGCTGGTCCAGCAGCTGGACAAGCCGGTCGACCAGGTGGTGATCGAGGCCCGCATCGTGATCGCCAACGAGAGTGTCGCGCGCGAATTGGGCGCGCGCTTCGGCATCAGCGGCGCCAAGGACAATGCCTACTACAGCGGGAACCTGGAGACGAACTCGCTCAATCGCACGGCTGACTACCAGGCGCAGCAGACCAACACCACCCTGATCAACAACTACAACGCCTGCCTGGCCGGCACCAATCCGTCCAGCTGCGTGACGCCGACCCTGGTGGGTAGCACCATCACCCGCGGCCTGATGACCAACCTGCCGGCGACCCTCGAGAACCCGGCGGGCGCGCTGGCGCTGTCGATCCTCAACGCGGGCTACCTGCTCGACATCGAGTTGTCCGCGATCCAGGAACAGGGTCGCGGCGAGGTGATCTCCAACCCGCGCATCGTCACCAGCAACCAGAAGGAGGCGGTGATCAAGCAGGGGCGCGAAATCGGCTACGTGACGCTGACCGGTACTGGTGGCAACCTCACCCCGACCGTCAACTTCAAGGAAGCGGTGCTGGAGTTGAAGGTGACGCCGACCATCACCAACGATGGCCGCGTGTTCCTCAACATGGGCGTGAAGAAGGACGAGCTGGACGGGTTCATCAGCGTCGGCAGCTTCGGCGAGGTGCCGCAGATCGCGAAGCGCGAAGTGAACACGGCGGTGCTGGTCGACGATGGCCAGACCGTGGTGATCGGTGGCGTCTACGAGTTCTCGGACAGCAACGACATCGCCAAGGTGCCGTTCCTGGGCGATATCCCGGTCCTCGGCAACCTGTTCCGCAACAAGAGCCGGACCAAGACCAAGGCCGAATTGCTGGTGTTCGTGACGCCGAAGGTGATGCGCGTCGCCCAGCGCTGATCCGCAGCAGCCACACGCGTCGACGTGACGGGAGCCGCAGGGCTCCCGTTTCGTTTGGGCCTTGCGCGCGGGGCCGGCTTGCCGTGAAGGTGCGAACCTTCCGGGGCGGCCGTGGTCGAACCGGCCGACCCTGCGAGGACAAGCCAATGGATACGCCATCCCCCGACTTCGCGGCCTTGCACGCCTCGTTCACCGCCCTGCGCGACGACCTGTCGCGCGAGATCATCGGCCAGGCCGGCCTGGTCGAGCGCCTGCTGGTCGCGCTGCTCGCCGATGGCCACCTGCTGGTCGAGGGCGCGCCGGGGCTGGCCAAGACGACTGCCGTGCGTGCACTCGCTGCGCGCCTGGAGGCGGACTTCGCGCGCCTGCAATTCACCCCGGACCTGCTACCGGCGGACCTGACCGGCACCGAGGTCTGGCGTCCGCAGGACGGCCGCTTCGAGTTCCAGCCCGGGCCGATCTTCCATTCCATCCTGCTGGCGGACGAAATCAACCGCGCACCCGCGAAGGTGCAGTCGGCCCTGCTGGAAGCGATGGGCGAGCGCCAGGTCACCGTCGGGCGGCAGACCTATGCCTTGCCCGCGCTGTTCCTGGTGATGGCGACGCAGAACCCGATCGAGCAGGAGGGCACGTTCCCGTTGCCCGAAGCCCAGCTCGACCGCTTCCTGATGCACGTACGGATCGGCTATCCACAGGCCGACGCCGAGACCGCGATCCTGCGCCTCGCGCGTGCGCGGGCGCGCGACGCGATGGAGGGAGCGGCCGCGCCGCCGCTGCGCATTGCACAGGCGGAGGTGATGGCCGCGCGTGGCGCGGTGCTGGACGTGCATGTCGCGCCGGCGCTGGAACGCTACATCGTGGAACTGGTGCTGGCTTCGCGCGAGCCCGCCCGTTACGACGCCGCGCTCGCCCGGCGCATCGCCTGGGGCGCCAGTCCGCGTGGCTCGATCGCGCTGGAGCGTTGCGCGCGCGCGCGCGCCTGGCTGGACGGCCGCGACTTCGCGACGCCCGAGGACGTGCGCGCGATCGCCCCGGACGTGCTGCGCCACCGCGTGCTGCCGAGCTACGAGGCCACCGCGGAAGGCTGGGACGGCGAGCGCCTGGTCGCCGAGTTGCTGCTGCGCGTGCCGTTGCCCTGAGGCAGCGGGCGGCAGGGGTGGCTTCGATGTCGATCGATGCGAGCCGGCACATGGCGGATGCCGCGGGCGTGCGGCCCACGCTGGCCGAATTGGTCGCGCTGCGCGCGCTGGCCGACGGACGGCGTCCCGCGCGGCGTGGCGCCAGCGGGGTGCAGGGGCATGCCTTGTCCAACCTGCGCGGCCGCGGGATGGAGTACGCCGAATCGCGCGACTACGCGCGCGGCGACGACGCCCGCCACATCGACTGGCGCCTGACCGCGCGGACCGGCAGGCCGCACACCAAGCTGTTCCAGGCCGAGCGCGAACGGCTGACCCTGTTGCTCGCGGATACCGCGCCGGCGCTGTACTTCGGCACCCGCGTGCGCTTCAAGTCGGTGCAGGCCGCGCGCGCCGGGGCGCTGGCTGCGTGGACCGCCGTGCGCGACGGCGACCGCATCGCCGCGTTGCGCGGGAGCAGGCTCGAGA
>JAFLEB010000206.1 GCA_017302075.1 Lysobacterales bacterium
CCGGCCAGGCCTACGGCGACCTCAGCACCGTCAACGGCGGCATCGACCTGGAGCGCGGCGCGCGCGCCGAGGATGTCGAGACCGTCAACGGCGGCATCGAGGCCGGCGACGACGTGGCCACCCGCGACGTGTCGACCGTCAACGGCGGCATCCGCTTCGGCCAGCGTGCCCGCATCGAAGGCGGCCTCGAGACCGTGAATGGCGGGATCTACGTGGATCGCGGCGGCAGCGTGCGCCGTGGCGTGGAGACCGTGAACGGCGCGATCGGCTTGGTCGACACCGATGTCGGCGGCGGCATCGAGACGGTCAACGGCGACGTAACTGTCGGCGCGGGCTCGCACGTGAAGGGCGGCATCCACGTCGAAAAGCCCACCCAGATGGGCGTGCGCTGGGGCAAGCAGCGCGTGCCGCGGATCGTGATCGGGCCGGACGCGGTGGTCGATGGGCCGCTGGTGTTCGAACGCGAGGTGGTGCTGTACGTCCACGCCAGCGCCCGCACCGGCGCCATCACCGGCGCGACCGCCCGCCGCTACGACGGCGACCGCCCGCCGCAGGATTGACCGCGGCATGGCTAGAATCGCGGGACGCCAGAACGGAGTCCCGCGATGCGCCACCCTGCACCCCGCCTTGCCCTGATCGCCTCGGCGCTGCTCGCGCTCGGCGCCTGCACGCCACGCGGTGACGACACCGCCCCCGCGGCCGACGCCAAGGATCCCGCCGCCGCGCGCGTCGCCCCCGCGACCGTGCATGCGTTCAAGGACGGGATCGATGCCGCCGACTTCGCCGAGCATGTCGAACACCTGGCCTCCGACGACTTCGGTGGACGCGGCCCGGGCAGTGCCGGCGAGGACAAGACGGTCGACTACATCAAGTCGCAGTTCGCACGCATCGGGCTGCAGCCCGGCAACGGCGGCGACTGGTTCCAGACCGTGCCGATGGTGGAAACCACGGCGGACGAGGCGGCTACGCTCGATCTCGCGGTCGGCAGCCAGCGGCAGGTGCTCGCGTTCGGCAAGGACATGGTAGTCGGCACCCGCACCGGGCAGCCCGTGGTCAACCTGAAGGACAGCCCGTTGGTGTTCGTCGGTTACGGCGTGGATGCGCCGGAGCAGGCGTGGAACGACTACGCCGGGCTGGACGTGAAGGGCAAGACCGTGGTCATGCTGGTCAACGACCCGGGGTTCCACGCCCGCGATGCACGGTTGTTCGACGGCAACCGCATGACCTACTACGGGCGCTGGACCTACAAGTTCGAGGAAGCCGCGCGCAAGGGCGCCGCTGCCGCGCTGATCATCCACGACACCGATGGCGCCTCCTACGGCTGGGACGTGGTGCGCAACTCGTGGTCGGGGCCGCAGTACGACCTGCCCGCGAAGGACGACCCGGCGCCGCGCGTGCCGGTGCAGGGCTGGATCAGCGGCGAGGCCGCCGACGCGCTGTTCAAGGCCGCGGGCCAGGACCTCGGCAAGCTGCGCGCGGCCGCGAACAAGCGCGGCTTCAAGCCGGTCCCGCTCGATGCCACCGCATCCCTGCAGCTCAAGAGCCGCAGCGTCGAAAAGCAATCGCGCAACGTGATCGGGATGCTGCCCGGCAGCGAGGCGCCCGAGGAGGCCATCGTCTACATGGCCCACTGGGACCACTTGGGCACCCACGAGGGCGAGGCAGGCGACAACATCTACAACGGCGCGGTCGACAACGCGACCGGCATCGCCGGCATCCTCGAGATCGCCGAAGCCTTCCGCAAGGCACCGACCCCGCCGAAGCGCTCGGTGCTGTTCCTGGCGGTCACGCTGGAGGAGTCGGGCTTGCTCGGCTCGAAATACTACGTCGCGCATCCGGTCGTGCCGCTCGACAAGACCGTGGCCGTGTTCAACCTCGACGCGCTCGCCCCCGTCGGCCGCGCCCGCGACCTCACCGTGGTCGGCAAGGGCAGCTCGCAGCTCGAGGACCTGCTGAAGGCGATCCTCGATCGGCAGGGGCGCCACGCAGAGGCAGAGGACAACACCGCGGCGGGCTACTACTTCCGCTCCGACCATTTCAACTTCGCGAAGGCCGGCGTGCCGGCCCTGTACATCGACAGCGGCATCGACCTGGTCGAAGGCGGCAAGGCCGCGGGCCAGGCCGCGGGCAAGGCCTACACGGAGCAGCGCTACCACAAGCCGGGCGACCAGTACGACACTGCGACGTGGAACCTCGACGGCATCGTGCAGGACTTGGGCACGGTCTACGACGTCGGCGAGACCTTGGCGAACAATGGCGCATGGCCGAACTGGTACGAAGGCAATCCGTTCAAGGCGGCCCGCGACCGGCAGCGCCCGGCGGCTACGCCCTGATCCTCGAATGGCGTCGCCGGTCCCGTCTGGCTGGCGACGCCCGGTAACGGATCGGCTACGCTCGGGACTCCCTTCCCGGCAGGTCGAACGCCATGTCCATCGCCTATTGGTGCGTCCTCATCGCTGCACTGCTGCCCTACGTCTGGGTCGGTTTCGCCAAGGGCGGTGCCACCGACTACAACAACAAGGACCCGCGTGGCTGGGTGGCCAAGCAACAGAGCTACCGTATCCGCAATGCGAATGCAGCCCACCTCAACGCCTTCGAAGCGTTCCCGCCCTTTGCGATCGCGGTCCTGATGGCGCAGTTCACCCAAGTCGACGCGCAGCGCGTGGCTTGGCTGGCGATGGCCTTCATCGCGTTCCGGATCCTGCACGGCGTGTTCTACCTCACCGGGACGCACCTGCTACGCAGCCTGGTGTGGTTTTGCGGACTCGGCTGCGTGGCGGCGCTGATGGTGATGTCGGCGCTGCGGGTCGGGGGTTAGCCATGTCGCGTGATTATCCGCCGCGCTACTAGCGGCCTTTTTGAGTTTCTGGCAGGGGGCAGGCACCGCCGAAAGATTTTGCAATTGGATGCCAGCAACCCTCCACGTGCTGCGACCGCACCCGATTACGTCCGATCCGTAGCGGTGTCGTGATATTGGGCTGGATATTGCTGGAAGCGCGCCTCAAGCGGGAGGCGAGGCGAGTTGCAGTCCGCCGCTGCGCGGCGCACCGCAACGCGATAGGCGGAGTATTGGCCATTCATCCGGCAAGCCTTGCGCAAGCCAAGTCATTGCCATGAACGCCATAAAAGACAAAACCCCAGCTCGATGAGCTGGGGTTTTG
>JAFLEB010000207.1 GCA_017302075.1 Lysobacterales bacterium
GCCGCGACGAGGCCGCCGCCCGCGAAGAATTCCGCCACGCGGTGGTGGCCGCGCTGGAGGCCGGCGACGTGCTGTCGCATCGGCGCGAATCGGTGCCGCCGCAGGTGCTGAAGAAGCTCGCGCGCGGTGAGTACGCGGCGCAGGAGGAACTCGACCTGCACGGCCTGCCCGCGCGCACCGCCGAGGCGTTGCTGCGCGAATTCCTGCGCGACTGCCGCATGCACGGCGTCGGCTGCGTGCGGATCGTGCACGGCAAGGGCCGCAATTCGGAGGAGCGCCTGCCGGTGCTCAAGAACCTGGTCGACCGCGTGCTGCGCCAGCGCGCCGACGTGCTCGCCTTCCATTCGCCGCCGGCCGCGCAGGGCGGGACCGGCGCGGTGCTGGTGCTGCTGGAGAAACGCTAGGCCGCGGCCGCGTCGACCACGTCGCCCAGTTCGCGCAGGACCGTGGTCGCGTAACAGCCGGGCGGCAGGCTGAAGCGCAGTTCCAGCGCGTCCTCGCCACGCCAGTCCCAGGCCAGCCCCTCCGGCCGCAGCCGCAACGCGCGCCGTTCCTGCGCCAGCCCGGCGCGCTCCAGTCCGTTGCGCAGGCGGGTGGCGGTATCGCCCTGCAGCGCCTCGAGTTCGACCTCGCGCGCGACCCCGACGCTGCGCAACTCGCCGGCGCCCCACAGCGGCCCGGTCGGATGGATGTCGAAGGCCTCCAGCCGGGCCTGCAAGGCATCGGCATGCGGTTCCGGGCCGAACACGCTGCGGCTGCCGTCGAGCATCCACACCTCGCCCTCCAGCGCGGCGTCCCAGCTGCCCGCCGCCACCCGCGCGTCGAGCACCCGGTTGAACAGCTCCGACCGCGCCGCGGACAGCAGCATCGCGCGTTCCTCGCGCTTGACCCGGCGGCCGGCGAACATCGCCACCGCCTGCTGCACGTTGCCGCCACCGCGACCGAAGCGCTGCTCGCCGAAATGGTTGGGCACGCCACGCGCGGCGATCGCGGCCAGGCGGGCGTCGATCGCGCCGCGCGCGCCCTCCACCTGGCGCAGCACCAGCACGAAGCGGTTGCCGGCCAGCGCCCCGCGCGGCAGCTTGCGCGCATGCCAGGCATGGTCGAGCACGCGCAGGTCGTCGGACTGCAAGCCCTCGATGTCCGGCGCGACCTTCTTCGGCAGCCACACGGTGAAGCGCTGGCGGGTGACCGCATGCCGGTCCTTGAGCCCGGCAACGCCGATCGCCGATTCCGCCACCCCCGCCCACTCGGCCAGGCGCCGCGCGGCGAAGGCGGTGTTCATGCCGCGCTTCTCGATGGTCAGCAACAGGTGCTCTCCGGCCCCGCTCGCCGTGAACGCCGGCAATTCCTCGACGAAGAAGTCCTCCGGCGTCGCGCGGATGCGCGCGGCGAGGACCGGCGCGCCATGCGCGCGGATCGCGTCACGCATCGCGCACGAGCAGGCAGGCGGCCTGCGCGGCGATGCCTTCGCCGCGGCCGGTGAAGCCGAGCGCCTCGGTCGTGGTGGCCTTCACGCTCACCGCGTCGACCGCGATCCCGAGGTCGGCGGCGATGGCCTCGCGCATCGCCTGCGCATGCGGTCCCACCTTCGGCCGTTCGCAGACCACGGTGACGTCGCAATTGCCGACCCGCCAGCCGCGCGCACGCGCCAGCGCGTCGCAATGGCGCAGGAAGTCGCGGCTGTCCGCACCCTTCCAGCGCGGGTCGGAGGGCGGGAAATGCCGGCCGATGTCGCCCAGCGCCAGAGCGCCGAGGATGGCGTCGCACAGCGCATGCAGGACGACGTCGCCATCGCTGTGGGCGAGCACGCGGCGGTCGTGGGCGATGCGCACGCCGCCGAGCACGACATGGTCGCCGGCGCCGAAGGCATGCACGTCGAAGCCGGTGCCGATGCGGATGTCGCTCATGGACTGCGCCTCGAAAGCAGGAAGTCGGCCAGCGCCAGGTCGGCCGGGGTGGTCACCTTGAGGTTGTCCTCGCGGCCTTCGACCAGGCGCGGGCGGCACCCGAGCCGTTCCACCGCCATCGCCTCGTCGGTGGCGACCATGCCGGCGTCGCGCGCCGCGTGCAGCGCGCACAGAAGCACGTCGCGGCGGAATGCCTGCGGGGTCAGGGCGCGCCACAGCGCCTCGCGCGGCTCGGTCGCCAGGATGCGGCCCTCGGCATCCCTGCGCTTGAGCGTCTCGCGCACCGGCGCCGCCAGGATCGCGCCATCGGGATGCGCGGCGGCGGCCTCCAGCAAGGCGTCGATGTCGGCGGCCTGCAGGTTCGGGCGCGCGGCATCGTGGACCAGCACCAGCGCGTTTCCGGCGACATGGGCGGGGAGCGCGGCGAGCGCGGCGAGGACCGAATCGGCGCGTTCGGCGCCGCCGCGGCAGGCCAGCACCGGCTTGCCATGCAAGGTGGTCCAGCCGGGCCAGCGCGCGTCGCCGTCGGCCAGGGCGACCACTGCGCCGTCGATGCCGGGATGCGCCAGCAAGGCCTCCAGCGCATGCCGCAGCAGTGGCTTGCCGGCCGCCTGCAGGTATTGCTTGGGGACCTCGCCACCGAAGCGGCGGCCGCTGCCGGCCGCGGGCACCACGGCCCATGCGCTCATCGCGGCGGATCCGCCGGCGGCGCGGCGGGGGGGGCCGCGTTGCCGCCATCCTCGATCACCCGGTAGAAGGTCTCGCCCGGCTTGACCATGCCCAGTTCGCTGCGCGCGCGCTCTTCCACCGCGGCCTCGCCCGACTTGAGGTCTTCGACCTCCGCGGCGAGCGCGGCATTGCGCTCCTGCAGGCGCTGGTTCTCCGCCTGCTGGCGCTGGACCTGCCCGCGCAGCGCCTCGACCTCGTGCTGGCCGCCGCTGCCGAGCCAGAACCGGTACTGCAGCAACGCCAGCAGCCCGGCCAGCAACAGCAGCAGCACGCGCATCGGCTTCACCAGCGTGCGGTCGCGTCAGCGCAGGGAGACGAAGGCGTCGCGGCCGGCATAGCGGGCGTCGGCACCCAGTTGCTGCTCGATGCGCAGCAGCTGGTTGTACTTGGCCACGCGGTCGCTGCGGCACAGCGAGCCGGTCTTGATCTGGGTCGCGGTGGTCGCGACCGCGATGTCGGCGATGGTGGTGTCCTCGGTCTCGC
>JAFLEB010000208.1 GCA_017302075.1 Lysobacterales bacterium
TCGCCCGCCGGATGCCGGCGCAGGCGCGCGCGCACCCGCGCCACCAGCTCGCGCGGCGAGAACGGCTTGGCCATGTAGTCGTCGCCGCCAAGCTCCAGGCCCAGCACGCGGTCGGCCTCGCCGTCGCGCGCGGTCAGGAACAGCACCGGCACCGCGCTCTCCGCGCGCAGCTCGCGGCAGACGTCGAAGCCGCTGCGGTCGGGCAGGCCGACGTCGAGCACCACCAGGTCGATGCCGCCGCGCCGCAGCCGCGGCAGCACCTCGCCGCCCAGCAGCACGTGCTCGGCGGCGAAGCCGTCGGCGCGCAGCGCATACAGCACGGTCTCGGCGATCGCGTGCTCGTCTTCGGCGAGGAGGATGGTGCCGGGCATGCCCGCATGCTACCTGCCCGCGCCGCGGCGTTTGCGTGGCGGGCGTGAAGTCGCCCGCGGATGCCACAATCCGCGGATGAACTACCGCCATGCCTTCCATGCCGGCAACCATGCCGACGTGCTCAAGCACATCGTCCTGCTGGCGTTGTGCGATGCCCTCGTCGCCAAGCCCGGCGCCTGCTTCGCCCTGGACACCCACGCCGGGCGCGGGCTGTACCGGCTCGACGGCGAGGCCGCCGGCAAGACCGGCGAGGCGCTGGACGGGATCGCCCGGCTGCAGGCGGAAGCCCCGCACGAACCGCTGGTGCAGCGCTACCTCGCCGCGGTGCGCGCCTGCCGGCAGCGCCACGGCGCGCATGCCTACCCGGGCTCGCCCTGGCTGCTGGCGCATGCGCTGCGCGCGCAGGACCGGATCGCCGCCTGCGAGCTGCACCCCGAGGAAGCGCACGTGCTGCGCGAACAGTTCGCCGGCGATCCCCGGGTGGCGGTGCACCAGCGCGACGGCTACGCCGCGCTCAAGGCACTGCTGCCCCCTCGGCAGGGCGAGACCCGCTTCGGCCGCGGGCTGGTGCTGGTCGACCCGCCCTACGAGGCGCAACTGGACGAGTTCGACATCGCCCTGGCCGCGCTGCGCGAGGCCCTGGCGCGCTGGCCGCAGGGCATGGTCGCGCTGTGGTACCCGATCAAGCAGCGCCGCGCGCTCGCGGCGATCCAGCGGCGCTTCGCCGCGCTGGACGCGAAGTCCATCCTGCAGGCGGAACTGCTGGTGCGCCCGGACGACTCGCCGCTGCGCATGAACGGCAGCGGCATGCTGCTGCTCAACCCGCCGTGGCAGTTCGACCGCACGCTGGCGCCGTCACTGGAGGCCATCCGCGCGGCGCTGGGCGAGGCCGGGGCGTCCACCCGGCTCGCGTGGCTGCGGACGCCGCCCTGAGGAAAACGGCCGTATGCGAAGATTCCCGGCCGCCGCCATCGCCTGATCGCCATGCCCTCCAGTTTCTTCGCCCTGTTCGACGACATCGCGACCCTGCTCGACGACGTCTCGGTGATGACCAAGGTCGCCACCAAGAAGACCGCCGGGGTGCTGGGCGACGACCTCGCCCTGAACGCGCAGCAGGTCAGCGGCATCAACGCCGACCGCGAACTGCCGGTGGTGTGGGCGGTGGCCAAGGGCTCCCTGGTCAACAAGGCCATCTTGGTCCCCGCGGCGCTGGCGATCGCCGCGCTCGAGGCCTGGCTGAAGGGGCGCGGCATCCACGTCCCGCTGATCACCCCGCTGCTGATGATCGGCGGCGCCTTCCTGTGCTTCGAGGGCGTGGAGAAACTGGTCCACAAATTCCTGCACAAGGCCGAGGACCAGGCCCACCACGACGCCCTGGTGCATGCGGTGGCCGACGCGCAGGTGGACATGGTCGCGTTCGAGAAGGACAAGATCAAAGGCGCGGTGCGCACCGACTTCATCCTCTCCGCCGAGATCATCGTGATCTCGCTCGGCACCGTCGCCACCCAGCCTTTCACCAAGCAGCTGGCGGTGCTGGTGGCGATCGCCCTGATCATGACCGTGGGCGTGTACGGCCTGGTCGGCGCGATCGTGAAGCTGGACGACGTCGGCCTGCACCTGTCGCGCCGCGGCGGCGCGAGGGCCGCGCTGGGCCGGGGCATCCTCGCCTTCGCCCCGAAGCTGATGAAGTTCCTGTCGATCGCCGGCACCGCGGCCATGTTCCTGGTGGGCGGTGGGATCCTGGTCCACGGCATCCCGGTCCTGCACCACTGGGCCGAGGCCGCCAAGGCCCTGCCGCCGGGCTGGCTGTGGGAGAACCTGTTCAATGCCGGGGTGGGCATCGTCGCTGGCGGGCTGATCGTGGCCGCGCTGGAGCTGTTCAAGCGCCTGCGCGGGGGCGGCGGCCACTGAGCCGATCATCCTGCATTCATTTTCTTAACCCCCCAGCGGCCATGATGCCTGGATGACAGCCCGCAACCGCCTGCCGCCCTGGCACGAGGAGATCCGCCTCCGCAACGGACGCGAGATCCTGGTCCGCCCGATCCGCCCGGAAGACGCCGGCCCGCTGCGCGCCAGCTTCCCCCTGCTGCAGCCGGACGAAGTCCGCCAGCGCTTCCTGCACCCGGTGAAGGAACTCAGCGCCGACCTCGCCGAGCGCCTGACCCGGCCCAACCCGCGCCGCGAGTTCGCCCTGGTCGCCGCCGAACCCCTGCCGCCGGGCGAGGCCCTGGTCGGGGCAGTGGCCCGCCTGGCCGTCGACGACGACGGCGAGAACGCCGAATTCGCGATCCTGGTCAGCCATTACGTCGCCGGGATGGGCCTGGGCCGCCACCTGATGCGCCGCCTGGTGCGCTGGGCCAAGGGCCGCAAGCTGCGCCGGATCTACGGCGACGTGCTGGACAGCAACCTGCCGATGCAGGCGCTGGCGGCCTCGCTGGACTTCCGCCGCGAGCACGCCGACACCCCCGGCCTGGTGCGGATGGTGCTGGACCTGCCGCCGCCCAAGCCGCGCGCGCCGGCCCGGTTGCCACTGGCGGCCGGGTAGAATCCACCCCCACTTCCACGACCCCGCACGCGCTGGCGCCCCGCGCCCGGCGCCGGTTGCCTGTTGATGCCGTCCCCCTCGCACCCGCTCGCCTTCCCCGTTCCCCTGCCGCGCAGCGGCCAGTCCCGCGCCTGGTGGCGCGCCCCGGCGTCGTCCACCGCGCTGGCGGTGGCGGTGCTCGCC
>JAFLEB010000209.1 GCA_017302075.1 Lysobacterales bacterium
GCGCGCCGACGCGATCCTGCTCGGCGCGGTCGGCGGCCCGAAGTGGTCCGACCCGAACGCCCGCGTGCGCCCGGAGCAGGGCCTGCTGGCGATCCGCAAGGCGCTGGGCCTGTACGCCAACCTGCGCCCGGTGAAGCCGCACCCGGCCACGCTCGGCGCCTCGCCGGTCAAGCCGCACCTGCTGCAGGGCGTGGACCTGGTGGTGGTGCGCGAACTCACCGGCGGCATCTACTTCGGCGACAAGGCCCGCGAGGCCGATGCCGCCAGCGACCTGTGCCGCTACTCGGTGGCCGAGGTCGAGCGCGTGGTGCGGGTCGCGGCCGGGCTGGCGCGGGCGCGCCGCGGGCGCCTGACCTCGGTCGACAAGGCCAACGTGCTGGAGACCTCGCGGCTGTGGCGCGACGTGGCCACGCGCGTGGTGCGCGACGAATTCCCCGACGTCGAACTCGAGCACCAGCTGGTCGATTCGATGGCGATGCACCTGATCGCGCGCCCGCGCGCCTACGACGTGATCGTCACCGAGAACATGTTCGGCGACATCCTGACCGACGAGGCCTCGATGCTGGCCGGCTCGCTGGGCCTGCTGCCCAGCGCCTCGCTGGGCGACGGCAAGGCCGGCCTGTACGAACCGATCCACGGCTCCGCGCCGGACATCGCCGGGCGCGGGATCGCGAATCCCTACGCGGCGATCCTCAGCGCGGCCATGCTGCTGCGGCATTCGCTGGGCCTGCACGCGGAAGCGCAGGCGGTCGAGCATGCGGTGTCGCAGGCGTTGGACGGCGGCCGCCTGACCGCCGACATCGCCACCGCCGGCAAGCCGACGGTGGCCACCCGCGCGGCGACCGACGCAGTCATCGACGCGCTCCAGCTGCCCAGCCAGGTGATGGAGCTGCGCGACTGATCAGGCGGCGCGCGGCTCGTCCTCGCGCACGCGGAACCAGGCCGCGTACAGCGCCGGCAGGAACAGCAGGGTCAGGGCGGTCGCGACGATCAGGCCGCCCATGATCGCCACCGCCATCGGCCCGTAGAACACCGAGCGCGACAGCGGGATCATCGCCAGCACCGCGGCCAGCGCGGTCAGCACGATCGGCCGGAAGCGGCGCACGGTGGCCTCGATGATCGCGTGCCAGCGGTCGGCGCCGGCGGCGATGTCCTGCTCGATCTGGTCCACCAGGATCACCGAATTGCGCATGATCATGCCGGCCAGCGCGATGGTGCCGAGCATCGCCACGAAGCCGAACGGCACCCGGAACACCAGCAGGAAGAGGGTCACCCCGATCATCCCCAGCGGCGCGGTGGCCAGCACCAGCGCGGTGCGCGAGAAGCTGCGCAGCTGCAGCATCAGCAGGGTCACCACCACCAGCACGAACAGCGGCATCCCGGCCTTGATCGAGTTCTGCCCGCGCGCCGAGTCCTCCACCGTGCCGCCGGTGGCCAGCAGGTAGCCCTCGGGCAGCGTCGCGCGGATGCCCTCCAGCGTCGGCGCGATCTGCGCGACCACGGTCGGCGGGGTCAGGCGGGTGCCGATGTCGGCGCGCACGGTGACCGTGGGCAGGCGGTCGCGGTGCCAGATGATGCCGTCCTCGAACACGTCCTCCAGCGTCGCCACCTGCGCCAGCGGCACCGACTGCCCGCTGGCGGTGGGCACGGCCAGGCTGCCGAGCAGTTCGAGGCGCGCACGCTCGTCGTCGGGGCCGCGCAGCAGCACCTCGATCAACTCGTTGCCCTCGCGGTAGGTGCTGACGTGCAGCCCGGACAGCGAGCCGGACAGGAACTTCGCCAGTGACGCGGAGCTCACGCCCAGCGCGCGCGCGCGGTCCTGGTCGACGACCAGGCGCACGACCTTGCTCGGCTCGTCCCAGTCGAGGTTGACGTTGGTGACGTTGGGGTTCTCGCGCACCTTCGCCTCTACCTGCTTCGCAAGCGCGCGCACGCGGTCGATGTGTTCGCCGCTGACCCGGAACTGCACCGGGTAGCCGACCGGCGGGCCGTTCTCCAGGCGGGTCACGCGCATCTGGATCTCGGGGAAGCGCGGCGCGACCTCTTGGGTGAGCCAGTCGCGGACCTGCTCGCGGGCGGCGACGTCGCGCGCGCGCACCACGAACTGGGCGAAGTTGGCCTGCGGCAACTGCTGGTCCAGCGGCAGGTAGAAGCGCGGCGAACCGGTACCCACGTACGCGACGTAATTCTCGATGCCGTCGCGGCCGGCGATCATCGCCTCCAGCTTCCTGGCTTGCGCCTCGGTGGCGCGCAGCGACGCGCCCTCGGCCAGCTCCAGGTCGACCATCAGTTCGGGCCGCGTGGAATCCGGGAAGAACTGCTGCGGGACGAAGCGGAACAGCGCGATCGACGCGACGAAGGCGAGCACGGTCACCGCGATCACCAGCCAGCGATGGCGCAGGCAGGCATCCAGCAGGCCGCGGAAGCGCCGGTAGAACGGCGTCGCATGCGGGTCGTGCGGCGCATCCGGAGCTGCGTCGAGGGTCGCGCCGGTGAAGCGGGCGCGCAGGCGCTGCAGCAGCGACGGCTTGAGGTGCGCGTCGTGCAGGTCCGGCAGCATGCGGTCGCCGAGGTAGGGGATGAACAGGATCGCGGCGATCCACGACACCACCAGGGCGATGGTCACCACCTGGAACAGCGAGCGGGTGTATTCGCCGGTGCTCGACGCCGCGGTGGCGATCGGCAGGAAGCCGGCCGCGGTGACCAGGGTGCCGGTGAGCATCGGGAACGCGGTGGTCTCGTAGGCGAAGGCCGCGGCCTTCAGGCGCGAGAAGCCCTGCTCCATCTTCACCGCCATCATCTCCACGGCGATGATCGCGTCGTCCACCAGCAGGCCCAGCGCCAGCACCAGCGCGCCCAGCGAGATCTTGTGCAGGCCGATGCCGAACCAGTGCATCGCGGCGAAGGTCATCGCCAGCACCAGCGGGATGCTCACCGCGACCACCAGCCCGGTGCGCAGGCCGAGCGAGAAGAAGCTGACCAGCAGCACGATCGCCACCGCCTCGCCGAGCACGCGCACGAACTCGCCGACCGAATCGCGCACCGCATGCGGCTGGTCGGACACCTTGCGCAGTTCCATGCCGGCCGGCAGCG
>JAFLEB010000021.1:0-20256 GCA_017302075.1 Lysobacterales bacterium
TGCGGCCCCGTCCCCGGCGCGCTGCTCACCGCCGACGGCAGCGACGCGCTCAAGCGCGCCGCCGCGGCGCGCGGCTACCAGCTGCTCACCAAGCCGATCCGGCCGGCCTCGCTGCGGGCGTTCCTGGCGTCGGTGCGCGGCTGAGACGCTGAGAGCCTCGATTCGGCGTCAGCCCTTTGGGCAGACTTGTTAAAGACTTGTGAATACGCCATAGTCTGGTCCGTCAGGACAGGTTCAGACTCGGCACTGGGCATCTCTTCACACCTATATCTCGGGGATTCAACATGGCTTCTCGTTCTTTCAGCAAAGGCCTCAAGCGAAGCGCGCTCACCGTGGCCCTCGGGGTGTGCTTCGCCGGCAGCGTCAGCGCCCAAAGCACCTCCGGCAGCATCTTCGGCAAGGCCGAGCCGGGCCAGACGGTCACCATCGTCAGCGACACCGGCCTCACCCGCACGGTGACCACCGATGCCGCAGGCCGTTACAACGCGGCTTCGCTACCTGCCGGGCACTACAAGGTCACTTCGGGTACCGACGCGCGCGACGTGACGGTGCTGGTCGCCTCCGGCGTCCAGGTCGACTTCGGTAGTACGACCAACCTGGGCGCCGTTGTCGTGCAGGGCAGCCTGATCCCCGCGATCGACGTCTCGCAGACCGACAGCCGCACGGTGTTCACGGCCGAACAGCTGCAGGAAATCGCAGTCGCCCGCGACGTGAACGCAGTGGCCCTGCTCGCCCCCGGCGTCATCAATTCCACTGCCTACAACAGCCGTTCCTCCAACGTGGGTAGCTTCGGCGGTGCCGCGGCATCCGAGAATGCCTACTACATCAACGGCTTCCCGGTTACCAACCCGCTCACCAACATCGGGTCGACCACCCTCAGTTTCGATTCCATCGCGCAGCAACAAGTCCTGCTGGGTGGCTACGGTGCGGAGTTCGGCCGCAGCACCGGCGGCGTGATCAGCCTCATCACCAAGCGTGGCACCAACGAGTGGAAGGGTGGCGTCTATGCCATGTACACCCCGGGCTCGCTGCGCAGCGATTACAAGGACATCTATTACCCCGATACCGGCATCTGGAGCGAAGACAGCCACTACAACACGTCCGCAGGCAACAATCCGGCCAACTGGACGGACGGCAAGCTGTACGACCTCAATCGCCTGAACAAGTCCTCGACCCAGGTGGTCGGCTTCTACGTCGGTGGCCCGCTGGTCAAGGATCGCTTGTTCCTCTATGCCAACGCCGAACAGACCAGGACGGCCAGCGAAGGCTCGCGCGTGGTCGGCAACCTGACCGGCAAGACGGCAGCGGGCGCTCCGGCGGTCAGCGCCACGAACCGCGCCCAGGCCTGGGGCGTGACGAATTCCACCGATCCGCGCTGGACGGTGAAGCTGGACTGGAACATCAACGACGACCACATCCTGGAGTTCACCGGAATCCAGGACAACAACACGACGGATGCCTCCTACTACGGGTTCGACTACCAGACCAACGAACGCGACTACATCCGTTACAGCGGCAGCAAGACCGAAACCGACTCCCGCCTCTACATCGGCAAGTACACCGGCTACCTGACCGACAACCTCAGCATCTCGGCGATGTGGGGCAAGCAGGACATCGATTCGCTGCCGAATCCGTTCGTCGGATACGACCCGACCAAGACGTACGTGAGCATTTCGCCGTCTGTCGTTCCCACGGCATATGCCGGCATCAGCAATCCGCAGAAGTACGGGCCGACCTACAACTACGTCGGCACCGACGAGACGGAATCCCGTCGTTTCGACATCAATTACACGTGGGGCAACCACGAATTCCGCGCCGGCTACGACTATTTCGAAGCCGTGTCCTACCGCGGCGACAACGTCGTGGGACCGAACCAGTACTACTGGTCCTATGGCTTGGCCAGCAATCCGAACGCCGCGCTGGACGCCAGCCACTATGTCGGGTCCCCGGCTTCCGGTGGCGGCCTTGGTACGCAGGGCTACTACGTGACCAAGAATTACTCGGAGCATGGCGGCTTCACTACCGTCAAGCAGAAGGCGCTCTACATCGAGGACCGCTGGCAGATCACCGACAACATCCTGCTAAGCCTCGGCCTGCGCAACGACGGGTTCACCAACTACAACGGCAACGGCGAGGCCTACGTCGAACAGAAGAACAACTGGGCGCCGCGCCTGGGCTTCAGCTGGGACGTGAATGGCGATTCCACGTTCAAAGTCTTCGGCAACATGGGCCGCTACCACCTCGCCCTGCCGAACAATGTCTCGGTGCGCGGCTCGAACCCGTCGTTGAGTTCCGCGCAGTACTTCACGTATACCGGCATCGCCGCGGACGGCACGCCGACGGGCTTGACCGCGATCCCCTACACGAACCCCAACAGTCCGTATACCTGCGCAAACGGGGGCATGTCCTCCAACGTGGAATGCGGCTACGACAAGGATCCGCGCACCATTGCCCAGATCGACCTGAAGCCCCATTACCAGGATGAGTTCATCATCGGCATGGAGCGCACGGAAAGCCCCGCGTTTTCGTGGGGCGCAAAGGCAACGTACCGCGACCTCAAGAACGCCATCGACGACATCTGCCCGACCGAGTGCTTCATCTTCAACGCGGGCACCAACGAGGCGACATTCTGGGAAGACGACGGCACCGGCAACCTGGTCCAGGTCACGCACAACTTCGAAGACGATTTCGGCACCGCATTCCCGAAGCTCAAGCGCAAGTACCTTGCCCTGGACATGTATGCGCAGTACCAGAAAGGGGATTTCTTCGGCAAGGTCGACTACACCCTGTCGCATAACTGGGGCAACGCCGAAGGCCAGCTGAATTCCTCCGTCGACACCGGCAATGGTGGGCAGGGCGACGTGTCCGTGACCCAGGATTGGGACTTGCCGGAACTGATGTACGGCGTCAGTGGTTCGTTGCCGAACAACCGCACCCACCAGATCAAGATGATCGGCTCGTACCGCTTTGCAGACGAGTGGCGCGTGGGCGGATCCGCGATCGTGCAGAGTGGCCGGCCGCGCAGCTGCTACAGCTATTGGCCGTACGCCAAGCCGGGGCTCTACAACAACGCCTACTACAGCTATTGCGGCGTGCCGGGTGCGCAGACCGCGGTCAACAACCCGAACGTGGTTCCGAACTCCGACTATGTGTACTCGCCGCGCGGCAGCATCGGTGAAACCCCGTGGACGGCCACGTTCAATGCCAATATCTCGTACATGCCGAACTGGATGGAGGGCCTCACCCTCTCGATGGATGTGTTGAACTTGTTCAACACCCAGACCGCGACCGGCTACTACGAGCGCTCGGCGAGCAGCCGTACCACGGTGAATCCGCGTTACGAGCAGGTGCTCTACTACACCAATCCGCGCAGCGTCCGCTTCACCGTGCGCTACGACTTCTGAACTATCCAGGCACGCACGCGACGTCTCGACCGGCCCCACCAGGGGCCGGTCTTTTTTTTTTTGGCCGACCAGTGCGATGGGCGCGTGGCTCGCGCCTAACCGTGCTATACGCTGTGATCACGATCCCTTGGTTCGTGCTCACCATCGAAATTCACGGGAGGTCTTCCGCCTCCGGCGGCACCACCGCGTCCGGCTCCACCGCCAGCTTGCCCGCCAGCAGGATCGCCTGCGTGCGGTTGGTCGCACCGAGCTTGCGCAGGATCGCGCTCATGTGTGCCTTGATGGTCGCCTCGGAGACACCGAGTTCGTAGCCGATCTGCTTGTTCAACAGGCCGGCGCCGAGCATCTGCAGGACGCGGAACTGCTGCGGCGTCAGTTCGCGCACCCGCGCGGCGATGGCGCGTTCCTCGTCGGCGATCGGCGCGGCATCGAGCGCCGCCTCCGGCGCCCAGCGTTCGCCATCCAGCACCTGCCGCAATGCGCCCGCCAGCGTCGCGGCGTCGGACGACTTCGGGATGAAGCCCATCGCGCCATGGTCCAGCGCGCGCCGCACCACCGCGGGTTCCTCGCGCGCCGAGACCATCACCACCGGCAGCTGCGGATGCATGGCGCGCAGGTGCACCAGCGCCGAGAAGCCCTGCGCACCCGGCATGTTCAAGTCCAGCAGCAGCAGGTCGGCGTCGGGGTGCGCATCGACCATGGCGTAGAGCCCGGCCGCATCCTCGGCCTCGTGGATCGCGGCATCGGGCAGCAGCCGCGACGCCACCCCGCGCAGGGCCTCGCGGAACAGCGGGTGGTCGTCGGCGATCAGCAGCTGGGGCATGCGGCGCTCAGGTCATGCGGCGGTTTCTGACCAGCGATTCCACCACGGACGGGTCGGCGAGGGTACTGGTGTCGCCCAGCTGCTCCGGCGCGTCCTCGGCGATCTTGCGCAGGATGCGGCGCATGATCTTGCCGCTGCGGGTCTTGGGCAGGCCCGGCGCCCACTGCAGGTGGTCGATGCTGGCGATCGGCCCGATCTCCTTGCGCACGGTGGCGTTGAGGTCCTTGGCCAGCGCGTCGCTCGGCTCCTGGTCCTGCTTGAGGGTCACGTAGGCGTAGATGCCCTGGCCCTTGATGTCGTGCGGGAAGCCGACCACCGCGGCTTCCGCGACGGCGGGATGCGAGACCAGCGCGCTCTCCAGCTCCGCGGTGCCGATCCGGTGGCCGGACACGTTGATCACGTCGTCGACGCGGCCGGTGATCCAGTAATAGCCGTCGGCATCGCGCCGGCAGCCGTCGCTGGTGAAGTACATGCCCGGGTAGGCCTTGAAGTAGGTCTCGATGAAGCGCTGGTGGTCGCCGTAGACGGTGCGCATCTGCCCGGGCCAGGAGTCCAGCAGCACCAGGTTGCCCGAGGTCTCGCCTTCGAGGATGTTGCCCTGCGCATCCACCAGCGCGGGCTGCACGCCCGGCAGCGGCAGCGTGGCCGATCCCGGCTTGAGGTCGGTGGCGCCCGGCAGCGGCGAGATCAGGATCCCGCCGGTCTCGGTCTGCCACCAGGTGTCGACGATCGGGCATTGCTCCTCGCCCACCACGTCGTGGTACCAGCGCCAGGCCTCGGGGTTGATCGGCTCGCCCACGCTGCCCAGCAGGCGCAGCGACTTGCGCGAAGTGCGCTTCACCGCATGGTCGCCCTCGCGCATCAGCGCGCGGATGGCGGTCGGCGCGGTGTAGAAGATGGTGACCTGGTGCTTGTCCACCACTTCCCAGAAGCGCGAGGCGTTCGGCCAGCTCGGCACGCCCTCGAACATCAGCGTGGTGGCGCGGTTGGCCAGCGGCCCGTACACGATGTAGCTGTGGCCGGTGATCCAGCCCACGTCCGCGGTGCACCAGTAGATGTCGTCGGGCTTGAGGTCGAACACGATCTCGTGGGTGTAGCTGGCCCAGACCAGGTAGCCGCCGGTGGTGTGCAGCACGCCCTTGGGCTTGCCGGTGCTGCCGGACGTGTAGAGGATGAACAGCGGGTCCTCCGCGTTCATGCGCTCGGGCTCGCAGGTGTCGGGCTGGCCGTCGACCACGGCGTCGAACCAGCGGTCGCGCGGCATCTGCATGTCCACCGCGCCGCCGGTATGGCGCACCACCAGCACGGTCTCGACGCTGTTGGTGCCCGGCATCTTCAGCGCCGCGTCCACGTTCGCCTTCAGCGGCACCGCGCGGCCGCCGCGGCGGCCTTCGTCGGCGGTGATCACCAGTTTGCTGCCGCAGTCCTGCACGCGGTCGGCGATCGACTGCGGCGCGAACCCGCCGAACACCACCGAATGCACCGCGCCGATGCGCGCGCAGGCGAGCATCGCCACCGCCGCGTCGGGGATCATCGGCAGGTAGATGGTGACGCGGTCGCCCTTGGCCACGCCGAGGTTGCGCAGCGCGTTCGCCAGCTTGCACACCCGCGCATGCAGCTCGCGGTAGGTGATCTTCTCGGCCGGCGTGGCCGGGTCGTCGGGCTCGAACACGATGGCGACGCGGTCGCCGTGCGCGTCGAGGTGGCGGTCCAGGCAGCTGACACTGGCGTTGAGCTCGCCGTCGTCGTACCAGCGGATGCGGAAGTCGGCTTCGTGGAAGCTGACGTCCTTGATGCGGGTCGGCGCGCGCATCCAGTCGATGCGCTCGGCGATGCGGCCCCAGAACGCCTCCGGCGCCTCGACCGAGGCCTGGTACTCGCGCACGTAGTCGCGGTGGCGCAGGTTCGCGTGCGCGGCGAACGCGGCGGGGACGTGGTAGCGGTCTCTGGCTTCGGTCATGGCATGCCTCCGAGGACGACGTTGGGGCCAGTGTGCCGCATGCCCGCGCGGCCGGCGTTAGACCTTGGTCGCAAGCGGGCGCGACTTCGACCAAAGGCGAATCGACGCCTCCCGGCACCCCGGCGCAAGGTCGCCCGGCACGGCATCCGGCCGCGCAGCCCTTGGGAGGGGGAACCATGCAGACACAGACGACCCTGGGTCGACGCCGCCCGCTGGCCACCGCGCTGTTGTGCGCGTTGCTGCTGCCGGGCACCGCGCTGGCGGAGACCAAGAAGGAACAGGAACTCGAGGCGCGCATCGCCCAACTCGAGGCGCAGGTGCAGGCCTTGCTGTCGGCGCAGCAACAGCAGCAGGCGACGCTGGCGCAGACGCAGACCCAGCTGGACCAGGTGAAGGTGGCGCAGGCCGCGCCCGACGACGGCAAGCCGAAGATCCAGTCCTCGCCGATCCTGGTCGCGGGCAACCCGGGCGGTCGCTTCAGTTTCGGCGGCTTCGTCAAGCTCGATGCGATGCTCACCGACACCAACGCCGGCGAGATCGCCGACGGCTCGGCCGGGCGCATGTTCTACCTGCCCAGCGCGATCCCGGTCGGCGGCGTGGACGAGGCGCATGCCGACATCGACACGCATGCGATGTTCTCGCGCTTCTGGTTCGCCTCCGACGGCGAGGTGCAGGGCCACAAGACCCGCGCCTACCTGGAGTTCGACCTGTTCGGCGGCGGCATGAGCAACCTGGGCAACCAGGCCTCGACCAACACCCACGGCGTGACCCTGCGCCAGGCCTACGTGACCTGGGACAAGTGGCTGGCCGGCCAGACCTGGTCGAACTTCCAGGACGTCGCGGCGCTGCCGGACGCGGTCGACTTCGTCGGCCCGACCGAAGGCACCACCTTCGTGCGCCAGGCCCAGGTGCGCTACACCAGCGGCCCGTTCTCGGTCGCGCTGGAGAATCCGCAGACCCTGGTCAACGGTTACCGCTCGACCACCCGCACGATCAGCGACGACGGCAGCCTGCCCGACCTGACCGCGCGCTGGACCACGAAGGGCGACTGGGGCCACGTCAGCGTCGCCGGCATCGCCCGCCAGTTGCGCCACGACACCGCGACCACCAGCGCCAGCGACACCGGCTACGGCGTGAGCGTGTCCGGCAAGTACAACCTCGGCAAGTCGGACGATGTCCGCTACATGCTGACCGCGGGCCGCGGCATCGGCCGCTACGTCGCCTTCGGCCTCGGCGCGGACGGCGTGCTCGACGCCACCGGCGGCGAACTCGACGGGATCGGCGTGCTCGCCGGCTTCGTGTCCTGGCGCCACGTGTTCAACCCGAAGCTGCGCGGCAACCTGATGTTCTCGCGCGCGCAGCTCGACAACGACACCGACTGGACCGGCTTCGGGGTGACCGAATCGGCGCAGTCCGTGCACGCCAACCTGATCTACAGCCCGTTCCCGAAACTGGACATCGGCGCCGAGCTGATCTGGGGCAACCGAGAGGTGGAAAGCGGCGCCGATGGCGACCTGCGCCGCCTGCACACCACCGTCAAGTACAGCTTCTGAGGAGCACGCCATGTCCACCATCACCGCAAGCTCGCCACCCGCGGGCGCGCTCACCCAGGGCCACAAGAAGGTCATCTTCGCGTCCAGCCTCGGGACCGTCTTCGAGTGGTACGACTTCTACCTGTACGGCTCGCTCGCCGCGATCATCGCCAAGCAGTTCTTCAGCGGCCTGAACGAGACCAGCGCCTTCATCTTCGCGCTGCTCGCGTTCGCCGCCGGTTTCGCGGTGCGCCCGTTCGGCGCGATCGTGTTCGGCCGCCTCGGCGACATCGTCGGCCGCAAGTACACGTTCCTCGTCACCATCGTGATCATGGGCCTGTCGACCTTCCTGGTCGGCGTGCTGCCCAGCTACGCGTCGATCGGCTTCGCCGCGCCGGCGATCCTGATCGCGTTGCGCCTGCTGCAGGGCCTCGCGCTCGGCGGCGAGTACGGCGGCGCCGCCACCTACGTGGCGGAGCATGCCCCGAACGGCAAGCGCGGCCTGTACACCAGCTTCATCCAGACCACCGCGACCATCGGCCTGTTCCTGTCGCTGCTGGTGATCCTCGGCGTGCGCACCTACCTGGGCACCGAGGCGTTCGAGGCCTGGGGCTGGCGCATCCCGTTCCTGCTGTCGATCGTGCTGCTGGGCGTGTCGGTGTGGATCCGCATGCAGCTGCACGAGTCGCCGCTGTTCCAGCAGATGAAGGCCGAGGGCAAGACCTCCAAGGCGCCGATCACCGAGAGCTTCTTCTCCAAGAACGGCAAGATCGTGCTGCTGGCGCTGCTGGGCGCGACCGCGGGCCAGGCGGTGGTCTGGTACACCGGCCAGTTCTACGCGATGTTCTTCCTCAGCCAGTCGCTCAAGGTGGACGCCACCACGACCTGGCTGATGATCGCCACCGCGCTGGCGCTGGGTACCCCATTCTTCATCTTCTTCGGCTGGCTGTCGGACCGCATCGGCCGCAAGTGGATCATCATGGTCGGCTGCCTGGTCGCCGCCCTGACCTACATGCCGCTGTTCAAGGCGCTGACCCACTACGCCAACCCGGCGGTCGAGGAAGCCCGCAGCAGCGCACCGGCGGTGGTCCACGCCGATCCCGCGACCTGCAGCTTCCAGTTCGATCCGGTCGGCAAGAAGAAGTTCACCAACTCCTGCGACATCGCCACCGCGGCACTCGCCAAGGCCGGCATCCCGTACACCATCGAACCGGTCGCGGCCGGCACCGTGGCCAGGGTCAGCGTGGGCGGCACCGACGTCGCCAGCTACGAGGGCGCGGGCCTGGCCGGCGACGACGCCAAGGCCAAGGGCGAGGCGTTCGGCAAGGAGCTGAAGGCGGCGTTGACCTCGGCGGGCTATCCGGAGAAGGCCGACCCGGCGCGCATCAACAAGCCGATGGTGGTGGCGATCCTGACCCTGCTGGTGATCTACGTGACCATGGTCTACGGCCCGATCGCGGCGTGGCTGGTCGAGCTGTTCCCGACTCGCATCCGCTACACCTCGATGTCGCTGCCGTACCACATCGGCAACGGCTGGTTCGGCGGCTTCCTGCCGACCATCGCCTTCGCCCTGGTCGCGGCCACCGGCAACATCTACTACGGCCTGTGGTACCCGATCGTGATCGCGGTGATGACCTTCGTGATCGGCTCGCTGTTCCTGCGCGAGACCAAGGACGTCGACATCACCCAGTGACACCCCGCCCCCACGGGACCTTGCGGGCGCCGGCATGCCGGCGCCCGTTTTCGTTGCGACGGCCCTGACTTCGGGCACTTGCACGCCGGCGCCGGCGCGGCAGGATGGCCGCTCGCCCCAACGAGCCCGCCCGCATGACCGCTTCCCCGCTCCGCCGCGCCCCGCTGGCGCTGGCCCTGTTCTGCGCCGTGTCCACCCTGCTCGCCGGCTGCGCGCCGGACGCCACCCCGCCTGCCGCGCAGGCGACCGCCGAGGCACCCAAGGCCGCGACCTCCGGCATCGACCTTGCCGGCATCGACAAGGCGGTCAAGCCCGGCGACGACTTCGACGAATACGCGAACGGCGCCTGGAAGCGGGCCACCGAGATCCCGGCCGACCGCGCCAGCCTGAGCACCGGCTTCTACGTCTTCGAGAAGGCGGAGAAGCGCCTGTCCGACCTGGTGCAGGGGCTGGAGAAAGCCAATCCGGGGGCCGGCACGAACGAACGCAAGATCGCCGACTTCTACGCGGCCTACATGGACGAGGCCGGCATCGAAGCGCGCGGCATCGCCCCGCTGCAACCGAAGCTGGACGCGGTGAACGCGATCAGCGACGGCGCCAGCCTGTCCCGCTACCTCGGCGCCGGCATGCGTGCAGACACCGACCCGCTTAACGCCACCAACTTCTACACCGAGAACCTGTTCGGCCTGTTCGTCGCGCAGGGCCTGGAGGATCCGTCGAAGAACGTCGGCTACCTGATGCAGGGCGGCCTGGGCATGCCGGACCGCGAGTACTACCTCGCCGGCGACAAGGACATGGCGGCGAATCGCGCGGCCTACCAGGCCTATATCGCCGACATCCTCGAGCTCGCCGGCGACGCGGATGCGGAGAAGAAGGCGAAGACGATCTTCGACCTCGAGATGAAGATCGCCAAGGCGCACGCCAACGTGGTCGACAGCCAGGACATCCACAAGGCCAACAACCCGTGGGCGGTCGCCGACTACGCGAAGAATGCGCCGGGCATCGACTGGACGGCGTTTTTCGACGCCGCGACGTTGAACGGCCAGCAGACCCTGTTCGCCTGGCAGCCGGATGCGATCAGGAAGCTGTCCGCGCTGGTCGCCAGCGAGCCGCTGCAGGCGTGGAAGGACTACCTGCGCTTCCACGCGATCAACCACAGCGCCGGCCTGCTGCCCAAGGCCTATGCCGACCTCAGCTTCGCCTTCTACGGCACCCAGCTGAACGGCACCGGCAAGCAGCGCGACCGCTGGAAGCGTGCGCTCGGTGCGACCGATGGCGCGCTCGGCGACGCCATCGGCCAGCTGTACGTGAAGCAGTACTTCCCGGCTTCGTCCAAGGCCAAGGTCGAGGACATGGTGAAGAACATCCTCGCCACCTTCCGCGACGGCGTGGACAAGCTCGAATGGATGACGCCGGAGACGAAGAAGAGCGCGAAGGCGAAGGCCGAGACCATGCTGATCGGCGTCGGCTATCCCGATTCGTGGCGTGATTATTCCTCGCTCGAGGTGAAGCGCGACGATCCGCTCGGCAATGCATTGCGCGCCGAGGAGGCCGAGTATCGCCACCAGACCGGCAAGCTGGGCAAGGCGCCGGACAAGAAGGAATGGTGGATGACGCCGCAGACGGTGAATGCGGTGCAGCTGCCGCTGCAGAACGCCATGAACTTCCCGGCCGCGATCCTGGAGGCGCCGTTCTTCGACCCGGCCGCGGACGATGCCGCCAACTATGGTTCGATCGGCGCGGTGATCGGCCACGAGGTCAGCCATGGCTTCGACAACCTCGGCTCCGAGTTCGACGCCGAAGGCCGCTTGCGCAACTGGTGGACGCCCGAGGATGCCGCGCACTTCAAGGCCGCGACCGACAAGCTGGTGGCGCAGTACGACGCCTACGAGGCGCTGCCGGGCCTGCACCTCAGCGGCAAGCAGACCCTGGGCGAGAACATCGCCGACGTCGCCGGCCTGCAGGCCGCGTACACCGCGTACCACAAGTCGCTCGGTGGCAACGAAGCGCCGGTGATCGACGGCATGACCGGCGATGAGCGTTTCTTCCTCGCCTTCGCGCAAGCCTGGCGCGCCAAGCAGCGCGATGCCGCGCTGCGCGCGCAGGTGGTCGGCGACGGCCATGCACCGGCCCGCTGGCGCGCACTCACCGTCCGCAACATCGACGCCTGGTACAGCACCTTCAAGGTCGCTGAAGGCGAGACGCTCTACCTGAAGCCTGGGGACCGCGTGCGGATCTGGTGATCCTTCGCGTTGCGTGCTTGCTGGAAACGCCGGCCTCTGGCCGGCGTTTCCGCGATCAGCCGGCGACCGTCGCGCGCAGGTCTTCGCGGGCCGGCGCGCGTGCACCGCCCGCGACCCAGCGGTTCCAGTGGAACAGCACCAGGCCCAGGCCGCGATGCGCTTCGTCGGCGCTGCGGGTCACCGGCAGGTTGGCTTCCCAGCCGGTATTGGCCAGCGCCTGCAACAGCGTGTCCGGCGCCTGGCAGAACGCCATGTGCCAACCATCGAACTGGCGCTCGGCGATCGGCGCGCTGGAGAGTTCCTCCAGCTGCTGGTGGATCGCCGAGGCGCGGATGCGTTCGTACACGCGGCGCACGCCGGCCTCGGGGCCTTCGAAGTACTGGATGAAGACGCCGTTGTCGTAGCACAGCACGCCGCTCACGCCCGCGCCCTGGTTGAACCCCTGCGCGTCCTGCAGCAGGGCGTCGAGTTCCGACGGCGACAGCGGGCGCGCGGCCACGCTGGCGTACGAGATAGCCCACAGCTGATCCATGCCTGCTCCCGGGATGCGCTAGCGCGGTGGTGCCGCGAGTTCGCGCGCGTCCAGCACGTTATCCCGATTCGCATCCTGCCGCCTGAACCGTTCAGCCAGCCGTTCACGATGCGCGGCGCGGGTCAGCATGGTGCCGCGCCCGCCTGGTTGCTCGGACGGCGACAGCACGCCGTCGTGGTCGCGGTCCATCGCATCGAAGGCATAGCTCAGCCAGTCCTGGTATTCGACCAGCGACACCTTGCCGTCGCGGTCGACGTCCATCTTCGCGAGGTAATCGCCGGGCCGTGCGACCTGGGCCTGCGCGGCGAACGCGCAGGCCATGGCCAGCCACGGCGCCAGCGTGCGCACCTCAGGCCGGGATCAACGCGTAGCCGCGCAGGCGCGCGGCGTAATCCTGCAGCGCGCGCACGCCGCTGGCCTCGGCCTCGGCGCACCACGCCTGCAGGCGACGCAGGCGCTCTGCGGCATCGTGGCTGCGGTGCTCCAGCACCTCGGCGAGGCGTGCGCGATGCTCGATCAAGGCCTGGATGCGCGGGCGCGAGGCGACCCATGCGCGCAACTGTTCGCGGCCTTCCGGCGAAAGCCAGCGCCCATCATCGGCCAGCGCCTTGCGCAACTTGCGCGGAAGCAGCGCGCGCAGTTTCGCGCCGGCCGCCGCGGCTTCCTCGCGCAACGCGGGCTTCAGCACGTTGCGCTGGTAATCGGTCATCGCCTGGAAGCGATGCGCCACCAGTGCCTTCAAGGTGTCCGCATCCGGCATCGGGATGTTCGGGCGCACGTCCAGGCTGGGGGCGACGCGCAGCACCTTGGCCAGGCGCACCTTTTCGAGCAGGCGGATCGCCGCCCAGCCGATGTCGAACTCCCATTTGCGCAGGGCGAACTTGGCCGAGGACGGGAACGCGTGGTGGTTGTTGTGCAGCTCCTCGCCGCCGATCCACACCGCCCACGGCACGAGGTTGGTGGCGGTGTCGGTGGTCTCGAAGTTGCGGTAGCCCCACCAGTGGCCGAGGCCGTTGATCACGCCCGCGGCCCAGAACGGGATCCACGCCATCTGGATCGCCCAGATCGCCACGCCCGCCGCGCCGAACAGCACGAAGTCCACCAGCAGCATCAGCACCGGGCCGAGCGTGGCGTACGGGGTGTACAGCCGGCGCTCGATCGCGTCCTCGGGGCAGCCCTTGCCGTACTGCTCGATGCTGGCGCGGTCGCGACGCGCCTCGCGGTACATGTCGCCGCCGCGCCACAGCACGTTGCCGATGCCCTTGTGCATCGGGCTGTGCGGATCGTCCGGGGTCTCGCACTTGGCGTGGTGCTTGCGATGGATCGCCGCCCACTCGCGGGTGATCATCGAGGTGGTCAGCCAGCTCCAGAAGCGGAACGCATGCGCGAGCGCGGGATGGAAGTCCACGCCCCGGTGCGCCTGGCTGCGGTGCAGGTAGAGGGTGACGGTGAAGATGGTCAGCTGGGTGACGACCAGCAGGTACAGGGCGAGCTGCCAGAGCTTGGCCTGGAGCAGGCCGCCGGCGAGGAACTCGAGGAACGAAGCGGGCATCGCGATGGGGTCTCGTGGGCGCGGGGGAGCGCCCGGCCATGATGCCACGGCGGCCCGGGCGACTCAGCCGCCGCCGGCAGGCGCCTTGCGCAGGGCCTCGTTGATCTCGTCGACGATGCCATCGAGCGCGCCTTCGGCATAGCCGCGGTGATGGGCGGCGATGCGTCCCTGCGGATCGATGATCCAAAGATTCGGATAGGCGGTAATGCCCCAGGCATCGGCGATCTCGCCGTTGCGGTCGCGCACCATCGCGATGCCGTAGTCCTTCATCTGCCGCATCATCGCGCGGTAGTCGTCGTTCCCGTCCTTCACGTTGACCGCGACGACGAGCAGCAGGCGATCGCCTGCGTGCTTCTGCAGCAGGTCGAGCTGCGGCAGCTCCTTCAGGCAATAGCCGCACCAGGACGCCCAGAAGGTCACCACCACCACCTTGCCGCGCAACTGACCCAAGTCGACGACCTGCCCTGCACGATCCTTGCCCAGCAGGGCCACGGGCGGCGCATCGCCGATCGCAGGTCCGGCCGGCGCAGCGGAAGCGACCGGCGCGGCCAGTATCGCAAGCAACCACAGGGCAAGGGCGAGCAGGCGGCGGCACGACATCTGGCTGGACTCCACGGGGGTGGCGCGTAGTCTAGGAGCTTTCGCGCACCCTCGATCCCATGCCGGAACTGCCCGAAGTCGAGACCGCCCGCCGCGGGCTGCTGCCGCATGTCGCCGGGCGCAGGGTCGGGCACGTTCGACTGCGCCGCCCCGACCTGCGCTGGCCGATCCCGCGCGAGGTCGAGGACCTGCTGCCGGGCCAGCGGATCGAGGCGATCCGCCGGCGTGCGAAGTACCTGCTGCTGGACACCGCCGCCGGCAGCGCGCTGCTCCACCTCGGCATGTCCGGCAGCCTGCGGGTGTTGCCGGAGGACACCGCCGTGCGCGCGCACGACCATGTCGACATCGGCCTGGAGGGCCTCGACGGGGCCCCGGATCGCGTGCTGCGCTTCAACGACCCGCGCCGCTTCGGCTGCCTGCTGTGGCAGGCACCCGGCGAGGTCCATCCGCTGCTGGCGGGCCTCGGCCCCGAGCCCTTGTCCGACGACTTCGATGGCGATTACCTGTTCTCCCGCAGCCGTGGCCGCGCCGCGCCGGTGAAGACCTTCCTGATGGACCAGGCGGTGGTGGTCGGGGTGGGCAACATCTATGCCGCGGAAGCGCTGTTCATGGCCGGGATCTCGCCGCTGCGCCCGGCCGGCAAGGTCTCCCGCGCGCGCTACGTCGCGCTTGCCGAGGCGGTGAAGGCGATCCTGGCCCATGCGATCGCGCGCGGCGGCACCACCCTGCGCGACTTCCTCAGCCCGGACGGGGCGCCCGGCTACTTCGAGCAGGAACTGCTGGCCTACGGGCGCGGCGGCGCGCCCTGCCCGCGGTGCGGGCGACCGATGCGGCAGGCACTGGTGGGCCAGCGCGCCAGCGTCTGGTGCGGCCACTGCCAGCGTTGACCGGGTTTCACGCGGGCCGGCGCCAGCGGCTATAGTGCGGCGTCCCCCGACACGCCCCGCACGATGACCGATTCCGGCGAAATCACCGTCTTGCTCGATGCCGCCCACGGCGGCGATCGCGGCGCCATGGACCGCGTGCTGGCCACGCTGTACCAGGAACTGCATTCGATGGCCCGGCGCCAGCTCGCCGGCCAGCATGGCCACACCCTGGATGCGACCGCACTGGTCCACGAGGCCTACCTCAAGCTGATCGGCCGCGGCACCGGCGCCGCGCAATTCGACGACCGCGCGCACTTCTTCGCCTACGCGGCCTCGGCGATGCGCAGCGTGGTCGTCGACTACGCCCGCCAGCGCCTGGCGCAGAAGCGCGGCGGCGACCTGCATCGCGTCACCGACCTGCCGGAGGACATCGAGGGCGGGCTGCGCCTGGACGAGGACATGCTGGGACTGGACACCGCGCTGAACCGGCTGGCCTCGGTCGACGAGCGCCTCGCGCAGGTGGTGGAGATGCGCTATTTCGCGGGCCTGTCGGAACTGGAGATCGCCGCCCTGCTGAAGCGATCGGAGCGCAGCGTGCGCCGCGACTGGCAGAAGGCGCGGATGTTCCTGCTCGCGTCGCTGCAGGAGTCGCCTGCCGCCTGACCGAAGGTCGGGCGACCGGTGGGCCGCGATGGACATCGAGCGCTGGCAACGGCTGTCGCCCCTGCTCGACGCCCTGCTCGAGTTGCCGCCCGGGCAACGCGAAGAACACCTGGCCGCGCTGCACCGCGAAGACCCGGACCTCGCCGCCGAACTGGGCCGCCTGCTGGCGCTGGAAGCCGACGATGCAGGCTTCCTGGCCGAGCCGGTGGTCGCCCTTCCCGCAGGCGCGCGCCCGGGTGCGCGCATCGGCGCCTACCGCCTCGACCGGCTGCTCGGCGAGGGCGGGATGGGTCAGGTCTGGCTGGCGTTGCGCGCGGACGGGCTGTACGACCGCAAGGTCGCGCTGAAGCTGCTGCGCCCCGGCCTGGCGGATCCGCGGCTGCGCCAACGCTTCGTGCGCGAGCGCGAGATCCTCGCGCGCTTCGCGCATCCGTTCATCGCCCGCCTGCTGGATGCCGGCTTCGATGCGGACGGCCAGCCCTACCTCGCCCTCGAGTACGTCGATGGCGAGCCGATCACCGACTACTGCCGAAGCCGCCAGCTCGACATCGCCGCGCGGCTCGACCTGTTCCGCCAGGTCTGCGAAGCGGTCAGCCACGCGCATGCGAACCTCATCGTCCATCGCGACCTGAAGCCGTCGAACATCCTGGTCACCCCGGCGGGCCACGTCCGCCTGCTCGACTTCGGCATCGCCAAGCTGCTGGATGCCGAACCGCTCCCGGCGGAACAGACGCGGACGGGCGTGCGCACCTTCACCCTGCACTACGCGGCACCCGAACAGATCCGCGGCGAACCGGTCACCACCATGACCGACGTGTATTCGCTCGGCGTGGTGCTGTACGAACTGCTGACGGGCTGCAAGCCCTACCGGCTGAAGCGCCAGACCGACGCCGAATGGGAGGAAGCGATCCTCGCCGGCGAACCGCTGCGGCCATCGCAGGCGGCAGGGCGCGCGGATCCGCTCGATACCCGCCCGTATCCGCCCGCCAGGCTTGCGCGCGAACTCACCGGCGACCTCGACAACATCGCGCTGAAGGCCCTGGCCAAGCGACCGGAGCGGCGCTACGGCTCGGTCGAGGCGCTGGCGCACGACCTGCTCTGCTACCTGCGCGGACGGCCGGTGGCCGCACGCGGGGAGAGCATGCGCTACCGCGTGCGCAAGTACCTGCAACGGCACCGCTGGGCGATCGCCGCCACCAGCCTGGTGCTGGCGGTGCTGCTCACCGCGCTTGGGGTGGTGGGCTGGCAGTCGCGCCAGGCGATGCGCGAGGCGGGGCGCGCCCAGGCGATGCAGAGCTTCATCGCCGGCCTGTTCGAAAGCGCGGGCGCGACCCCGATGGACGCGCCGATCGACTTGCGCAAGCTGCTGGACATGGGCATCGCCCGCGGCGATTCCAGCCTGGCCAGGCAACCGCAGGCGCGCGCGGAACTCTACGGCGTGGTGGCGCGCCTGCGCCTGGGCATCGGCGACTACCGTGAAGCGGATGCGCTGCTCGTGCGGCAGGCGGGGATGCTGGCGCAATCGCCCGAGGCGCCCACCAGCCTGCGGCTGGAAGCGGTCACCCTGCGCGGCGCGGCGCGGCGCATGCTCAGCGACGCGCGCGGTTGCCTGGCGCTCATGCAGCCCTTGCGTGCCCTCGCCGACCGCGAGCAGGCGCAACTCCCGGCCCAGGTCGCGGCCTACTACTCGCAACTCGCGCGCTGCCATCGCGACATGGGCGAACGCAACCTCGCCAACCAGCTGTATGCGCGCGCCCTCGAGCTTCGGCGCGAGCACGGCGACGATGCCGGGGTCGCCGAGAGCCTGCTCGACGTCGCCGCGCTGCGCGCGGACGACGGCCGCCCGCAGGAAGCGATCCGGATCCTGCGGGATGCGCTCGCCCAATTGCGCCGGCAAGTCGGCGAACGCCACCCGCTCGCGATCGACCTCCTGCGCAGCCTGTGCACGCTGGAGCGCAGCAACGATGCCGTGGCTGAAGCCGAACGCGACTGCCGGCAATCCGTCGTGCTGGCCCAGCAACTGCACGGCCGCAGCCATCGCGCGACGATCGACGCGCGCCGCCAGCTGGCCGCGCTGTACGTCGACCTCGGGCGGTTCGGCGAGGCGGAATCGGAATTCCTCGACGCGCACGCATGGATGCGGGTACGCCTCGGCCCGGAGCACCCCGACCTGGCGCGCACCTACAACAGCCTGGCGATCGTGGCCTGGGAGCGGGGCGACCTGGCGCGCGCCGAACGCCACCAGCGGCAGGCGGTGCAGATCTGGCGCAAGGGGCACAACCCGGGCCTGCTCGGTTCCGGCCTGTTCAACCTCGCCATGGTCCTGCACGACGCCGGCAAGGACGACGAGGCGCTGGCGGCGGTGCGCGAGTCGGCGACGCTGCGTCGCCAGCGTTTCGGCGCAGCGCACGAACTGGTCGGCGACGCCGACCGCCTGGAAGGCGAGATCCTCGCGGCGCTCCGGCGCGATGCGGAAGCCGCGCGCGCGCTCTCCGAAGCGGTCCGGCTGACCCGGGCCGGGTACGGCGCCGGGCATTCGCATACGCGCCGGGCCGAGGTCTCGCAGGCGCGCTTCCAGGCCTTGCGCGGCGACGCCGGCGCGCTGCGGCGCCTCTCGCAGCTGGGGGAGTTCGTGGGCACCGACATCGAACAGCGCAAGGCGGCTTGGCTGGCGCGCGCCTATGCGGCCGAAGCCGTTTGCCGCTCGCAACCGGCACAAGCGCGCGCGCAATTGGCCGGCATCCTCGCGCAGATGCAGCTGGCCCTGCCGGAAGGCGGCGCGGTCCCGCGCGAGGTGCAGGGCATCCGCAAGGCCTGCCCGGGCGGCATCGCCCGCCGCTGACCCTGGGTCAAAGAGGCAACGGCGACTGCAGCGGCTCGATGCTGCCCTCGCCGCGCATCACCTTCTTGAACTCCTTGCGCGACACCGAGACGTAGCGCTCGTTGCCGCCGATCTCGACCTGCGGGCCGTCCTGTAGCGCGCGCCCGGCCTCGTCCACGCGCACCGTCATGGTCGCCTTGCTGCCGCTGTGGCAGATGGTCTTGATCTCCTGCAACTCGTCGGCCCAGGCCAGCAGGTACTGGCTGCCCTCGAACAGCTCGCCGCGGAAATCGGTGCGCAGGCCGTAGCAGAGCACCGGGATGCGCAGCGCATCTACCACCTCGCTGAGCTGCCACACCTGCGCCTTGGTCAGGAACTGCGCCTCGTCGACCAGCACGCAGTGCAGCGGGCCGTGGACCGCGATGTCGGCGGCCACCCGCGCTTGCAGGTCGTCGTCGCGGCCGAACGCAAGGCCCTCCGCCTGCAGGCCGATCCGCGACGCCACCGTGCCGCTGCCGGCGCGGAAATCGAGCTTCGGGGTGAGGATGGCCACGCGCATGCCGCGCTCGCGGTAGTTGTACGCGGACTGCAGCAGGGTGGTGGTCTTCCCCGCGTTCATCGCGGAGTAGTAGAAGTAGAGCTTCGCCATGCACGGATTCTAACGGCGCACAAGGCTGGCAGCGGGCGCCGCGCGCTTCGACAATGGCGGCGATGGCACGCGATCCCCTCCATGGCCTGAACCCGCCCCAGCGCGCCGCGGTGCTGCACGTGGACGGCCCGTTGCTGGTGCTGGCCGGCGCCGGCAGCGGCAAGACCCGGGTGATCGTGGAGAAGATCGCGCACCTGATCCACTCGGGCCGCTACCCGGCCAAGCGGATCGCCGCGATCACCTTCACCAACAAGGCCGCGCGCGAGATGCGCGAACGCGTGGCCAAGCGGATCCGCGGCGACGCCGCGCAGGACCTCACCATCTCCACCTTCCACGCGCTCGGCCTGCGCATGCTGCAGGTCGACCACGCCAAGCTGGGCCTGCGGCGCGGGTTTTCGATCTTCGACGCCGACGACGCCGCGGCCCAGCTGAAGGACCTGCTGCCGCCGGGCAGCAAGCCGGATGCGGTCGAGGCCGCCAAGCAACTGGTCAGCCGCGCCAAGAACGCCGGGCTGTCGCCGGAGCAGGCCGCCGAGGCCGCGCGCAGCGGCCGCGAGCGCGAGGCCGCTGCCCTGTACGCGCGCTACCAACAGCGGCTCGCCGCGTTCAATGCGGTCGACTTCGACGACCTGATCCGGTTACCGGTGCAGTTGCTGGAATCCGATGCCGAGGCGGTGATGGCCTGGCGCGAACGCATCGGCTACCTGCTGGTCGACGAGTCGCAGGACACCAATGACGCGCAGTACCGCCTGCTCAAGGCGCTGGCCGGCGACAAGGGCCACTTCACCTGTGTGGGCGACGACGACCAGAGCATCTATGCCTGGCGCGGCGCCAACCCGGAGAACCTGCTGGAACTCGGGCGCGACTACCCCGCGCTGCAGATCATCAAGCTCGAGCAGAACTACCGCTGCAGCAACC
>JAFLEB010000021.1:20356-29059 GCA_017302075.1 Lysobacterales bacterium
GTGGGCGACGACGACCAGAGCATCTATGCCTGGCGCGGCGCCAACCCGGAGAACCTGCTGGAACTCGGGCGCGACTACCCCGCGCTGCAGATCATCAAGCTCGAGCAGAACTACCGCTGCAGCAACCGCGTGCTGCGCGCGGCCAACGCCCTCATCGCGCACAACCCGCACGAGCACCCGAAGACGCTGTGGAGCGACCAGGCCGACGGCGAGCGCATCCGCGTCTGGGAGTGCAAGGACGCCGCGCACGAGGCCGAGAAGGTCGCCGCGGAGATCCAGTTCATCGCGCAGAAGCATGCCGCGCCGTGGAGCGAGTTCTGCATCCTGTTCCGCGGCAACCACCAGAGCCGCGCGCTGGAAAAGGCGTTGCAGCTGCTGCGCATCCCCTACCACCTGAGCGGCGGCACCGCCTTCCTCGACCGCGGCGAGGTCAAGGACGCGCTGGCCTGGCTGCGCCTGCTGGCCAATCCCGACGACGATGCCGCCTTCCTGCGCGCGGTGCAGTCGCCCAACCGGGGCGTCGGCGCGACCTCGCTGCAGCGCCTCGGGGAGCTGGCCGCGCAGGGCCACCTGCCGCTGTCGCGGGCGGCGGAATCGCTGGCGATCGGCAAGCAGCTGCCGCCGCGCGCGGCCAATGCCCTGCAGGGTTTCTGCGACATCGTCCGCGGGCTGCGCGCGGACGCGCGCACGCTGCCGCCGGCGGAGCTGGTGCGCAAGCTCAACGAGCGCTCCGGCCTGCTCGCCGCCTTGCGCGCGCTGTGCAAGGACGAGGCGCAGTTCCATGCGCGCCGGCGCAACCTGGACGAACTGGCCGACTGGTTCGACGGCCCGAAGACGTCGGGTCCCGGCGAGCTCGCCGCCGCGCTGGCGCTGCTGTCGCACGCCGACAAGGGCGACGCCGGCAACCAGGTGCGGCTGATGTCGATGCACGCGGCCAAGGGCCTGGAGTTCCGCTTCGTGTTCATCGTCGGCGTCGAGGACGGCAACCTGCCGCACGAGGCCAGCATCGAGGAAGGCCGCATCGACGAAGAACGGCGCCTGCTCTACGTCGGCATCACCCGCGCCAAGGAGCGGCTGTGGCTGTCGCACGCGCGCGAGGCGCAGCGCTGGGGCGACCGCCTGCGGCTCAAGCCCAGCCGCTTCCTCGACGAGTTGCCGTCCGACGAATTGCAGCGCGACGGCGCCGACCCGGTGGCCGATGCCGCGCACAAGGCGGAACGGCGCAGCGCCGGCATCGCCAACATCCGCGCCCTGCTCGCCGACTGAAGCGACATTGGCCCGTCATCGCGGCCGGGTACACTCGCGCGCATCCGAAGACGAGCCATTGCCATGCGCCTGATGCCCAGCCTCCTCGCCGCCGCCCTGCTGGTCGGCTGCGCCAGCCAAGCCACCAAACCGGAGCCGCTGCCAGCGCCGCAAACCCCGCCGATGACGGAAGAACCGGCCACGCCGCCGGCAGACGACAGCCTGAACGCGACCGCGTGGTTCCAGACATCGGTGGAGCGCGACCTGGTGTATCGCGCCATCTATCGCGCTGCCGCCGCGCAGCTGCCCGCGGCCTTGGCCGATACACGCTGGGACGCGCTGCAGAAGGAAGACCGCGATGGGGACGTACGCAAGCTGCCACCGGCGATCATTGTCGACGTCGACGAGACCGTGCTCGACAACTCGCCAAGCCAGGTCCGCCAGATCCGCGAACAGCGCGGCTACGACGATGCGAATTGGGGCGTGTGGGTGAACGAGCGCAAGGCGACGGCACTCCCCGGTGCGGCCGAGTTCCTCAATGCCGCGGCCAAGCGCGGCGTCACCATCTTCTACATCAGCAACCGCACCGCCGACCAAGCGCAGGCCACCATCGACAACCTGCGCGCCACCGGATTTCCGATCAAGGACGCCAACCAGTTCCTCGGACTAGGCACCGTGGTCGAGGGCTGCGAGCAGGAAGGGAGCGAGAAATCCTGCCGCCGGCAACTGGTCGGGCGCCGCTATCGCGTACTGATGCAGTTCGGCGACCAGGTGGGCGACTTCGTTCAGATCGTCGCGAACACCCCTGATGGACGACGCGCGGCCATCGCGCCGTACGCGGACTGGATCGGCCAACGCTGGTGGGTCCTTCCGAACCCGCTGTACGGCAGCTGGGAACCCGCACTGTTCAACAATGCTTGGTCGCTGCCACCCGGCGAGCGCCGTGCGCAGAAGCAAGCTGCGCTCAATGATGCCAAGTAATTCAATAATTTACGTGGTGTTTCATCAGGTATTGCATTAACTTGGCGCTGGCGTTAGCCTGCACCCAGCCGGTTCGCCGGCGCCATGCCACAACTGCTGTCCTCCGGCCCAGGCCGGATTTGAAGGAGGCCACCGGCCTCCTTTTTTCTTGGCCGCGCTTGCGCCGCGGCGCCGGCCGCCCCGACACTCCGGCGATGCCACCCCGGGAATGCCGATGACGCGCTCGCTGCCGCACCGCCTCGCGCTCCTGGCCGGCCTGCTGGGCGCGTTGCTGGCGGGCGGCTGCCAGCGCGACGCCACGCCCTCCTCGGCGATCGCGGTGGCGCCTGCGGCCCGGGTCGCGCCGGCAACACGCCCCATCGATGCCGTCCTGCTGCTGCGCGATCGCCTGCTGGCCCGCGACGGCGCCGGCTTCGCCCGCCTCGCGGTGCCGCCCGGCCTGCACGCCCGGCTGGCGAGCGGGTGGTCCGCGGGCCGCACGCGCTGGCCGCTGGACGAGCTGCCACTGGATGCTCGCTTGCCGAAGATGCTCGCCGCCTTGCAGCAAAAAGACGCGCAATCGACGCTGATCGCGACCTTCGACCGTCAGTTCAAGGGCGCCGACCGCGACATCGACCAGACCCTCCGCACCCTGGTGGTGTTCGGCGGCGAGTACGTGCAGAAGGCCCCCGACTACACCGCCGCCGAGCGGGAGCACGTGGTGCAGGCGATCGCCGCGGTCGGCGACTGGGCCGTGGCTGCCCCGTTGTCGGATCCGGCGCGCGCGCGCCGCTTCTTCACCGCGCTGGTGGCCGCCGCGCAGCGCAGCGGCATCGACGGCAAGGCCGGCAACGCCGCCTTCGCCAGGCTCGGGATGGACGACAGCCTGCGCCGGCTGTCGCCCTTCCTCGCCACCCTGCTGGCCCAGCTGCGCGACCAGTACGGGCTGGACCTGGACGCCAGCCTGCGCGGACTGGACGTGCGCCTGCTCGAGCAGACCGGCGACAGTGCCCGCCTGCGCCTGCGCTACACCCTGGCCGGGCGGCCGATCGACGCCATCGTCCCGGCGGTCCGGATCGACGGGCACTGGTACCTGGCCGACTTCGTGGCGCGCGCCGAGGCCTCGCTCGGCCCCGGGGCGGACGCCGGCAAGCCCGCTTCGCCATAATGGCGGCGATGCCGACCCGTCCCGACTCCCCGCGCCAGCCCAGCCTGTTCGATGCCCCCGACGCCGCCGCACCGGCGGCGGACGCGATCGACCCGGCCGGCGAAGCCCTGCCGACGCCACCCGCGCCCGAGGCCGCCCCGCTGCCGTTGCCCGGCTTCCTGGCCGCACCCGAACCCTCGCCCGCCGATGCAGCGGGTGCCGCCGATGCGGGTGCGCCGGCCGTCGCCCCGCCGCGCGCCCGCGCGGCCAAGCCGCCGCTGTGGGCCCGCCTGCTGGGCTGGCTGCTGGACCCTTGGCTGAAACTGGAGCTGGAACCCGAAGCCCCGGGCGAGTACGACGATGGCCGCCTGGTCTGCTACGTGCTGGAGGACTACGGGCTGTCCAACGCCCTGATCCTGGAACGCGCCTGCCGCGAGGCCGGCCTGCCGCCGCCGCTGCAGCCGATCCCCGGCGACCCGCTGGGACGCAAGCGCGCTTACGTGGCCCTCTCGCGCCGGCACGCCAACGCGCTGCAGGCGCTGGGCCTGGTCCCCGGGCCAGAACACCGCACCCATTCGGGCTCGCTGGCGCGGCTGCTGGAAGCGCACCGCAAGGACCCGGCGCTGGATGTCGCGCTGGTGCCGGTCTCGATCTTCGTCGGGCAGGCGCCGAACCGCAGCAGCGGCTGGTTCAGCGTGCTGTTCTCCGAGAACTGGACGCTGGTCGGCCGCTTCCGCCGGCTGATGGCGATCCTGCTCAACGGCCGCGACACCTTGGTGCAGTTCGCCCCGCCGGTGTCCCTGCGCGAGATCGTCGCCGAGGGCCTGGAGCCGGAACGCACCGTGCGCAAGCTCTCGCGCGTGCTGCGCACCCACTTCCGCCGGGTGCGCGAGGTGGTGGTCGGCCCCGACCTGTCGACCCGGCGCATGCTGGTGGACAAGGTGCTGGCCGCCGATCCGGTGCGCGAGGCGATTGCCGACCAGGCCCGGCGCGACAAGAGCACCCACGACGCCGCTTGGCAGAAGGCGCACGCCTATGCCTACGAGATCGCCGCGGACTATTCGCACCCGGTGGTGCGTTCCGCCAGCTTCCTGCTGAACGGGGTCTGGAACCGGATCTACCGCGGCGTGCTGGTCCACCACCTCGACAAGTTCAAGCAGGCGGCGCCGGGCTACGAGGTGGTTTACGTGCCCAGCCACCGCAGCCACATGGATTACCTGCTGCTGAGCTACCTGCTGTACACCCACGGCATCGTCCCGCCGCACATCTTCGCCGGCATCAACCTGAACCTGCCGGTGGTGGGCACCCTGCTGCGCAAGGGCGGCGCGTTCTTCGCCCGCCGCAGCTTCAAGGGCAACGCGCTGTACTCGGCGGTGTTCCGCGAGTACATGGCGCAACTGGTCGCCGGCGGCTATTCGATCGAATACTTCATCGAGGGCGGGCGTTCGCGCACCGGCCGCCTGCTGCCGCCGAAGGCCGGCTCGCTGGCGATGACGGTGCGCGCCTACCTGCGCCAGCCCAGCCGGCCGGTGCTGTTCCAGCCGGTGTACATCGGCTACGAGAAGCTGATGGAAGGCCGCAGCTACCTGGACGAGCTGTCGGGCAAGCCGAAGGAAAAGGAATCGATCTGGCAGCTGCTGCTGGGCATCCCGAAGGTGCTGCGCAGCAACTTCGGCCAAGTGGTGGTGAACTTCGGCGAGCCGATCCGCCTGGACGACGTGCTGCAGGCGCATGCCGGCTGGGACGGCAAGCCCGTGCCCGAGGACGAGAAGCCGGCCTGGCTGTCCGACACCATCGACGAGCTGGCGCAGGCCATCCAGGTCAACGTCAACCGCGCCGCCGACGTCAACCCGATCAACCTGCTGGCGCTGGCGATGCTGTCCACGCCGCGGCATGCGATGGGCGAGGCCGACCTGCTGGCGCAGATCGCGCTGGCGCAGACCCTGCTGGCGGACGTGCCCTACGCCGAGCACGTCACCGTCACCCCGCACACCCCGCAGCAGATCATCGCCCACGGCGAGGAGATCGGGACGCTGTCGCGCACCCCGCATCCGCTCGGCGACGTGCTGTCGGTGGACGGCGAGGCGGCGGTGCTGCTCAGCTATTTCCGCAACAACGTGCTGCACCTGTTCACGGCCTCGGCGTGGATCGCGGTCTGCTTCCTCAACAACCGCCGCATGGGCCGCGCCCAGCTGCAACGGCTGGGGCGCGCGCTCTATCCGTTCCTGCAGGCCGAACTGTTCCTGCCCTGGGACGAGGACGGCTTCGCCGAACGCATCGACCGCACCCTCGAGGTCTTCGTGCGCGAGGGCTTGCTGCAACGGGTCGGCGACGACGACGGCGGCATCTACCAGCGCAATGCCGGGCAGACCGACGAAGTGTTCCGCCTGCGCGCGCACGGGCATGCGTTGCAGCAGGCGTTCGAGCGTTACTACATCGCGATCTCGGTGCTGGTGAAGAACGGCCCCGGCAAGCTCAGCGCCGGCGAGCTGGAAAGCCTCTGCCAGCTGGCGGCGCAGCGGCTAGCGCTGCTGTACGCCAACACCGCGCCCGAATTCTTCGACAAGGGCCTGTTCCGCGGCTTCATCCAGAAGCTGCGCGAGCTGAAGCTGGTGTGGGCCGACGGCAACGGCAAGCTGGCCTTCGACGAACGCCTGAACGGCTGGGCCAAGGATGCACGCGTGGTGCTCGGGCGCGAATTGCGCCACACCATCGAGAAGATCAGCCCGGACAGCACCCGCACCACGGGCGAGCATGCCGCGCTGCCGGCGGAACCGCCGGGCCCGTCGCAGGCGTCCGGCGACGCCAGCTGAGCGCGCGGGCGCATCGCGCCCGCCGACGCCTGCTAGGCAGGCTCATCCGGGATCAGCGCGTTCTCCAGCCACGCGATCTGGTCCTTGAGCTGCAGCTTGCGCTTCTTCAGGCGCTTGAGCGCCAGCTCGTCGGCCTGGATGTCGGCGGCCAGGCGCTCGATGGCCCCGTCCAGGTCGCGGTGCTCCAGGCGCAGCTCGACCACGCGCCGCGACAGGCGCGCGAGTTCGGCGGGATCGAGCGGGTGGCCCATGCGCCGAGCATAGCGCGGCGGCGGGCCGGCCGCGGCGGGTAGAATGCGCGTCCCATGCACGCCCTCGACCTGCCCCTCGCCGAACCCGTGTCCATCGCCCAGCGCCGCAAGCGCGAGGCGGACAAGCTGGCCAAGCGCCTGCGCCACCAGGTCGGCAAGGCGATCGCCGACTTCGGCATGATCGAGGACGGCGACAAGGTCATGGTCTGCCTGTCCGGCGGCAAGGACAGCTACACCATGCTGGACGTGCTGCTGCAGCTGCAGAAGAAGGCGCCGGTGTCGTTCTCGGTCACCGCGGTCAACCTGGACCAGAAGCAGCCCGGCTTCCCGGAACACGTGCTGCCGGAGTACCTGAAGTCGATCGGCGTGGATTTCCACATCCTCGAGCAGGACACCTATTCGGTGGTCAGCCGGGTGATCCCGGAAGGCAAGACGATGTGTTCGCTGTGCTCGCGGCTGCGCCGCGGCGCGCTGTACACGTACGCCGCGCAGCACGGGTTCACCAAGATCGCGCTGGGCCACCACCGCGACGACCTGGTCAACACCTTCTTCCTGAACCTGTTCTTCCACGCCAAGCTCAGCGGCATGCCGCCGAAGCTGCTCAGCGACGACGGCAAGCACGTCGTGATCCGCCCGCTGGCCTACGTCCGCGAGGACGACATCGAGGCCTATGCGGAGGCGAAGGGGTTCCCGATCATCCCGTGCAACCTGTGCGGCTCGCAGGAGAACCTGCAGCGCAAGCAGGTCAAGAAGATGCTGGCGCAGTGGGAGAAGGAATCGCCCGGCCGCATCGAGACCATGTCGCGCGCGTTGGGCGACATCCGCCCCTCGCAGTTGAGCGACCCGACGCTGTTCGACTTCCTCGCGCTCGGCAGGCGCGGCGACGGCGCATCGCCCGATGCGCATGCATGGCTCGCAGGGGATGCGACGCCCGCCACCGACACTGACGCATAACCGCTGCCATCCCGGCGGACCCCGGGATCCAGCTCTCGACACGCCACTGCAGCCAACCACTGGATCCCGGTGTTCGCCGGGATGACGACAAGGTAATTTCGATGTTCTTCCGCAACCTGACGCTGTTCCGCTTCCCGACCACGCTCGACCTCGCCGACCTCGAATCGCACCTCGCCGAGTGCGCGCTCAAGCCGGTCGGGCCGCTGGAGCTTTCCAGCCGCGGCTTCGTGCCGCCGATGGGCCAGCATGGCGACGCCCTGAGCCACGCCATCGCCCCGAGCACCTGGATCACCGTCGGCGGCGAGGACAAGCTGCTGCCGGGCGCGGTGGTCAACGACCTGTTGCAGAAGAAGCTGGCGGCGATCGAGGACAAGGAAGGCCGCAAGCCGGGCGGCCGCACCCGCAAGCGGCTGAAGGACGAACTGGTCATGGAGTTGCTGCCGCGTGCCTTCGTGCGCCCGGTGCGCACCGATGCCCTGCTCGACGGCGGGCTCGGGGTGATCGCCGTCGACACCTCGTCGCGCAAGTCCGCCGAGGCCGTGGTCTCCGAGGTGCGCCGCGCGCTCGGCAGCTTCCCCGCGCTGCCGCTCAACGCCGAAGTCGCGCCTCGCGCGATCCTGACCGGCTGGGTCGCCGGCGATGCGCTGCCGGACGGGCTCTCGCTGGGCGACGAATGCGAGCTGCGCGACCCCGCCGACACCGGCGCGGTGGTGAAGGTGCAGCGCATGGAACTGTCGGGCGAGGAAATCGCCAAGCACCTCGAGGCCGGCAAGCAGGTCACCCGCCTCGCGCTGGTGCTGGACGACCACGTCAGCTTCGTGGTCGGCGAAGACCTGGTGGTGCGCAAGTTCAAGCTGCTCGACGGCGCGGTGGACCAGCTGGAGTCCAGCGACCGCGAGGACGTGGCGGCCGAACTCGATGCGCGCTTCGCGCTGATGGCGGGCGAGTTCAAGCGCCTGTTCGCGGTGCTGGAGCAGGCGTTCAAGCTCAGCAAGGCGGACTGAGCGTTACCGGCCACCTGCCCGGCCGGGCGGGGACATAGAATCCGCGCATGCGTTCGCTGTTCCGCCTGCTCTCGCCCACCCGCATCGCGGCGAAGCCGCCTTCGGTGCAGCGCGACAGCGTCGGGCTGGTGCTCGCGGATGGCCGTCGCATCGACGTGCTCCGCGTGCGCGATCCCCGCGCGCGGCGGATCAAGCTCAGCGTGGACGAACGCGGCGCGCGCCTGACCCTGCCCCTGCGCGCCAGCCTCGCCGCCGGCGACCGCTTCCTGCACGCGCACCGCGACTGGCTGGCCCTGCAGCTGGCGGCGCATGCCTGCGAGCCCCGCCAC
>JAFLEB010000210.1 GCA_017302075.1 Lysobacterales bacterium
CACCAGGTGCGGCGGATGTTCGCGGCAGTCGGCAACCATGTCGAAGCGCTGCACCGCGAACGCGTCGGCGGGTTGACGCTGGGCGACCTGCCGGACGGGCAGTGGCGGGCACTGGGCGAGGAAGATCGCACCCGTTTGTTTGCGGCGAGCTGATTGCCACCTGGCTGCGAAGCAGCTGCCAAGGCATGACTGCTACTCGGCTCCTGCGAACATCCTGTTCGAGTCGCCGCCGCAGGCCATCCATGGCCTGCTTTCCGCAGCAATGCCCCGGCACCTGCTCCGCCCTTGGGGGTTCAGGCGTCGTCGGAAAGCAGGGCGCGGAATCCCTCGAGCCCGAGGTCCTGCATCGTCGCGATGTTGCGCGCGATGATCGCGTCCGGCTGCGGATACGCGGCGACCGCGCGGTCGATGCTGGCCTCGCGCAGCAGGTGCAGCACCGGATAGGGCGCGCGGTTGGTCAGGTTGCCGGCGTCGTCCGGCTCGGTGTCGGCGAACTGGTAGTCGGGATGGAAGCTGGCGACCTGCAGCTCGCCGGCCAGGTCCATCGCCTCGACCAGCGCATCGGCATCGTCGAGGAAGTCGTTGTAGTCCAGGAAGTCTTGCAGCACCTGCGCGTGCACCAGCAGGGTGGTGTCGATCGCCTCCGCCGGGGTGTCGCGCAGCAGGGCGAGCTCCTCGCCGAGCTGTTCGAGCAGGGCGCGTTCGGTGCTGGCGTCGCTGACCACGATCCGCACCTGCGCCTTCTGGTACACCGACTTCGCGAACGGGCACAGGTTCAGCCCAATCACCGCGCGCTCCAGCCAGCGGCGGACATGCTGTTCGACAGCCGCGGCCTCGACCTGCGCCGGGACGGCCTCAGTCACGGAAGTTGTCGAACTGCAGCGGCAGCCCGAAGTCCTGGCCGCGCAGCAGCGCCATCGTCGCCTGCAGGTCGTCGCGCTTCTTGCCGGTGACGCGCAGCTTCTCGCCGTTGATCTGCGCCTCGACCTTGAGCTTGGCGTCCTTGATCGCGCCCTGCAGCTTCTTCGCCAGTTCGCGCTCGATGCCCTGCTTGACCGTGACCTTCTGCCGCGCCCCGGCCAGGTTGGTCTCGATGTCGCCGAACTCCAGGCAGCGCACGTCGATCTTCCGCGCGATCAGGCGCGCGCGCAGGATGTCGGTCATCTGCTGCAGCTGGAAATCGCTGGGCGCCGACTGCGCGATCACCTTGTCCTCCAGCACGAACTTGGCGTCCACGCCCTTGAAGTCGAAGCGGGTGCCGAGCTCGCGGTTGGCCTGGTCGACCGCGTTGGTGAGTTCGTGGGTGTCCACTTCGGAGACGATGTCGAACGAGGGCATGGCGGCAGGCGGGATGACGGGGCGCGCAGGTTACCGCATGCTGGATGGATGCCCGCGACCCCCGCCCTGCAACCTCGACGCGCCGCCCTGCTCATGCTGGTCTCGGTGGCCCTGTTCGCGTTGATGGACGCCGGGCTGAAGACGCTGTCGGCGCACTACCCGCCGTTCCAGGTCGCCGCGATGCGCGGTTTGTCCTCGCTGCCGCTGGTGCTCGGCTGGGCGCTGGCGAGCGCGGGCGCCGGCGCCTTGCTGCGCGTGCGCTGGCCGCTGCACCTGGTGCGCGGGGTGCTGGGCATCGTGATGATGGCCAGCTTCGTGTACGCGCTGAAGCGCCTGCCGCTGTCCACCGCATACTCGATCTTCTTCGTGGCGCCGCTGCTGATCACCGCGCTGTCGGTGCCGATCCTCGGCGAGCACGTGGGCCCGCGGCGCTGGACCGCGATCGCGGTCGGGTTGCTCGGGGTGCTGGTGGTGCTGCGCCCGACCGGCGAAGGCGTGCTGACCCTGGCCGGGCTGGCGGTGCTGGTGGCGGCCTTCGGCTACGCGGTCTCGGCGATCCTGGTGCGCGTGCTGGCGCGCACCGACAGCACCCAGGCCACCACCTTCTGGTTGCTCGCGCTGATGGCGCTGGGCGCGGGCCTGCTGGCGTGGCCGGGCTGGGTGCCGCTGCGCGGCGAGCACGCCGCGATCATCGCGGGGATCGGCATCGCCGGCGCGCTCGGGCAGTACACCATCACCGAGGCCTTCCGCAGCGGCGAAGCCTCGCTGGTCGCGCCGCTGGAATACAGCGCCTTGGTCTGGGGCGTGCTGCTGGACCTGTCGCTGTGGGGCGTGCTGCCCGACGGCCTGACCTGGCTGGGCGCGGCGATCATCGTCGGCAGCGGGCTGTACCTGATCCGCCGCGAGCGCGTGCACGCCGAGGCCGAGCACCCCTGAGCCCGGCGATCAGGCCGGCAGCGCGTCCACGCACGCGTGGACGGCGTTGGCGAGCGGGCGGGCCGGGCAGTCGGCCGTCCGCTCGGCCACGCTGGCGGCACCCAGTCCGCCGCCCAGGCCGGCAAGGACCAGCCCCAACGCCAGCAGGCCGCGCCACCACAGGTGTCGAAGGGATCGCATCGGGGACCTCGCTGCGGCGCGGGGGAGGGCGCCGTGCAGGAAGGGATGCCCCGATCGTCGCGAGGGTTGCGCATCGTGGCCCTGCCACGGCGTCGGTCACCCCGACTTCCGGCAGGGATTCGGGGCGATTCAGCGAAATACCCGGGTGAAACAAAAATACGCCGCCGAATGTTTGTTCCCGGCGCGTGGGTATGCCAACAATACGGGCCCTTGCAAGCACCGGAGTCCGGCATGGCCGAGCTGAAGGAAGCACGCGTCCCCGACATCGGGGGTCACAGCGACGTGCCCGTGATCGAACTGCTCGCCAAGCCCGGCGACACCGTCGCCAAGGACCAGGGGCTGGTCACCCTGGAATCCGACAAGGCCACGATGGAAGTCCCGTCGCCGTTCGCCGGGATCCTGCGCGAACTCAAGGTGCAACTCGGCGACACGGTGTCCGAGGGCGCCCTGGTCGCGGTGATCGAGGTGGCCGATGCCGCCGCGGCGCCGGCCGCGCAAGCGGCCCCTGCTGCTCCGGCCCCGGCGCAGCCGGCGGCACCGGCCGCGACCACCGTCGCCGCGGAGACCGGCACCCGGGTGGAGCCGGTGGCGGTGGCGGCCGAGCCCGACAACATC
>JAFLEB010000211.1 GCA_017302075.1 Lysobacterales bacterium
CCTTGCCCCAGTCGGCGTTGGCGGCGGCGGCGGAGAAGGTGTCGTCGTTCGGGTTGACGTAGTTGCCGGCCGCGTTCTTCAGGCGGCTGTAGGTCAGCTTCTGCTGCAACGCGAACGAGAGCTCGACGTAGCCGATCGAGCCGTTGATCTGCTTCACGTAGGCGGTGACGCCCTCGTTGCCCTTGCCGCCGATGCCGACCGGCCACTGCACCGCGGTGCCTTCGCCGACCTGCGCCTTCCAGTCCGGGCTCACCTTCGACAGGTAGTTGGTGAAGTTGAAGCTGGTGCCCGAACCGTCGGAGCGGTGCACCACGGTGATCTTGAGGTCGGGCAGCTTGAGCCCGCCGTTCAGGGCGACGATGCGCGGGTCGTTCCACTTGGTGACCTTGCCGAGGAAGATGTCGGCCAGCAGGTCGCCATCCAGCTTCATCGCGCCGGCCTGGATGCCCGGGACCTTCAGCACCGGCACCACGCCGCCGATCACCGACGGGAACTGCGCGAGGCCGAACTTGTCCAGCTCCTCGGGCTTCAACGGCGCGTCGGAGGAACCGAAATCGACGGTGCCGGCCTTGATCTGGGCGATGCCGCCGCCGGAGCCGATGGACTGGTAGTTGACCTTCTTGCCGGTGGCCTTGGCGTAGTCCGCCGACCACTTCGACATGACCGGGTACACGAAGGAGGCGCCGGCGCCGGTGGCGTCGGCCGCGATGGCGTTGCCGGCGAGGCTGGTCGCCAGCGCAAGGGCGGCGAGGCGGAACAATGGGGTCTTGGACACGGAGGACTCCTGGTGGGCGATCCGGGGCGATGCCCGGCTGGCGCCCATTGCATAACCGTTGCATGACACCCGCATGGACGCGGGATGACAGTGCGATGACAGGGCGCGTCGCGCGGCCACGAAAAAGGGCGCGGCTGTTGCCGCGCCCTTCGGGCATCGCGAGCGGGTGTTGGCGCGCTTACCAGTAGAACTGCGCGCGGAACTCGACGATGCTGGGGTTGTCCTCGACGATGCGCTTCTGCGCGCTGATGTAGCGGCTGCTGTCGACCTTCACGTAGTTCAGGGCGAACTTGAAGTTCGACCGCCAGTACATGTTGGCGCCGACGGTCCAGGTGTCCATCTGGCCGCCGAGCACGCCGGTCACCACGGGGGTGGCGCCGGAGGTGTCGAGGTTGCCGTCGTCGAGGTCGATGGTGTCGTAGCGCAGGCCCAGCTGCCACATGCCGGTGGCGGGTTCGTTGGGCAGCGGCGTGGTCGGCACGCCGGCCTTGTAGCCCCAGGTTTCGCCGGTGATGTTCCAGACCGCGGCCACGTAGGCGCCGCTGCCGGTGAAGTCGGGGCGGCCGGCGCCGCGCGAGGTGCGGGTGCGCATGTATTCGCCCTGCAGCTTGACCGGGCCGCCGACCCAGAACGCCTCCAGGCCGGTGGTCGTGTTGCGGTCGGCGTCGACCAGGTTGCCGGTGTCGACCAGGCGCGCAGCGGCCAGGTCGGCGCCAGGACGGGCGCGCCAGCGCGCGGTGTCGTCGAGGTTGGCGCCGCCCAGGGTCGAGAGTTCGGGCTTGTAGGACACGTAGCTCAGGCCGAGGTGCAGGATCTTGCCGGCCTCGTTGATCGGCGCCCAGGTGCCGCGCACGCCATAACCCTGGCCGGCGGCGAGGCCGTGCTTCAGCTCGCGGTCGAAGTAGGCGGCGTTGACGCCCCAGTTCGCGTCGCCATAGCCGTAGCCAATGCCGACGCGGCGCGCGATGCCCCAGGTGTTGGTGATCATCGACTTCGCGACGAAGTCGTTGTTCTTGGTGGAGCTGAGCTCCTCCAGGCTGTTCGGCTGCTTGAACTGGCCGAACTGCAGGTAGTGGTTGCCGTTGCCGCCGATCTTGTACTTGACGTTGGTGTCCAGCCACTTGTCGGCCTTGGCGTCGTAGCCCACGACCCACTCGAAGTTGCCCGGGCCCTTGCCCTTCAGCACCAGCTCCGCACGGCGCATCTCGAAATCGGCGTCGCGACCGTCCTGCGGGTCGCCGTTGAGGTTGGCGAAGTCGCTGTTGAACCAGTTGGCATCGGCCTGCAACAGGCCTTCGAACGTGATTTCGGAACCGCCGATGACGTCGATCGGCACTTCGGCCTGGGCGGCGGGAGCGGCGAGCGCGGCCAGCAGGGCCAGCGGGAGGGTGCGGCGGATGGGGAGCATGGAAGGGGCCTTGTCGGAAAGGCGGCGCAGGGCCGCATTGGCGCGCAGCCTAGGGCGTGAATCTTTCGTTATTGTGACAGCGCTGTCTTTTTCCCGACATGCGGCCGCCATGCACTGTCGCGGTGCGCCAGCGGAGCCTTCGCCGGCCAGCGGCACAGGTCGTGCAGGAGGCAGTGCGCGCAATCCGGGGTGCGCGCCTTGCAGGTGTAGCGCCCGTGCAGGATCAGCCAGTGGTGGGCGTCGCGCGCGAATTCCGCGGGCACCAGCCGGACCAGCTTGTCCTCGACGGTGCGCACGTCCTTGCCCGGTGCCAGCCCGATGCGGTTGGCGACCCGGAAGATATGCGTGTCGACGGCGATGGTCGGTTCGCCGAACGCGGTGTTGAGGACCACGTTCGCGGTCTTGCGGCCCACGCCGGGCAGGGCCTCGAGCGCCTCGCGGCTGCGCGGCACCTCGCCGGCATGGCGTTCCAGCAGCAGGCGCGAGAGCGCGACCACGTTCGCCGCCTTGGCGTTGAACAGGCCGATGGTGCTGATGTACTCCTTCAGCGCCTCTTCGCCCAGCGCGACGATCGCCGCCGGGGTGTTGGCCACCGGGAACAGGCGGCGGGTGGCCTTGTTGACGCCGACATCGGTGGCCTGCGCCGAGAGCACCACCGCGACCAGCAGTTCGAACGGCGAGCTGTAGTCGAGTTCGGTGGTCGGGGTCGGGTTGGCGTCGCGCAGCCGCGTGAACAGCTCGGCGATCTGCGCACGGGTGAGCTTGCTGCCGCGCACCGCGCGCGCGGGTTGCGCCGGGCTCATGCGCGACGGTCCCGGGCCTTGGCCAGGGCCCGCGCCAGCGCG
>JAFLEB010000212.1 GCA_017302075.1 Lysobacterales bacterium
GCCGCCGGCATCCGGGTGCGCTCGATGCGCACCAAGACCAACCGCCTCGAGGAACTGTTCGTGCGCATGACCAGCAAGCCGGGGGCCGCCGCATGAGCGCCGCCACGCCGAACCCGAACCTGGTCGCGCTGGGCACCATCGTCCGCCGCGAGGTGAACCGGATCCTGCGCATCTGGGGCCAGACCCTGATGCCGCCGGCGATCACCATGACCCTGTACTTCCTGATCTTCGGCGGGCTGATCGGCTCGCGCGTGGGCACGATGGACGGGATCCGCTACATGGACTTCATCGTCCCCGGCCTGGTGATGATGAGCGTGATCCAGAACAGCTACGGCAACATCAGCAGCTCGTTCTTCGGCGCCAAGTTCGGGCGCCACATCGAGGAACTGCTGGTCAGCCCGATGCCGAACTGGGTGATCCTCGGCGGCTACGTCGCCGGCGCGGTGCTGCGCGGGCTGATGGTCGGCGCCATCGTGCTGTGCGTGGCGATGCTGTTCACCAAGGTGCGCGTCCCGCATCCGCTGGTGACCATCGCCTCGGTGCTGCTGGGCGCGACGATCTTCTCGCTGGCCGGCTTCGTCAACGCGGTCTACGCCAAGAAGTTCGACGACATCGCCATCGTCCCGACCTTCATCCTCACCCCGCTCACCTACCTCGGCGGCGTGTTCTATTCGGTCAAGCTGCTGCCCGGTTGGGCCGAGGCCGCGACCCATCTCAACCCGATCTTCTACATGGTGAACGCGTTCCGCTACGGCCTGCTCGGCGTCTCCGACGTGCCGCTGTGGCTGGCCTTCGCGCTGATGCTGGGCTTCGTGGCGGCGCTCGCCGCGATCGGCCTGTGGCTGCTCAAGTGCGGCGTGGGGATGCGCAGCTGAGCTCCCCCGGGGTGGATTTTCCCCATTGCCGTGGCATGTGCATGCCCGTCTAATGCAGGCTCGCGCCGGGGAGGCGCGAGCCATGCGCCGCGCCATGATGGCGGGGCCTGGCACCACAACGAAGGAGGGGAGTATGCGGAACCTGGGTCGGATTTTCCTTGCTGGTCTCGTGCTCGCGCTGTCCGCGTGCGCATCGACGATCCCGCTGAACTACGCGCCGAGTTCGGTGATGGTCGGCGAGGGCAAGGCGCAAGTGCAGGAGTTCTCCTACCTTCCCGCGCAGCAGGGCAAGGTCAAGTCGAACCAGATCCGCAACACGGCGATGGGCAACCTGCTGTTCGACCGCAACATCGACGTGTTCGTGCGCGATGCGGTGTTCGCCGAGCTGCGCTTCGTCGGCGTGAAGGTCGGCAGCGAGGGCAATGTGCTGACCGGCGAGATCCAGGAGTTCCTGATCGACGACCTGGGCTACAGCGTCGACTGGACGCTGCGCATCCGGTACGTGGTGAAGGATGCGGCGGGGCAGGTGTTGTTCGACCAGGTGAAGACCACCGAGCGCAACACCAACAAGTTCGCGAACGTCTTCGGCGCCCTGAACGAGACGATCAAGCTCAACGCCGAGGCGCTGTTGAAGGACCCGGCGTTCGCCGCCGCGATCAAGTAACGGCCACGCCGCCCGTCCGCGACGGATCCGCCTGCGTGGATCCGTCGCCCGTGTGCAACCCGAAGAACGCAGCCGCGGTGGCGGTGGTCGCCGCCGCCGTCGCCGCCACCGATTCGCCCCGGTCGCGGGCCAGTTCCTCCACGATGTGGGCGAGGTACATCGGCTCGTTGCGCCGGTGGGAAGGCTGCGGCTTCACGGTGCGCGGCAGCAGGTAGGGCGCGTCGGTTTCGATCATCAGCCGGTTGCCCGGGATGGACCTGACCAGCTCGCGCAGGTGCAGGCCACGGCGTTCGTCGCACAGCCAGCCGGTGATGCCGATGTGCCAGTCCTGGTCGAGGTAGTCGAACAGTTCCTCGCGAGTGCCGGTGAAGCAATGCACCACCGCCGGCCCGAGCCGGCCATCGAACTGCTTCATCATCGCCATGAAGTCGGCATGCGCGTCGCGCTGGTGCAGGAACAGTGGCTTTCCGTTCTCGGCGGCGATCTGCAGCTGGCGTTCGAACGCCTTGCGTTGCGCGGGTCGCGGCGAGAAGTCGCGGAAGTAGTCCAGCCCGCATTCGCCCACCGCCACCACCTCCGGATGCGCATGCAGCGCGCGCATCTCGGCATCGCATTCCTCGGTGTATTCGGTGGCGTGGTGCGGGTGCACGCCGGCGGTGGCGAACAGTTCGCCAGGATGTTGCTGCGCCAACGCAAGCGCCTTCGGGGAGTGGTCGCGGCTGGCGCCGGTGACGATCATCCGCGACACACCGGCATCACGCGCGCGCTGCAGCACCGCGGCGCGGTCGTGGTCGAAGCTGTCGTGGGTGAGGTTGGCGCCGATGTCGATGAGCTGCATGGCGCGATTTTACGATGCCGCCACATCGCACGATGGAATCGGCGCCGACCCGGAGGCATTCGCCGCTCAGGCTCCGCATCCGGCTGCGATTCGCGGCCGCGCGCCATCCTTGGCGCGCTCGAACGCGCTCCGGGCCAGCACCGATTCCATCGATGGGGCTTCTAGGCGCTCCTACAATGACGCCATGCACTTCCCCATCGCCGATTTGCTGCCGGAGATCCAGGCCTCGCTGTCGCGGCATCCGCGGCTGGTGCTGGAAGCGCCGCCCGGCGCGGGCAAGACCACGCAGGTGCCGCTGGCGCTGCTTGAGGCGGATTGGCTGGGCGGCAAGAAGGTCGTGATGCTGGAACCGCGCCGGGTCGCCGCGCGCGCCGCCGCCGGCTTCATGGCGAAGCAGCTGGGGGAAGCGGTGGGCGACACCGTCGGCTATCGCATCCGCTTCGAGAACAAGGTCGGCGCGAACACGCGGATCGAGGTGGTCACCGAAGGCATCCTCACCCGCATGCTGCAGGACGACCCGCTGCTGGAAGGCGTCGGTGCGCTGCTGTTCGACGAATTCCACGAACGCCACCTCGCCGGCGACCTCGGCCTGGC
>JAFLEB010000213.1 GCA_017302075.1 Lysobacterales bacterium
CGCGACCCGAACCGGCGCCCGCCGGCGCCCGCCGCCGATCAGGCGCGCACGTAGTCCACGAAGGCGAACGCGTGGGCGTGCGCCGCATCGGCCGGATGCGCGACGCGCGCCACTTCCCGCCAGTCGGCCGCATCGAAGCGCGGGAAAAAGGCATCGGCCTGGTCGACCGTGGTGTCCACCCAGGTGAGGTGCAACTGCGTGGCCCGCGGCAAGGCCTGCGCATACACCTCGCCGCCGCCGATCACGCACAGTTCGCCGGCCTCGCCCGCCGCCAGCGCGATCGCCTCGTCCAATGAGGCCACCGTCTGCATGCCCGCGAACGGCACCCGGCCACCGCGGGTCAGCACCAGGTTGCGTCGCTTCGGCAGCGCGCGGCCGAGCGACTCGGCGGTCTTGCGCCCCATCAGCACCGGCTTGCCCAGGGTCAGCGCCTTGAAGCGCCTGAGGTCGTCCGGCAGGTGCCAGGGCAAGGCATTGCCGTAGCCGATGGCGAAATTGCGATCCAGCGCGGCGATCAGCGACACATGCATGCGAGTTGCCGGTATCAGACCGCGACCGGTGCCTTGATCGCCGGCCACGGGTCGTAGCCGTCGATGGCGATGTCCTCGTAGCGGAAGCCGAAGATGTCGCGCACGTCGGGATCCAGCCTCAACCGGGGCAACGCGCGCGGCTCACGCGCGAGCTGCGCGCGGGCCTGCTCGAAATGGTTCGAGTACAGGTGCGCGTCGCCCAGGGTGTGCACGAAATCGCCGACCTTGAGCCCGCAGACCTGCGCGACCATGTGGGTGAGCAGCGCATAGCTGGCGATGTTGAACGGCACGCCGAGGAAGATGTCGCCGCTGCGCTGGTAGAGCTGGCAACTGAGCTTGCCGTCGGCCACGTAGAACTGGAACAGCGAATGGCAGGGCATCAGCGCCATCCGCGGCAGCTCCGCCACGTTCCAGGCGCTGACGATCAGCCGGCGCGAATCGGGGTTGCGGCGGATCTCGTCGACCAGCCACGCGATCTGGTCCACGGCCTTGCCGTCGGCGCCTTCCCAGCTGCGCCACTGCTTGCCGTAGACCGGGCCGAGCTCGCCGTCGGCATCGGCCCACTCGTCCCAGATGCTGACCTTGTTCGCCTTCAGGTAAGCGATGTTGGTGCTGCCCTGCAGGAACCACAGCAGCTCGTGCACGATCGAGCGCAGGTGCAGCTTCTTGGTGGTGACCAAGGGGAAGCCCTCGGCCAGGTCGAAGCGCATCTGCCAGCCGAACACGCTGCGCGTGCCGGTGCCGGTGCGGTCCGACTTCTCGCTGCCGTGTTCCAGCACGTGGCGCAGCAGGTCGAGGTACTGCTTCATCCGTCAGGCGCCATGCTTGCCCCTCTCCCCTGGCGGGAGAGGGTGCCCCGAAGGGGCGGGAGAGGGGGTCGGCATCAGGGTCGGCGAGGTCCGTGACTTCCACAGCCAGAACAGCCCAAGCAGGATCAACGGCGTGCTGAGCACCTGCCCCATCGTCACCCAGCCGAACGCCAGGTAGCCCAGTTGCGCGTCGGGTTCGCGGACGAACTCGACCAGGAAGCGGAAGCTGCCGTAGAGCAGGGCGAACAGGCCCGACACCGCGTAGCGCGGGCGCGGCCGGCGCGAGTACCAGACCAGCGCCGCGAACATCGCCACGCCCTCCATCGAGGCTTGGTAGAGCTGGGAAGGATGGCGGGCGAAGGCATCCAGCAGGCCGGCATCGAACTGCGCCTTGAGGGTGGCGGCATCCATCGATGCGAACGGCTGCGGCAGCGCGCGCGGGAACACCACGCCCCAGCCATCGAAGGCCGTGCCCTGGGTGGGCTTGCCCCAGAGCTCGCCGCCGATCCAGTTGCCGAGGCGGCCGAAGCCGAGGCCCGCGGGCACCAGCGGCGCGACGAAATCGACCACGTCGAAGAAGTGCAGGCGATGTTTGCGCGCCCACCACGCGACCGCGACCAGCACTCCCAGCAGGCCACCGTGGAAACTCATGCCGCCTTCCCACACCTTGAAGATCGACAGCGGCGCGGCGGCGAACGCCGGGAAGTCGTAGAACAGGATGTAGCCGAGGCGGCCGCCCAGCACCACCCCGAGCATGGCGTAGAACATCAGGTCGCCGAAGCCCTGCTCGTCGACCCCGGGCAGGCGCCCGGCGCGCACGCGCCTGCGCCCCAGCCACCAGGCCACGAGGAAGCCCAGCAGGTACATCACGCCGTACCAGTGGACCTGCGGATGCACGCTGCCGAGCAGCGGCAGGTTCCAGGTCCCGAGGTCGAGGGCGATGGGATCGATCTGGTGGAGGTAAGGCATCCGGCTATTGTGCCCCAGCGTCGCGACGACGCGCGCGTCAATCAACGCGGGCGCGCCCTCAGAGCATCACCGGCCGGTTCGGCAATTCATCGATGTCGCCGTCGCCGGGTTCGCGCGGATAGTGGCTCGCCAGCAGGTCGCCGATCGCCTCGATGCCGGCGACCACGGCATCCACGTGCTCGCCGCTGGCCAGCGCCCCTTCCATCAGCTGGCAGACGCCGCGCCACTGGGCCTCGCTCACCCGCCCCGCCAGGCCGCGGTCGGCGACGATCTCGATCCGGTGGTCGGCCATCAGCAGGTAGACCAGGACGCCGTTGTTGGCAGCGGTGTCCCAGACCTTGAGCTGCGCGAACGCACCTTCCGCGCGTTGGCGCGCCTCGACGCCACGCAGGAGCGCGCCCCAGGGCAGGGTCGCCTCGACCGCGAAACAGACTTCGGCGGTATGGCAGCTCTCGCTCATCGCGATCGCGGCGGCGATGCGGTCCATCGCCTCGGCCGGGAACCAGGCCGGGGCCGCCGGCGTCGCCAGGTGGCGCCATGCGCGGGCCAGGACGCCGGTCATCACCAACTCCCCGAGGCGCCACCGCCCCCGGACATGCCGCCGCCACCCGACCAGCCGCCGCCGGACGAGCCTCCGCCCCAGCC
>JAFLEB010000214.1 GCA_017302075.1 Lysobacterales bacterium
ACGACGCTGCGCCTAGCCGCGCGGGATGCCGAGGCGGTCGAGGCGGCGGTACAACGCCTGCCGCGACAAGCCCAGGTCGGCCGCGGCCTGCGCCAGCACGCCGCCGTTGCGCGCGAGCGCGGCCTCGATGCTGGCGCGATCGGGCTCGTCGCCGCCAGCCGTTGCCGCCTCCGCCGCAGCCGGCAGGGCGAGGTCCGCGGCGCCGATCACGTCGCCGCGCGCGAGCAACGCCGCCCGCTGCATCACGTTGCGCAATTCGCGCACGTTGCCGGGCCACGCGTGTCGCTGCAGCGCGCGCGCCGCATCCTCGTCAAGCCGCTTGCCGGGCGGCAGGAAGTGCCGGGCCAGCGGCAGGATGTCGCGGGGGCGCTGCGCCAGCGGCGGCACCCGCAGCTCGATGCCGTTGAGGCGGTAGTAGAGGTCCTCGCGGAAGCGGCCCTCGGCGATCAGCGCGGGCAGGTCGGCGTTCGTCGCGCTGACCACGCGCACCTTGACGCTGCGTTCGCGGTTGCTGCCCAGGCGCTGGAAGCGGCCGGTCTCGAGCACGCGCAGCAACTTGACCTGGCCGGCCAGCGGCAGGGTGCCGATCTCGTCGAGGAACAGCGTGCCACCGTCGGCGGCCTCGAACTTGCCCTCGCGTGCCTTGGTCGCGCCGGTGTAGGCGCCGGCCTCGGCGCCGAACAGTTCGGCCTCGATCAGCTCCGCCGGCAGCGCGCCGCAGTTGAGCGCGACGAACGGCCCGCCGGCCACCGCGGAATTCGCGTGGATGATCTCCGCATAGCGTTCCTTGCCCGCGCCGTTCGGGCCGGTGACCAGCACCGGCAAGTCCGAGCGCGCGACCTGGCACGCAAGCGCGAGCACCGCCTCGCTGGCCGGGTCGGCATACACCAGGCCGCGCAGGTCGTGCCCTTGCAGCAGCGCGTCGCGGCGCGTGCGCTCGCCGGCGCGGGCCTGCGAGAGTTCGCGGCGCGCCTCGCCGAGTTCCAGCAGGTTGTTGACCGTGGCCAGCAGCTTGCGGTCGTCCCAAGGCTTGGCGAGGTAATCCGCGGCGCCGGCCTTGACCAGGTCGATCGCCGACTCGAGGTGGGTCCACGCGGTGAGCAGGATCACCGGCAGGTCGGGATGGCGCGCGCGGATCTGGTGGAACAACGCCACGCCCTCGTCGCCCGAGGTGGTGTCGGCCTCGAAGTTCATGTCCTGGATCACCAGGTCCACGGCTTCGCGGGCCAGCAGGTCAAGCCCGGCGCGCGGCGACTCGGCGCGCAGCGTGTGCAGGTCGTGCAGCGAGAACAGCACGTCCAGCGCGGTCGCGACCGAAGGATTGTCGTCGATGACGAGGATGGTGGGCATGCGGCAATCCTACGGGGATTCCGCCGCCGGGTTGCGGCGATGGCCGTAACTCAGCACGCGCGTGACTTGCCATTCGCCATCGCGCAGGCGCCAGACCATCGCGAAGTCGGCTTCACCTTCACATCGCGCGGCGCCGGCCTGGCAGAACCGGTGGACACCGGTGGCGATGGCCCCGAAATCCTTGATCGGCGAGACGCGCAGGCTGCCCGGCACCAAGCTGCGGGTGTAGTGGCCGCAGGCGTGCGTACGGGTGTTGGCGAGCATCGCCTCGCGCGTCCAGGTGACGCCGCCGGTGTCGTGGTAGAACTCGACGTCCGGCGCGAAGTAGCGCGCGTGCACCCGCAGCTGCGCGGGGTCCGCGCAGCGGTTGAAGGCATCGAACAACGCGCCGTCGAGCGCGCCGATGGTGGCGTCCAGCGTCGCGGCATCGCCCGGCGGGTCGGTGGGCGAGGCCATGGCCGGGGCCATCGCGAGCACGAAGCAGGTCGCGAGGCAGGCGCAGTGGCGTCGCATGCGGGTGTGCGCGGCGCTCATACGCTGCGGGTCGCCACCGCGGGCGGCACCGCCGCCGCACGCCGCGCCGGCCCATACACCGCGGCCTGGCCGAGCAGCCACAACGCGAGCGCGCCGAGCGGCAGGTAATGCAGCGGCAGGCGCGGCAGTTCGTACTTGGCCATCAGCAACTGGTTGATCGAGTAGGCCAGCAGCATGCCGATCGCGATGCCGACCGTGGCCAGCAGGAAGTTCTCGAGTTGGAAGTAGCGCAGGATCTGCCCGCGGGTCGCACCCAGCGCACGGCGCACGCCGATCTGCTTGGTCCGCTGCTGCACCCAGAAGCTGGCAAGGCCGACGATGCCGAGCGCGGTGACCAGCAGCAGGGCGACGATCACCACCACCAGCATCCACGCCATCGCACGGTCGTTCTCGAAGTAACCCGCGCGGATTTCCTCGAAGGTGTCCTGGTTGACCACCAGCAGGTTGGGATCGGTCTTCTTGAGCGCCGCGAGCGCCGCTTGCAGTACTTCGGCGCGACGCGCGGGTTCGGTGCGGAGGAGGTAGTGCTTGCCGGCGCCGTACTCGCGCAGCGGGAAGATCATCGCGTAGGCCCCCTGGTCCAGGCTGTTGGGTCGCGCCAGTTCCTCGACCACGCCGACCACGCGGGTGGGCGCGGTGGTCCAGCTGTAGAACACCTTGCCGACCGCGTTCTGCCCGGGATACAGCTTCTCGGCCATGGTGCGGTTGATGATCGCGACCGGGATCTGCGCCTTGTCGCCGGCCTTCTGAAGCTCGCTGATGTCCTGGAACTCGTCGCTGTTGAAGTCGCGACCGGCGACCAGCTTCAGTCCGAAGGTATCCACGAGGTTGCCTTCGTCCATGTAGACGGTGGCGTTGAGCGTCGGGCGTTCCTGGTCCGGGGTGAGGTTCACGCTGCTGTTGTTGCTGGAGCCGCCGAACGGGACCTGGCCGGCGATCGCGGCCTCGCGCACGCCGGGCACCCTGCGCAGCGTGTCCAGGTACTCGAGCGAGACCGACTTGTCGACCGCCTCGTCGTTGGACAGCTGGCGCAGGCTGGCGGCCTGGA
>JAFLEB010000215.1 GCA_017302075.1 Lysobacterales bacterium
CCGCGGCGGCGGCGCGATGCCGGAACCGGCGGCGGCCGCATCGCCCGCGGCCGATGCGGCGATCGTCGGGATGGCCAGGCCGGGGGATGGCGCTCCCGGCAGCCGTCCGAAACGCGCGTGGAAGGCGATCGCGGCGGCGTAGGCGCGATTCAGGCGCTGCAGACGGCCGGTGTCCGCCTCGGCGCCGCCCAGGTCGGGATGCAGCCGCGCGATGCGTCGGCGGCGTGCGCTGCGCAGCGCCTCGACCGAGCAGGTCGCATCGAGCCCGAGTTCGCGGTACATCGCCGCGAAATCGGGCGCGGTGGCGTCGTGATCCCCCATGCGCGCAGCGTGCCCCAGGCTTGCCGTCGTGTCGGCGAGCGCGCAGTGGACCGCGTCCGGCACGGGTTTGCAAGCGGCGCAGGGGCGCTCGTGGCGGCCGGATCGAGGCCGGAATCGCGTAGGCTATGGGGCCAAGGGATTCGACGGGGGGTGCTGGTGCAGGCGGAGAACCACGCCAGGCCATCGGCCGGTTTGCGGCCGCGGCTGGCGCGCATGTTGCGTCGCGCAGGGGCCCTGCCGCTGGTCGTGCGCCTGCGCGCCGCGTTGTGCGAAGACGTGCGCATCCTGGCGTACCACCGGGTCCTGGAGACGGCGGTGCCGGCCGGTTTCCGCTTCGACCCCGACCTCGTCAGCGCCTCGGCCGAGGGCTTCCGCGAACAGCTCCGCATCGTCCGCCGGCGCTGTGCGCCGATGCGGTTCGACGAACTGCTCGAACGGCTCGATCGCGGCCGCCCGCTGCCGCGGCGCGCGGTGCTCATCACCTTCGACGACGGCTACGACGACAACCACCGGGTCGCCTATCCGCTGCTGCGCGAAGCGGGGCTGTCGGCGATGTTCTTCGTGTCGACCGGGCACATCGACTCCGGCCGTCCGTTCGCCTACGACTGGCTGGTGCGGATGCTGTGCACCGCGCCCGATGCGCAGCTCGATGCCCCGGAGCTGGGGCTTTCGATGTCGCTTCCGGGCGACCTGCGCGAACGGCGGGTGCTCGCCGCGCGGCTGCTCGACCGGCTGAAGACCTTGCCCGCGGAAGCGCAGCAGGCGCTGATCGAGCGGCTGCAGGCGCAGTGGTCGATGCCCGATGCCGGGGGGCATTCCGATTGCCGGCCGATGACCTGGGCGCAATTGCGCGAGATGCGCGAGGGCGGGATGGAGATCGGTTCGCACGGTGTTGACCACCGGATGCTCGCCAAGCTGCCGCGCGAAGCGATGCGCGAGGAGTTGCAGGCCTCGCACGCGGCGATCGCGCGCGAACTCGGCGCGGCGCCGCTGGCAGTGTCGTATCCGGTCGGCGGTCCCGATGCCTACGATGGGGCGGTGATGGCCGCGGCTGCGGAGGTCGGTTACCGGATCGGCTGCAGTTACGTCACCGGCGCGCAGTCGCTGCGCGAGGGGCCGGGCTACGGCTGGAAGCGCATCCCTGTGGAGCGGGAGATGGATCCCGCCTGGTTCGATGCGATGCTCGCCCTGCCCGAACTGTTCTGCTATCGCTCGCGGACGCGGATCGGATAAGCCATGTTCGCGGCGATGCTGCTGTACCTGCTGCTGGTCCTGATCCGTCCGCAGGACTATCCCGCGCTGGTCGATTACGCCGGCCTGCCACTGCAGCCGATCGTGCTGCTGGTCGCGGCCGGCTTCTGGCTGCTGTCCACCGAGAAGCGCTTCGACCCGCCGCAGTTCCTGCTGCTGGCCGGCTTTTTCCTGGTGATGATGCTTTCGCACGTGTTCAACGGCTGGATCGGCGGCGCGATCGAGCAGTTCGGCAAGTTCGCGCCGGTGCTGCTGGCCTATGTGGTGTTCGCGCAGGGGCTGGATCGTCGCAGCCGGATCCTGAAGACCATGGCCGTGTTCGCGGTCTGCGCGGCGGTGCTGGCGATCCACGGCATCGAACAATCGCTCACCGGTCAGGGCTGGACTGGCGTCGAACTGTCGCAGGGCACGCGCATCCAGTACGTCGGCATCTTCAACGACCCCAACGACCTCGGCATGCTGTTCGTGGCCTGCGTGCCGATGGCGGCCTACCTCGGCAGCCGCGGCGGGCTGATGGGCCTCCGCCGGCTGTTCTGGATGCTGGTGCTGGGCGTGCTGGTGTACGGCATCTATCTCACCGACTCCCGCGGCGCGCTGCTGGCGCTGCTGGCGGTGCTCGGCGTCTTCGTCTGGCAGCGACGCGGGCTGTTCACGGCTGGCGCCCTCGGCGCAGCGGCGGTCGGCGTGCTGCTGGCGCTGCCGTCGCGGTTCAGCGAGATCGATCCGGAGGAGGAGTCGGCCCAGGGCCGGGTCGAATCCTGGTACGAAGGCCTGCAGATGTTCCGCGAACATCCGCTGTTCGGCGTGGGCCCGGACATGTACACCGACTACAACCCGCTGACCGCGCACAATTCCTTCGTGCTGATCCTCGCCGAGACCGGCATCGTCGGCTTCACCCTGTGGCTGGCGTTCGTGGTCTACGGCTTCCGGATGATGTGGACCGCTTCGCGTCCGCTCGGCGAACTGAGCTGGGAGCACGAGGGCGCGCCCGCCGCCGACGGCGACGCCGAGACCGCGCTCGCCGAGCTGGACGAGATCGAGGCCGGCATGGCCGAAGGCCGCGCGATCGCGATGACCCTGCTGCTGTCGCTGGTCGGCTTCTTCACCGCGTCGTTCTTCCTCAGCCGCAGCTACGTGGTGATCCTCTACCTGCTGTCGGCGCTGGTGCTGGCCCAGTACCAGGAGCAGCGGCGCGAGGATCCGGGACTGCCGGCGTTCTCGCTGGGCGACGATGTGCTGCTGTGGCCCGCGGTCGGCATCGGCGCCGCGCTGGGGCTCTACGTTCTGGTCAAGGTGCTGCTGGTGATGCAATGACGAT
>JAFLEB010000216.1 GCA_017302075.1 Lysobacterales bacterium
CGGCTTCGAAGGCCGGCGCGCTTGCGCAATGGCGGCGCACCGGCGCGGGCTCGCAGATCCTCGCCGACCTTGGCCTGCACCGCCTGCGCGTGCTCGGCACGCCGCGCCGCCAGGTCGGCCTGGCCGGCTTCGGGCTGGAGATCGTGGCGTACGCCAGCCTGCCGGCGCGGTAAACTGCGCGCCCCCTGCAGGCCACGACCATGCCGTTCATCGAAGGCGACCTGCGCGCTCCCCACGGCGCGCGCTTCGCGATCCTCGCCAGCCGCTGGAACCCGCGCATCGTCGATGCGCTGGTGGCCTCCGCGCGCGAGGCCTTCGCCGCCAACGGGGTGGACGAGGCCGCGGTCGACGTGGTCCGCGTGCCCGGCGCCTGGGAACTGCCGGTCGCGGCGCGTGCGCTGGCCGTCGCCGGCCGGCATGCGGCGATCGTCGCGCTCGGCTGCGTGGTGCGCGGCGATACCCGCCACTACGAGCAGGTGGCCGACGGCGCGTCCGACGGCTTGATGCGGGTCGCGCTGGACACCGGCGTGCCGGTCGCCAATGGGGTGCTGGCGGTGGAACGTTTCGAGGACGCCGCCGCCCGCGCGGGCGGCAGCCATGGCAACAAAGGCGAGGAGGCGGCGCTGGTCGCGCTCGAAATGGCCGACCTGCACCGCAAGCTCCGGGAGGACCCGCAATGAACCGCCACCGCAACGACGGCATCGACCCCGTGGCCCGCTCGCGTTCGCGCCGCCGCGCCCTGCAGGCGATCTATGCCTGGCAACTGAGCGGCGCCGGCGAACGCGACCTGATCGCGCAGTTCGCGCACGAGCAGGCGCACGAGATCGCCGACCTCGTGTACTTCGAGGACCTGGTGCGCGGGGTGATGCGCCATGCCGGCGAGCTCGACGCGGCGCTGGCCGGCCACCTCGACCGCACGGTCGAGGAAGTCGACCCGATCGAGCGCGCCGCGCTGCGCATCGCCGCCTACGAACTGGTCCACCGCCCCGACGTGCCGTACCGGGTGGTGATCAACGAGGCGATCGATTCCACCAAGCGCTTCGGCTCCGAGCACGGCCACACCTACGTCAACGGCGTGCTCGACAAGGCGGCCGCCAGCCTGCGCAGCCTCGAGGCGCAGGCGCGGCGCTGAGGCCCGCGCCGCGCGCGCGGCTAGGGACGGCACCGGCATGGAATTCGACCTGATCGCGCGCATCCGTTCGCGGGCGGATGCGTCGCGCGCCGACGTGGTGCTGGGGATCGGCGACGACGCCGCGCTGCTGGCGCCTCCGCCCGGCCAGCACCTGGTGGTGGCGATGGACACGCTCAACGCGGGCGTGCATTTCCCCGCCGGCACCGCGCCGGCCGACATCGGCTGGAAGGCGCTGGCGGTGAACCTCTCCGACCTGGCGGCGATGGGCGCGACGCCGGCGTGGTGCACGTTGTCGCTGTCGTTGCCGGCGGGCGACGACGGCTTCGTGGACGGCTTCCTCGATGGCTTCCTGGCCCTGGCCTCGGCGCATGGCGTGGCGCTGGTCGGGGGCGACACCACCCGCGGCCCGCTGTCGGCCTGCGTCACCGCGCATGGATTCGTCGCGCCCGGCTGTGCGCTGCAACGCGCCGGTGCCGACGTCGGCGACGATGTGTGGGTGAGCGGCACGCTGGGCGATGCCGCCGCGGCGCTGGCGCAATGGCAGGCGGGCGGGGCCATCGACCCGGCGCTGCGGGTGCGCCTGGAGCGGCCGATGCCGCGCGTCGCGCTGGGTCTTGCCCTGAGCGGCATCGCGAGCGCCTGCATCGATGTGTCAGACGGCTTGCTGGCCGACCTCGGCCACCTGTGCCTCGCCAGTGGCGTCGGCGCCGAGGTCGAGGTGGATGCCTTGCCCGCGTCGACGGCCCTCGTGGCGGCATTCGACGCGCAGGCGCGCCGCGGGCTGCAGGCGACCGGCGGCGACGACTACGAGCTCTGCTTCAGCGCACCGCCCGCCCGGCGCGAGGCGATCGCCGCGATGCCGGGCACCACCCGCATCGGGCGCATCGTGGCCGGCGATGGCGTGCGCGCCATGACGTCGGCGGGCGCGCCTTGGCAGCCGGTGCATGCCGGCTACCAGCACTTCGCCTGAGCCTCAGCGTCCGCGGCGCCCCTGGGCTTCGGCTTGCTTGGCCGGATCGGGCAGCGTGGCCACCAACGGCGCCAGCAGCGAGGCCGGGATCACGGTGACCTTGCCGTCGCCGGCCAGGCCGGGCTGCGCTTCCATCGGACTGTCCGGCGAGACCGCCGCGTTCACCGGCAGCAGCGGCGCGGTGACCCGCAGGTCCTTGGCCACCGGTGCCTGGCCGGTGATGTCGCGGTACAGCGCCAGCGCCAGCATCAACGAGCCCTGGATGCTCGGGTGGGTCGCGTCGGGGAGCACGTTGATGCCGGGCTGCGCCTCGCGCAGCGCGGCGAGGGCACCTGCGGCATTGAACACGCTGCCGCCGCTTTCCTTTGCGATCATCCGGATGCTGCGGTCGAGCCGGCCCTGCCAACGTTCGTCCGGCCCCCAGGTCGCGAACAGCAGGGTCTTGCCCTGCGACTTGGCGACCGCGGCGGCGACTTGCTCGTAGGCGCGCAGGCTCGCAGCACAGGGCGCCTTGCGCTGCTCCTGCGCGCTGGCCATGCAGGCGGCGAGCTTGCCGCCCTGTTCCTGCATCACCGCCACGTCCACCGGTCGCGCCTGCAAGGACGCCGCGACGTGCCCGTCCTGCATCCGCTCGGCCAGGGTGCCGCCGGGCGCGGCCCAGGTTTCGGTCTCGATGCGGACGCCCTGCGAGGCCCCGACCGCGCGCAGCAGCGCCGGCAGGTTGTTGGTGTAGGTCAGGCTGTTGCCGACCAGCATCACCCGGTAGGCCTTGGG
>JAFLEB010000217.1 GCA_017302075.1 Lysobacterales bacterium
ATGGTCACCTTGGCGATGTCCGCGTTCGGATAGCCGGGCAGGGATTGGCCGACGCTGCCCTCCAGCGACAGGCGCCCCGCCTCGACCAGTTGCAGCACGGCCACGGCGGTGAACATCTTGTTCATCGAACCCAGGCGGAACCGGGTGTCCAGCGTCACCGGCGTGCCGGCAGCGCGATCCGCGAGGCCCCAGGCGCGTTGCAGCAGGACCTCGTCGCCGCGCGCGACCAGCAACACGCCGGAGAACGCATCCTCCGCCGCGGCCGCATCCGCCTGCGCGGCCAGCGCCGCGATCGCGCCGGCCTGGGCGAGCCGCGGGATGCGCAGGTCGGCAGGGCGTTCCACCGCCTCGATGTCCAGGGCCAGCGGCTTGCCCTCGGCCAGCGTCACCGTCACCCGCGCGACCGTGTCCGATCCCGCTTCCTGCAGCAGCGCCTGCGCGCTTCCGGGCGCGGACGGCTCGTGCCGGAGCAGGCGGAAGCCGCCGGTCTGCGCGTGGAAACCGAGCATGCCGTCCACGTCGAACGTGGGCTGGTAGCGGTCGCGGAATGCCTCCAGCCGTGCGCGGTCGTGCGTGTTGAAGGCCTCCAGCCAGGCCTCCAGCGCCAGCCGCGCGGGATCGCCGACGGCCGCGATGCGCTTGCCCTCGGCGGGCGGCGTGGATTGGGCCTGCGCGGACAGGGGCAGCAGCGCGGCGAGCAGCAGGGCGAGGCAACGGGCCATGGCACGATTCCGGAGGAAGGTGCCATTCCGGATACAGGACGCGCGCGCTTGGTTGCAGCGCACGCGACCGCGGCGCGCAGTGCCGGCGGCAGCGCGACGCGTCAGCCGATGCGATGCGGGGACATCGCGTGCGTCAGGGCTTGCGGTACAGGTGCACGAAGCGGTCGGTCTTGCCGCGGATCGCCGGGTCGAATACGTTCTTGCTGCGGTCGTCGGCCTCGTTGCGCAGGATCGGGATGGCGGCTTCCCAATCCAGCCCGTGCTTGCGGAAATCGGCGATCGCGAACTGCTCCTCGATGCGGTGCAGGGTCTGCGCATCGGCGCTGCCGGTGCCGGCCTTCGCGCTGTGGTCGACCACCAGCAGCACGCCGCCGGGCTTGAGCGCGCGCACCACCTGGTCGAGGAACTGGGCGGCATCGACCTTCGGCCAGCCCTCCTTTTCGTCGACCCAGTACAGGTCGTGGTAGGACATCACGATCACCGCGCCGTCGAGCACGCCCTCGCCCATGCCCAGCGCCTCGGTGGGTCCGCTGAGGTGGGTGACGTTGGGCAGGCGGTCGCCGGCCAACCGTTCGGCCAGGCCCTTGCGGCCGAACGCCTCGTAACCGGGGTTGTTGACCAGCAGCACCTTGCCGCGCGGCCCGACGATGCCGGACAGGATCTCGGCGTAGTAGCCGCCGCCGGAGAGGATGTCGGCCACGGTGTCGCCGCGCTTGAAGCGCGCCAGCGCCAGCACCTGGTCCGGGTGGTCGCGCAGGTCGCGTTCGCGGTCGGCCTGGCTGCGCGCCGGGTTGGCCAGCACGGCGCGGACGTCGGAGGAACTGGCACCGCCGGTGCTGGCGCAGCCAGCCAGGGTGGCGAGGACGAGGCTGGCGGCGAGCAGGGTCAGGCGCATGGTCGGGATCCGGTGCGTGGGATGCCGCCATCATCCGCGCTTTGTGCAGCACGGCACGGGCCGGAGGTCATGCGCCGCCGGTGCCCCCCCCGCTTCGTCGCCCTGCGGCGGGGGTTGGTCGCGCGGTGGCTGGCGCCCGAGGCCGCCCGAAGCCATGCTCGCCGCACTCGCCGCACTCGCAGTCCGCCATGTTCAAGCGCCTGTTCTTCGTCTTCCGCATCGCGTTCGCCTGGGGCGTCGCGGTCATGCTGTTCGCCGCGCTGTATTCCGGCATCCCGATCATCGGCCGGTTCGAGGCCCCGGCGATCTTGCTGGGCTTCGGCACGATGGCCCTGGTCATCGCCGGCGCGTTCTCACACCTGCACCGGGTCAAGCTGATCGCCGGACGGGTGGACCACGACACCCTCGACAACCGGCAGAAGCGGCTGGTCGAGATCCCGTTCGAGGCCGGCGAGGCCTTCGACCTGCTGGACGCCGCGGTGCGCGAGCTGCCCGGCATCGAACAGGTGGACAGCGCGCGCGACAGCCTGCAGGTGCGGGCCAAGATCGCCCGCCCCCGCACCTACGGCGAGCATCCGCTGCGACGCTGGAACCCGCTGCTGTGGTTCGGCCAGCCGCGCAACCAGATGCTGGCCACGGTCACCCCCGCCGGCGACAGCGGCCGGGTCACCCTGATCTGCGAGCCCGAGAACCCGGCATGGAGCGACTGGTTCCTGGTCGACGACGGGACCAACTACGAGAACGCCGAGGCGATCGTCCGCGCGATCACCCGCCGGGTCGGCGAGCGCCGCCGCGGTGAGCAGGCCAGCGCCACCCAGACCGCCGAGCAGAAGGAACTCACCGAGGCCAAGCTGCACCTGCTGCATGCGCAGGTGGAGCCGCACTTCCTCTACAACACGCTGGCCAGCGCGCAGCTGCTCACCCGCAGCGACCCCGCGCGCGCCGATGCGATGCTCGGCCACCTGATCCAGTACCTGCGCCGCTCGCTGCCTAGCGCCGAGGAAGAGATGTCGACCCTGGGCGCGGAACTCGAACGCGCGCTGGCCTACCTGGAGATCCTCAAGATCCGCATGGGCGACCGCCTGCAGGTGCAGGTGGACATCGCCGAGTCGCTGCGCGCCACCCCGCTGCCGGCGATGATGCTGCAGACCCTGGTGGAGAACGCGATCAAGCACGGGCTGGAACCGCGCACCGGCGGCGGCACGGTGTGGATCCGCGC
>JAFLEB010000218.1 GCA_017302075.1 Lysobacterales bacterium
CTTCGAGCTGGTCGTTGATGCGGGTGCGGGCCTGCGCGCTCTGCATCTTGGCGAGCATGCGGTCCTTCTCGGCCTTGAGCTTGGTGATCTCGCCCTTGACCTCGGTCAGCGCGTTCTTGGCGGTCTCCACGTCCTTCTGGGCGCCTTCGAGCTCGCCCTGCAGCGAGGCGATCTCGGCATCGACGGCGTCCTTGCGCTCGATCAGCTCGACCGCGAGGTCGTCCTGACTGGTCGCCATCGCCTGTTCGAGCATCGCGCTCAGTTCGGCCTGCTGCCGCTGCGCCTTCTGCAGGCGGTCGGCGGCGTCCTCGCGCAGGCGGATCAGGCCGGCGGTGGCGTTCTTGAGCTTGTTGTACTTCTCGATCATCGTGTTGATCGCGTTCTCGTACGCGATCTCGGGATGCTGCTGCTCCAGGCCGGTGACGAAGAGCGAGAGGAAGCCGCGCACGAGGTTGGCCAGTCGGCTGAAGAGGTTCATGGAGGTCTCCTGGGAAAGAATGTCCGGTCAGCGCCCCCCGCCCGCGGCCTGCCCGGCGGATTTCGCCTGGGCCTGCTGCGCTGCGGATGCGGCGTGGGTCTTGAAGTAGTGGCTGTCGAGATCGTTCTGCGACAGTTCCATCTCGATGTCCTCTTCCAGCTGCAGCCGCGACAGCGACTCGCCGAGCTTGGACCCGAGGGTCGTGGAATAGGGACTGGCGACGACGAGCTGGTAGACCTCCTCGACCTGGTCGGGGAGCGACACCAGCGCGGCGTCGATCGACATGCGGCGCGCGACCAGGCGGTCGTGGCGCAGCTTGATCGCCGCGTAGTCGTCGCGCGCCATCTTCAGCAGGCGGTAGCGCGGATCGTTTTCCTCGACGTCGGACAGCGCGCGCTCGGCCTCGCGCAGGCGACGGTCGAGCGTGGCCTCCTCGCCGCTGCGCAGGCGCTCCTGGATCGTCACCTGCGCCAGCCACAGCGCGAGGAAATCGACCGAGGCCTTGTCGACGCGCTCGGCATCGTCGTAGGACAGCTGGCTGGCCTCCTCGCCGGCGATGCGGTACAGCACTTCGGAACGCTCGACGATGACCCGGTACTTCTGCCACATCGGCATGCCCATCACCCGCTGCATGCCGCCGTAGACCTGGAACAGCTCCTGCTGCAGCTGGCCGCGGCGCTGGTCGATGGCCGCACGCCGGGTCTGGCGGTCGATCCGACTGCGGAAGGTCGGCAGGTCGGGCACCACCAGCGCCGCCAGCACCTGCGCCGCGCCCAGCACCACCAGCGCGCCGAGCGCGCCCGCGGCGCCGGCGGGAATCGACGCCACGGCCGCCGCCAGCCCGCCGCCGAGCACGGCGGTGAGGTTGGTCTGGCTGGTCAGCCAGGCGCGGAGATAGCTGACGGGCTTCGGCGACGCATTCATCGGTTCAGATCGTCACCCGCATGTTGCCCTTGCCCGCCGCCTGGTGCAGGCGGCTGAGGATGCGCTGCTCCAGCGCGGCGGCCTCGGGCATGCGCAGCCAACCGCTGTCGCGCGGCTGGGGCGCGGTGATCTCGAAATCGTCGGCGATCCGCGCCGGCTGGGTCGACAGCACCACCACGCGGTCGCCCAGCAACAGCGCCTCGGTGACGTCGTGGGTGACGAACACGATCAGGCACGGATGTTCCCGGTACAGCTTCACCAGCAGCTTCTGCATTTCCTCGCGGGTCTGCGCGTCGAGCGCGCCGAACGGTTCGTCCATCAGCAGGATCCGCGGCTTGAGCATCAGCGCGCGGGCCAGCGCGATGCGCTGGTTCTGGCCGCCGGAGAGCTGGCTCGGGCGCAGCCTGGCCTTGTCGGCCAGGCCCACCGATTCGAGCATGTGCATCGCCAGCCCGTCGCGCTGCGCGGCCGGGACGCGGTCGCGCCACAGCTTGAGCCGGAACGGGAAGGCGACGTTGTCGTACACCGTGAGGTCCGGCCGGTTGGCGTAGCGCTGGAACACCATCACCGCATCGTCGTGCGCGTCGGCGCAGGGCTTGCCGTCGATGCTGATCGTGCCGCTGGTGGGCATGACCTGGTTGTGCGGGCGCACGCCGCCCATCATGTACAGCAGCGTGCTCTTGCCGCAGCCGGAAGGCCCCAGCAGCATGTTGATGCTGGGGCCGGTGAAGCGCAGGTTGAGGTCGTCGATGACCCGGTTGGTGCCGCCCTCGGGGCGCGGGAACTCCTGCACGATCCGGTCGAGTGCGATGACCGCCGGTGTCGTCGCCGCCGGTGCGGCGTCTGCGGTCGCGGTCATGCCTGGGTCTCCCACGGATACAGATGGCGCTTGACCGTGCGCATCGTCTGGTAGGTGACCAGCGCCAGCGCGATGATCACGAAGATGCCGGCGAACACCTGGTCCATCGCGCTGAATCGGCGCGCGTTCTGGATCAGCTGGCCGAGCCCGACCTTGGCGTTCACGTATTCGGCGACGGTGATGTAGGTCCACATCACGGAGACGCTGACGATGATCGCGTCGGCGATGCGCGGCATCGCGATCGGCACCACCGCGTGGCGGATGCATTCCCACGGCGAGGCGCCGAGGTCGCGGGCGCCGATCCAGTAGCTCTGCGGCACCGCCTGCAGCGCGTCGCGCACCATCGGGACGAGGTAGACCACCGCGCCCAGGAACAGGAACGCGATCTTCATCGACTCGCCGATGCCCAGCCACATCACCAGGATCGGCAGCAGCGCCACCACCGGCGCCGAGCGGAACGGGTCGATCAGCGGCGACAGCACCGCGTTCAACTTCGGCGAGGCGCCCATCAGGATGCCCAGCGGCACGCCCAGCAGCACCACCAGCACGCCGGCGGCCGCGACGCGACC
>JAFLEB010000219.1 GCA_017302075.1 Lysobacterales bacterium
TGCAGACCGCCTTCGGCCCGCTGTACGAGATCGACGCGCGCCTGCGCCCGAACGGCAGCAAGGGCCTGCTGGTGACGCCGCTGTCGGCCTACGCCAGCTACCAGCAGGGCGAGGCCTGGCTGTGGGAGCACCAGGCGCTGGTGCGTGCGCGCTTCGTCGCCGGCGATCCGGCGCTCGGCGCGCAATTCGCTGCCCTGCGCACGCGCGTGTTGCTGCAGCCGCGCGATCCCGCCGTGGTCGCCGCATCGCGGGCGATGGGCATGGCCGCCCGCGATTGCTTCGAGCAGGCCCTGCGCGACAACCGCCTGGGCGAGGCCGGTAACTGCCTGGATGCATGGCGCCAGCTCGATCCCGATGGCAGCCGTCGCGCCGAGGCGCGCCACCGGCTGGCGCAGCGCTGGCTGGCGTTCGGCGACGAGCGCCTGCAGGCCGGCGAGGTCGCGCGTGCGGTGCGCGCGCTGGAGCAGGCGCGCGTGCTGGAGCCCTCGTCGCCGGAACTAGATGCCTTCGCCGCGCGGGTCGAGCGCGCGCGGCAGGCGGTCCCCTAGCGCGCGAGGAAGGCCTCGCGGACCACGCCGCGGGCGGCGTCCAGCGAAAAGTGCCGGGCCACGTTGTCGCGGCCATGGCGTGCCAGCCGCGCCCACAGGTCGGCATTGTCATGCAGGCGCGCGATCGCGGCAGCGAATGCCTCCGCGTCCGCGCCGACCAGCACGTCGTGGCCGTCGACCAGGTGCATGCCTTCCACCGCCGCGGGCGTGCCGACCACCGGCAGGCCATGCGCCATCGCTTCGTTCACCTTGCCCTTGACCCCGGCGCCGTAGCGCAGTGGGGCGACCGCGGCGACGCAGCCGTCCAGCCAGGGCCGCAGGTCCGGCACGTGGCCGTGCACCTGCACGCCGTCGATGTCGGCCAGCGCAGCGATCGCGGGCGGCACGTCGCCGCCGATGCAATGGAAGCCGATCCCGGGCAACGCGGCGCGCACGCGCGGGAACACTGCCTCGACGAACCAGCGCACCGCATCCACGTTCGGCGGGTGGCGGAACCCGCCGACGAACAGCAGGTCGCGGCGCCCTGCGCGGCCGGGTCCGGGCGCGGGCAGGACGTGCAGGTTCGACAGCACGCGCACGCGAGCACCGGGGGCTTCGCGGGCGAGCAGGGCGCGCTCGGCGTCGCTGACGACGAAGGTGGCATCGGCCATGCCGATCAACGCGAGTTCGCGCGCGCGGGTGGCATCGGCGGCGCGCAACGCGGCGGCATCGCCGGCGAGTTCGGCGGCGCGGCGTTCGCGCAGGAAATGCAGGTCCACGGTATCGAACAGCAGGCGTGCCTGCGGGGCGTGCCGGCGCAGCAGCGGGAAGACTTCGCTGGCCACGTAGTGACGGCTGACCATCGCGGCGTGGAAGCGCGGGCCGTGCGCGCGCAGCCAGGCCGGGATGCCTGGCGCCCACGGGGCGTGCCAGCATTCGATCCCGAGGGCCTGCAGCGCCTGCGTGTACGCGCCGTCTGCGCTGCGATTGGCAGGCAGGAACACCACGTGCGCCCCTTCGTCGCGCAGCAGGCGCATCAGGTTCACCAGGCGCACCGAGCCGGAATCGCGGTCCGGCTGCGGGGTCAGCGCATCGATCACCAGGACCTGCGGGCGGTCGCGATGCAGGCGCGCCGGGGTCGGCACGGTGCCGGCCGGCAACTGCCGCGCGAGGGCGTCGGCCCATTTCGCGGCGAACACGGCCTGGTTGCGCGCCTGCGCCGCCTTCGGCCCGCTGGCGAGGTCGGTGCCGGCGGTGCCGCCCTCGTCGTGGGCGACCACGGCCGCGGGCTGGAACAGCGTGCGCAGGCCGGCGGCGCGCACCGCGAAGGCAAGGTCGGTGTCTTCGTAATAGGCGGGGGCGTAACGCATGTCGAAACCACCCAGCCGTTCGAACAGGGTCCGCGGCAGCGCGATCGCCGCGCCGCTGAGGTAATCGGCGTCGCGCAGGTAGGCGTAACGGCAATCAGCCGGATCCTCGCCACGGCCGTAGTTCCAGCCGGCGCCATCGGCGAACACCACGCCGCCGGCTTCCTGCAGGCGGCCGGCGGGATAGACCAGCTTGGCGCCGACCAGGCCGACATCGGGCTGGGTGTCGAAGGTGCGCAGCAGCGCGTCCAGCCAGCCCGGCTGCGGGACCGTGTCGTTGTTGAGGAACACCAGCCAGTCGCCGCGGGCCAGCGCGGCGCCCTCGTTGCAGGCGGCGATGAAGCCGCCGTTGCGTTCGCGCGCGAACACGCGGATGCCGTCGATCTGCGCCAGCTTCGCCAGGGTGTCGTCGGGCGAGGCGTCGTCGACCACAATGGTCTCGAACGCGGCCTGCGGCGGATGCGCCGCCAACGCGCGCAGGCAGGCGAGGGTATGCGGAAACGCCCCGTGCACCGGGATCACCACGCTGGCGCGCGGCTGCCCGGAGGTCGCCAGCGCGAACGGCGCGAACGGGGTGGGTTCGGGGCGCCACAGCACGGTCGTGGGCGCTGGCCGGCGTGCGAACTGCGCCCGCAGCCGGGCCCAGCTGGCGCGCAGGCCACGGGTGCGCAGGCTGGCCCAGCCGCGCCGCCACAGTCCCAGCGCGCGCGCGAGCCAGAAACGCGCGTCGGCGGGGATCGGCATGCGGCGGAACTCCTGCTGAAGGATGGGGCGAACGCCGACGCCGGGCCGTGCGACCCCTGCGCTAGACTCGCCCGCGACGTCCCGCCATTGTCGCATCCCGCGTACAGGCCGCCAGCAGCCCACCCATGCCCCGCATCGAAGACGAAGACGACCTGCACGACGACGAGGAAGGCGAA
>JAFLEB010000022.1:0-14781 GCA_017302075.1 Lysobacterales bacterium
CATCATCGACGGGCCGCCGCGCATCGCCGCCTTGGCGCGCTCCGCGCTGCTGGCGGCCGAGCGCGTGCTGATCCCGGTGCAGCCCAGCCCCTACGACCTCTGGGCCAGCTCGGAAATGGTTTCGCTGATCCGCGAGGCGCAGGTGTTCCGGCCGCTGCTCCGCGCGGCCTTCGTCATCAACCGGCGCGTCAGCACCACCATCATCGGGCGCGAGGCGCGGCAATCGCTCGCCGAACAGCCGCTGCCCGCGCTGCGCTCGGAGGTGCATCAGCGCATCGTCTTCGCCGACAGCGTGGCCGCTGGCCGGCTCGCACGCGAGACAGCGCCCGACAGTGCCGCCGCCCGCGAAATCACCGCCCTGGTGGACGAACTGCTGCGGTGGCCGACATGACAGCGCAGCAGCCACCCAACAGCAAACGCACGGGCAAGCGCGTCGGCATCGGCGCACGTCCGCCCGCGAATCCGCACGCCGAGGCGTGGATTCGTCAGGGCGATGCCGACGCGCTGGGCAAAGGCGACCTCTACACGGCCCGCCTCACGCTCGACATCACGCCCGCCATGCGGGCGCGCATCAAGGTGTCGGCCTTCACGCAAGGCGTGACCGTGGCCGACCTGCTGCGCGGCCTGCTGGAGCGGGAGTTTCCGCCGGAGAACACACCATGAACGCATTCGCTTGGCCTGCCGCGAACGCGGCACCGGCTGCGCCGCTGCCTGCGCTTTCGGCACTCGCCGGACAGGCCGGCAATGTGCCGCTGACGCGCGTTTCGCTGGCCTACCTCGAACATCGCTTCAAGCTCTACCTGCGCTTCGGCGAACCGGCGCGCACGCTTCAGCTCGACCGCTGGCGGCGCTGCGCGGTGTTCCTGCCGGGCGCGATGCTCTGCCGCATCCGCTGGCAGGCCAACGACTACGGCACGATCCGCTGGCAACTCATGGTGATGCAGGCTTGCACACCGCTGGACGCGGCGCAGCGCATCCCCGGTGTTCAGCCGGGCGCGCGCTTGCTCCTACACACCGAAGGCGATGCCAACGTGCGCGCCGTGCTGGAGCGCATCGACGGCATCGAGGCGCTGGGCATCGCTGCCATCGACGTGTCGCCGGCGTACTGGCGCACGCTGGGCAACCGTCTTGCGGCTCGCCTTGCGCTGCCCGAATACACCACCGAGCGGCATACCGCCTGGCTGGCCGGGAAGGTGCTGCCATGACCGCCCCGACCACCACACCCAACGCGCCCGACGTGGCGCCGCGTCCTCGCTCACGCCTGCGCGCTCGCATCGTGCTGGCGACACTGGCCGCCATCGGCTTCGCTGCGCTGGCCTGGGCGGCTTTCGTGTCGCCGCTGCCGCGTCTGACCTACAACCCGTCCGACAGCGTGGCGGTCGGCTGGTATCGCATTGACCCGTTCGACCCGCGCACCGCCTCGCTGCCACGTCCGTTGTCCGTGGACAGCATCGTGCTGGTGCCGCTTCCGGCCACGGCTGCCGCGCTCGCTGCGCAGCGCGGCTACCTGCCGACGCGCGTTCCGCTGCTCAAACGTGTGGGCGCGGTCGCGCCGCAACACGTCTGCATCGTCGCCGGTCAGGTACGCATCGACGGCGTGCCTTCGGCCGCCGTACTGCCCGCCGACCGGCTGGGCCGGGCGCTGCCGTCCTTGCAGCTTTGCCGCCGCCTTGAACCGGGCGAACTGCTCCTGTTGAGCGTGACGAATCCAGCATCGTTCGACAGCCGCTATTTCGGCCCGGTCAGCGCATCCGCCGTGATCGGCGTTGCGCATCCGGTGTGGCCGGAGATACGCCCATGATGGCCGCCGATTCGCTGCGCTCTGACGTGCCATCGGGCATGTCGTTCTGCTGGCTGCTTCAGTGTCGCTGCGCCTGTCGTGCCGGTGCATTCGCACCGCACGTCGCGCAGCATCCGGCGCAGCCGTCCAACGTTCAGGCGTCTTGCCTCGAACGCGCCCGGCCTGCGGCCATTGGCGCTTTCGCCGGCGCGCTGTCTGTTCACGCAGCAGCGCCGCCGGGCCGCCGTTGCCTGGAGCGACAGCGAAGGGCAAAGGCGGAAGGCAAGACAAAAGGACGCGGCACCTGGCCGCGTCGAAAGCCAGTCAGCACATGGGGGGAACGCGGCACGGAGCGGCTTCGCCACCGTGCCGCGTTTGGCGCGAGGGTCGCGCCAATGCTGGCATGTCCGCGTGCTTCGCACGACAGGACACGCCCAAGCTTGCGGGGAGCGCAGCCATGACCGACAGCCGCGACGACGACTTTCGCGTGCGCCCCAGCGCCCCGAAGAACCGGGGCAAGGGCCAGGGGCAGAGCTTCGTTTCCAAGGTGCTCAAGCAGGCCGGCAAAGCCAGCAGCGGCAAGTCGGCAGTACGCCGTCCTGGCGCGGCTGGCACCGGCCAGCGGCCCGGCTCTCGGCTCGGACGTGGCCACACGGCGGCGCGCTTCGCCGGGGCGAAGCTAATGCCCATGTCGCGGCGCGTGACCATCAAGACCTTGCTGGTCAATCACCAGCGGGCCAGCCCGCAATCGCTCGCCAAGCACCTGCGCTACATCGAGCGCGACGGCGCGGGTCGCGATGGCGAACCGGGCCGGGGCTACGGGCCACAGGCCGACGAAGCCGATCTGGACGCCTTCAAGGAACGCTGCGCCGACGACCGGCACCATTTCCGCTTCATCGTCTCGCCCGAGGACGGGGCCGAGCTGGACGACCTGCGCACCTACACCCGGCATCTGGTGAGCCGCATGGAAGCCGACCTGGGCACGCGGCTGGATTGGGTGGCGGTGGATCACTGGAACACCGACAACCCGCACACCCACCTGATCGTGCGCGGGCGCGACGACACCGGCAAAGACCTCATCATCGCGGGTGACTACATCGCCCACGGCTTCCGCCATCGCGCCGCCGAGCTGGCGACCGAGTGGCTGGGGCCGCGCACCGAACTGGAGATTCAGCAGACCTTGAGGCGCGAGGTGGAACAGGAGCGGTGGACGAGCCTGGATCGCACCTTGCAGCGCGAGACCGGCGAGGATGGCCGGGTGCATGTCGAACGGCTCAACGAGCCGAGGTTGCAACGCCAGCGCCTGCTGCTGATCGGCCGCCTGCAACGCTTGCAGCGCCTGGGCCTAGCCGACGAGGTGCAGCCCGGCACCTGGGCCATTCATGCCGATGCCGAGAAGACCTTGCGTGCCCTGGGTGAGCGTGGCGACATCATCCGAACGATGCAGCGGGCCATGAGCGGCCAGCCGCGTGAGCTGGCGGTGTTCGAGCCGGGCGACGATGGTCGCAGCCTCATCGGCCGCGTGGCCGCGAAGGGGCTTGCCGATGAGTTGCACGACCGAGGCTATCTGATCATCGACGGCACGGACGGTAAGGCCCACTACGTTGCACTGAACGCCCGCGACGAACTGGCGAACTATCCCACGGGCGCTGTGGTAGAGGTGAAGGGTTCGACTGAGGTGCGCACGGCCGACAAGAACATCGCCTCGCTGGCGAGCGATGGCCTGTACCGCACCGATCATCACCTGGTAATCGAGCAGGGCCGGGCTACGCCCGGACGCGACCCGCAGGAAGTCGTCGCCGCTCATGTCCGGCGGCTGGAAGCCCTGCGCCGGGCTTGCATCGTGGAGCGCGTGGCCGAAGGGCTATGGAAGGTACCGGACGACCTGGCCGAGCGTGGCCGCCAATACGACGCGCAACGGCTGGGCGATGTAGCCGTAGAGCTGAAATCACACCTTCCTATTGAACGGCAGGCCCGCGTCATCGGCGCGACTTGGCTTGACCAGCAACTGATCGGCGGTGGCCGTGGGCTGGGCAACTTGGGCTTTGGCGGTGATACCAAGCAGGCCATACAGCAGCGAGCCGATTTCCTCGAAGAACAGGGGCTGGCACAGCGCCGCGGGCAGCGCGTCATCCTCGCGCGCAACCTGCTGGGCACGCTACGCAATCGGGAACTAGTGCAGGCCGCGAAAGACATTGCGGCGGAAACCGGCCTAGAGCATCGCCCGGTGGCCGACGGGCAGCGCGTAGCCGGTATCTACCGGCGTTCCATTATGCTCGCCAGCGGGCGCTACGCGATGCTCGATGACGGCATGGGGTTCAGCCTTGTGCCGTGGCGGCCGGTAATTGAGCCGCGACTGGGACAACAGCTTGCCGCAAAGGTTATCGGCGGAAGTGCCTCTTGGGAACTTGGACGAAAGCCCAGTATCGGTATCAGTTAGATATCAAGGGAAGCTGAGTACCAGGCGCAGTCTGCTTGGCTGCTGTGATTCTTCTTAGAGATTCAATCAATGCCATAAACTCCTTGGATTGCCTCAGTGCTTCGCCTCCCGCAGTTTGCAGGTCCAAGACATCCGTAGCCTCGATCGTGAAGGCTGTGGGCACGCGCAGCAGCGAATGCCGGATCTTGTCGTCCGGCACGTCGTTCAGACTTACGCTTACTACGTAGATTTCTGCGTCGGCCGCAAAGGGGCTGTCCGCTTGGCCACGGGTGCGGACAATCTCGGAACGCCAGTGTTGCAGGTCGTCGTTAAGCATGGCCAGCGTCACCTGGGTCTCGCGAGCGCCGGCACCGAAGATCAGCGACTCAAGTACTTGCGTCGTGCTGGGAACTCGGTCGCTACTGTCCACTCTCTCGCTCAGTCCTCGTTCGGAGTTCACCGTCACCAACACGAGTCGGCGCAAGCTTCCGGGCTTGACCTCCGAGAAATTGGCGCTCATTGAGCCCGAAGCTACTAGCCGGTCTAGCATCAGACGTACGCCGAGGTTGTCGGAGACACCACCGTCCACGAGGTGGATATAGGGCCGATCGTGCGCATTGAGGTAGCTGTCTATGCCGCTTTGCAGGATGCGTGATCTGTAATTTTGCCCTCTGACAGGCAAAGATCGGAGAGGCGGCGGACAGGTATTGGCGTTGTTTCGCACCGTTACGGGCGACAGCACCAGCGGTACTGCCGACGAGGCCGCCACCGCGAAAGACAGCGGCGTTGCATCGAGGTCGGAACAGATTAGCCGGAATTGCTCGGTGGTGAAATCGAAAGGGGCACCGGTCGTGAGGTCGGTTGCCGTGATCATCAGTTCGGGCGCGCCCGGTCGTCGGCGCACGTCACCAAAGGTGCGGCCTTCAAAAAGTTCGTCCAAGCGTTGAGCCAGGATCTGGCTGCGCCCAAACCAAGGTGAAGTTAGTCTATAAAGACGCTCAGGCCACAGAGCTTCACGTATGAGTCGCCCCTCAAAAGGCACAAGCAGAAAATCCGGCTCGAAACGAGTCAGCGTGGCATCGCCGAAGGCCGCGAAGTGCGCGGCAAGGATGCTGCCCCCCGACACTCCGCTGACCAGGAACACCTGATCCAACAGAGTGGTCTCCTGGCCCTCTAGCGCGAAGCGTGTGGCCTTGAGTTCGCGCAGCACGCCCAGGCCGAAGGCCGCCGCCCGAGCGCCCCCGCCTGACAGTGTCACCGCTACAACCACCGGTTGGTTGACCTCCGACGGCCTGATGCGTTGGTCGTTCTCGGCGAGAGACATTAAGGCGGCGTCGGAAAGTGTCGGGTTGATCCAAGGACGGTAAGTGGAACACCCTGTCAGAACTACCGTTGCCAGCACACCGGCCAAACTCCATCGTGTGAATTTACACACCTCCAGGCGCTTTACCTCTGCAAGCAGCACCACGCAGCGTTTCGAATAGACAAGAACGAGAAACGCCGGCAATTTTGCGACGAAGCAGAGCCACTCCAGAATGCTGCAGACGTTACAAGAACGGCACCCTACGAATCCCCTTGATGAGGCTCCTCGCGATCCGCGCGAAGTTATGGAATAGCAGCTATTCACGAGCCAGCACTTCTCCAAGCGCTATTGATCCGTTCAAGGCAGGTGGTGATTGCAGACTTTGCATGCCCGAGCAGTGTGTAGGAGCCTTTGAAATCCGCGAGAGCGTTGCCGTGCTCGAAGCAGCTAGCAGCAGCCACCCGACGATCTGTTTGTTCATCTACTGCCTCAAACTCCAAACTAGCTCCCCCAGTTGTCACTGGTCCAACAAGCAACGTCGTTAGGGTGTTGACTGCTCTATTGGGCGTCTCAATGGTCGTAATTGCCACACGCACACGTATGCGGCCTGACGATGCGGGAGCTTCGGACTTAGTTTGGAGATGTCGCAGTTCACTGTTGACGTGATCGAGAAGCTCTCGCACTTGCTCAGCTTCAAGCCCACCTATGCGTCCAGTTGCCGTCACTACCTGAGCATCCTCGACTAATATTTCCCGGTAACGACTGGGTTCAAAGCCTGGCGCCTTGAAGAGCAGAACATTTTCGTACTTCGTTTTTCCCAATACATCGTAATCACCAAGAAACCCTGATCGAGTCATTCCGTTTGAAGCACAGCCAGATAAGGTTGCCGTGAGGCCTGCCAGCAGCACAAAATGGATTAATGAAATAGGGCGTTTCATATATATTTTCATTTATCCCATTTTCAGACAGACGATGCCAGCAACAACCAGCGCAATTCCAACCCAACGTATCAAGGAGGCGGTATCGCCGAACACATACACGCCCACGAAAAACGCGCCCAGCGAACCGATGCCGGTCCAGACCGCATAAGCTGTTCCTATGGGGATCTGTTTAAGAGATAACCATAGGAAAAAGCCGCTGGCTGCCATACAGGCAACTGCAATCGCCGGCCCCACGTAGCGCATCGCTGCATTGGCCGCACCCATCTTGAGGCCTAGTGGCCAACCGATTTCGAACAGGCCGGCAATCAGTAGAACCAACCATGGATTCCATGACAACGGGTTCATATATTTCTCCAAATCTATTCAGTGAAAATTGATTATCAAAGCATCAAAGCATCAAAGAATAGGCAGTAGGCGGTCAATTCGCTCTGCTTCTGATTTCTTCTTAAACTCTCTGATGGCGAGAATCTGTCTCCCCGATCTCTCCGGCCACGAGAGAGATCGGGGGAAGCGTGTGGACAGTTACGCTGAGGGATCAGACCGGTTGCACTGGTTGTTGTACCGCCTCGTGACTCCGTTTGCTGCCCGGCCACTTCATTCCGAACAGCACCTCGTAGAGCAACGGAATCAGGCCAAGCGTCACGAGCGTGCCAAGTGCGAGACCACCGATCATGCCGATGGCCATGCCCTTCCACAGCGGCCCCGCAAACAACATCAGGGGCACGAGACCCGCGATACAGGTCACCTTGGTCATCACGATTGGACGCAGCCGCTGCATCGCAGCTCCCACCAGGGCTTCATGTCGGGCGAGACCTTCCGAGAGGCCGTGTTCAATTTGTTCGAGCAGAAGAACGGCGTTGTTGACGATGATTCCGAACAGCGCAAGCACCCCGAATGTCGCCATGAAGCTGAAAGGAGTGCCTGTTGCCTTCAGTGCAATCACGACCCCAATCAACGTGAAGGGAATCGTTGCGAGAATCACGATCAGCTTGCGGAAGGAGTTGAACTGCCAGATGAATAGCAGCAACATCGCCAGAAGAGCGAACGGCATGTAGTGCGTGAGCGATGCATTCGATTCAGCCGATTCCTCAATTTCTCCACCAAGCTCTATGGCATAGCCTGCAGGTAGTTCAATTGCGGCGATCCGAGGTGCGAGGTGATCCACGATCTCTTGCGCGGTGTATGCGGTGTTCTGCCCCTGAACTGTGACTGTACGAATGAGATTGCGGCGCTGGATCACAGACGGCTCGCTAGCGAGCGTGACATCGGCCACTTGCGCCAGGGAAACCGGCTGGCCACCCGACGCTGGATAGATGGTCGTCGAACCAACGTCCGCAGTGCTGCGCCGATCATTGGACGTCCCGCGCATCACGATTGGCACGCTGGTATCGCCATCTCGGATCACAGAGATCGACTGGCCGATGTAGCGGGTGCCAAGCCAGGCAGCTATGTCGTCGGTGGTGACGCCAGCACGTCGCGCACGATCTTGATCGACCCGAACATCGAGACGGCCGACACGGGTATCCCAGTTGTTCTTGATGTTGGCCGTACCTGGCAGCTCCCGTAGCGCGGACTCAATTTTCGCCGCCGCATTCATCAGCACCTCATGATCCGGCCCACTGACCCGGTAGACGGCTGTGCCGGCTTCGGTAGTGCCTAGCGAGAACCGCTGAGGCTCTGCGCGTACATCTCCATGATGCTGCGCGAAGTAAGCCCGAGTTCGGGCAATCACGACGTCAATGTTGGTGCCTGCCTTGACCGTCACGACAAAGTACGCGATGTTCGATGCTGGCAATGGGGGATTGAGCCCAAGGATGAAGCGCGGCCCACCGTCAGCGACGTAGCCAATGTGATCCGTGATTTCGGGGTTGATTTCTTGATCACCGAGCCAGCCGCTCACTTCCTTCACTTTGGCAAGAGTGAGCCGTGAATCCGTTCCAGGGGCGAGCTGCACCGGTATTTGGAATTGAACTCGGTCGGACTTCGGCAAGAAGTCGTATGGCAGTGTCGTGAATCCGTACAGAGCTACGGCCAATGCACCCGTCATCACACCAACGTAGATCGCCTTGTGGTCAAGCACCCACTCAAGCAACTTGCGATAGCCGCGATAGAAGCGTGTGTTGTAGGTTTGCGCGTCATTCGCCGGTTGATGATGCACTTTGGTGAAGTGGTAGCACAGCAGTGGAGTGACGGTCAGACACAACAGCCAAGATCCGAGTAACGTGAGCGCGAGGACAATGACGAGAGAGCGCAGATACTCACTCGTCGCACTCTGGCCGAAGAAGAACGGGGAGAAGGCGATGACGATAACCAATGAGGACGTCAGCAGCGGCAGTGCGAGGGTACGACCCGCTTCGAGACAAGCCTGTTTGCGGTCTTCACCGGCTGCCAAGCGCCGTTCAATGTCTTCGGCAATCACGATGCCGTTGTCTACCAAGAGCCCCAAAGCGATGATGATGGCTGCCATCGAAACACTTTGCAGCTCGATGTTCAGCGCGCGCATCACGATCAGTGCCCCCAGAATGGTAAGCGGCACGATCATCCCGACGATGAATCCTGTGCGCCATCCCAGGAAAAGGACGACGACGCCGAGCACGATGACAATCGTTTCGATCATCACCTGGTTCATCTTGCCCATTTCACGTTTGACGACGTCTGCCTGGAATGTCACATAGGAGAGCTCGAAACCTGCGGGCAGAAGTTTCTCAAGCTCGGCCACACGGGATTTGAGGGCTACGCCGAATTGCTCCACGTTCTGGCCCGAGGTCATGGACACTGCCATCACTACGGCAGGCTGGCCCTTATAGACTGCAGCAGACTCGGGAGGATCTGCAGGTTGTACCTGCACGCGCGCAAGCTCTCCCAGTGAGATTGAAGGAGCAGGCGAAGCACCGCGCGCACCCTGAGCTTGCGCCATCATGATCGGCAACGCGCGCAGCGAAGCGGCGTCGCGAACCTCTCCACTAACAGCCAGCGAAGCGTTGATGCCACCGATGGCGATTTGCCCGCCTGAAAGCACGACGTTTTGTTTAACGAGTTGATCGATCACCCCTTGTGGGGTCAATCCAAGCTGGGCTAGTTTTGGTCGATCAAATTCGAGATAGACGCGCTCTTCCTGCAAGCCGTAGAAGCTGATGCGATCAACGCCGGGAAGCGCGTATAGGCGATCGCGCATCTCTTTCAACGACACACGCATTTCGCCCATGGAGTAGCCCGGCGCGGTCACCGCAATGGAGGCCACGGCAACACGGCCGAAGTCGTCGTTGACAAATGGCCCCAACGTACCCTGTGGAAGCAGAGGCTGAGCATCGGCAACCTTCGCGCGAACGCGCTGCCATATGGGGGCTAGGTCGGTGTACCGCTCCCAGATCGTGACCTGTATGACGGCCCCGCCCGCGCGAACGGTTGTGGTTACACGCTTGACCTCGGCCAGCTCCCGCAAACGCTCCTCGATCGGACGCGCGATCAACTGCTCAACACGTTCGGCTGGCATGCCAGGGTTCAGAACGGCAACAACCGCATCTCGAATCGTGACCGATGGCTCTTCCTGCGAAGGGAAATTGAGAAACGTGGCAATGCCGGCAACAAGAATGATGACCGCGGCAAGGTAGGTGAGTCTGCTGGCGCGCAGCGCCATTTCTGTGATCTTCATAGCGAAGTCTTCCTGTAGCGGGTCAGCGTCCGGCCAATTGGGTCGTGGCCTTGAGTGGGGTGACTTGTTGCTCGTTCGTCAGCCAACTCGCGCCAGCCGCGACTACCATCTCGCCGCGCTTCAGGCCGCCCACAACGCGAACGTTGTCGCCGCCTGGCTCGCTCTGGAATTGCACTTCCCGGCGGTGCACCTTCTTTCCGGTCACGTCATATACAAACACTGCGGCTTGTCCTGCTTTCTCACTGAGCACCAGTGCCGAATAGGGAAGCATCAGACGATCTGGTGAGGCATCCTTCGCTTCCGGTGCCTTCAGCAATACTTGAACGGCAGACCCGGGTCGAAGACTGCGCGCAAGAGTAGCATCTTGAGGAACGAGCACGACAGGTAAAAGTGAGCCATTTTCAGCACGCAAGCCGATGCGTTGTACCGAAGCACGAACGGGACTTGCTGACTCGCTCAGGCGCAGTTCGGCGACCTGCCCAATTTTGATATTTGCCGCCTGGGTCGTCGATGCAGTCGCAAGGACTTCTACGCCGCTGCGTAGTCCATCCACTTGAAGCACCGGCGCTCCGGCTGCAATATCTGTGAACGGCAGAGCGAGTTTCTCCGCGACGACGCCGTCGAATGGCGCATGAATGGCGGCCCCCCTTCGCGCACGCTCGGCAAGGCCGAATGCGGCCTTTGCATTGCGCACCTGGCCTTCAGCTGCAACCAACTGTGCTTTCACACTCTCGAATGCAGCCGGGGAGATTACGTTGCCCTCAAGCAGCCCCCTTTGCTGCGTTGTCTGCACGATTCTGTCTGCCAATGCGGCTTCCGCAGCAGCGAGTGTCGCCCGAGCCTGTTCTAGGCGGAGTTGCTCGGGCTGAACATCCAACTCAGCCAGAAGCTGTCCGCGAGAGAAGCGATCTCCCACGTCCACATGAAGCTTGCTGATACGCCCGCCAGTCTCGAACCCCAAGGTACTCCGCTCACTGGAGCGAGCTAGACCACTCAATTCAATGCGATTGGCCACAGAACCTACATCCCCCACCGTGAGCAGCTTGACCGCTCGCGGTGGATCGGAAGCAGGCTCCTTCTGACTACCACAGCCGGCAAGCGATGCGAGCAGAACAAACGCGAGGCCGACTTTCTGCATTTGCCAGGACTGGGATTTAAAGGGAGTGCAAGACACGGGAAGGCCTTTCATCAGCGTTTATCAATAGGGGTGAGTTCCAGTTCGCCGCGGGCGAGCGCCTGGAGGGTGTGCATGAGTCGAGAAAGGTCTTCGGCAGCAAACGTCGGAAAACCCATCATTTCGGCGAGGAAGACTCCGTCCAAGGCAAATAGAACGATTCCGGCGATATCGGTGCCGCGTGGAGATTTGCTCGCGTTCTCGTACTGCCTGCGGTACCAGCCGCGCACAGGCTCAAGCAGCGTGGGGTCTTCAGCCACGGCCGCCAGCAATGCAGCGCTCATCTTTTGCATCCCGCCGTCAGGCATAGCCGAGACCTGGCTGGATAGCCAAGGGTCTGGATCGCCGACGAATGGCAGCTCTCGCTCTTCCTGCCCGCCATCAAACGCCGAGACCTGGTCATCAATCATCGTGAGGAGCAGATCGCGCTTGGTCTTGAAGTGGTACAGGAACGCACCTTTGCTCATTCCTGCCCGTGCAACGACCGCGTCAAGCGTTAGGTGCCCGGCACCTCCCTCCATGACTACGTCACGCGCAGCTTGAAGGATGCGCTCCCGTGTTTGTTGCGCTTTCTTAGAGATGGAGGGGGCTTCAGCGCCGTTGTCCGCCGAATGCGACTCCTCTGGGCTTGATTTCATACGAGTTGCCATGGTGAAACTCCAAAGATGCTTGATTTTTGAATCGTCTGGACGGTATAGTACACGCCATGAACTATGCCCGTCAAGACGGCCTCCTCAATTCACAACCTAGTGGCTCAACATGTCCGATCCCTACGCCCGCCGCGGCCTTACTGCTGTTGCATTCCTATCGATCACGCTTCTCGCCGCGTGCAGCCACTCGCCTCACAGGGTGGAGACATCACGCGTTGAGGTTCCGGCCAAATTCATGAACGAAGCGGGTCTGGCTGTGCAGCAGGTGCCAGCACAAGCACTCCCGGCCGAGTGGTGGACGGCGTACGGTGATCCGCTGATTGACGCGCTGGTGCGCAACGCGCTGGAGCACAACACCGATCTCGCTATTGCAAGAGCGCGGATTGATGAAGCTGTGGCGATCACCCGACGTACACGCGCTTCAATGTTCCCTAGCTTGGCGCTCACGCCCCAAGCAACGCGCGCGCGCGACTTTTCTTTGGCACCGACCATCAGCAGCGATGCCAGGCTTCCGCTGTCGGCTTCATGGGAAGTTGATCTAGCGGGCCGCCTCTCGCATGCCGCTGATGGCGCACGGATGGACGCAGTTGCTGTCGAACAGAACTGGTTCGCGACACGTTGGCAGATCGCCTTTGAGACAGTGTCCGCTGCACTGCAGCAGCGGCAGGCGGCAGAGCTGGAAGATCTGGCAAAAGAGCGACTTCAAGTCGCCGAGCGCCTTGAGCGTCTGACAGAGCAGAAGTTCAAGGCAGGTCAAGCTACGGGCTTTGACATTGAACGCACGCGTTCCGAGGTCATCGCCCTCCGGGTGGAGCAAGAGCAGTTGCGACGCGTACGCGGCGAAGCAACGCATGCCTTGGATGTGCTCGTTGGCCGGATTCCGGGGGCGCTTGGCAGCGGTCCTGCGCTTGCCTCTCTCACCATGCCCGATTGGACTCCCAGAAGCGTGCCAGGCGAATTGCTGCAGCAGCGCCCCGACGTCAGAGCCGCGCAGGCGCGTCTTGCAGCGGCGACGGCGCGATGGAACGCAGCAGAAGGCGAGCGGTTCCCCAAACTTGTGCTCGATTTGAGTGGTGGGCGCCAACGCTTCGAGAACAACGGAACACGTGTGGCAGGGAACATTTTCTCTCTGGGCTTGGGTGTGACGCTTCCGATCTTTGACGGTGGAGCAATACAAGCGGGAATCGACGAGGGCTCAGCACGCAGTCGCGGCGCACAGGCTGACCTGGAACGCACGGTTTTGCTTGCGCTTCAGGATGTGGAGAACGCTTATCTGGGCTGGCAGACCCAGCGGACTTCTCTGCAGCATCAGGTCGATGGTCTTGTCGTCGCTGATCGACTCCTTGACCGCAGTCGACGCCTCTTTGAGGCGGGACAGGTGGATGCGACCGTTGTTGCAGAAGCGGAGCGTGGCACCTTGTCCCAGCGAGCGGCTCTGGTCCGTGCTCGCGCCGACGCAGCCGTGCAATGGGGTGTTCTCGCTAAAGCGCTTTCTGGTTCGCCAGAGCATGTGAATCTGCAATCTTCACCCTGAGTCCTTGAGTTGGAAGAACGCAGCATGGCAGCGAGTTTTAAATACTGAATAGATCGACGATTAGTAGGGGACGCATGGAAATTCGACATCTACGTTGTTTTATGGCGCTCGCCGAGGAACTTCACTTCGCTCGCGCCGCTGCGAAACTGCATATTGAGCAGTCCCCACTGTCTCGCACGATCAAAGAACTCGAAGAGGAGTTAGGAGCACAGCTCTTTATTCGGAACACGAGAAGCACGCGTTTGACACGAGCTGGGTTGATGCTCATGGAGCACGCACCTCGGGTGTTCGCATCCTTGCAACAGGCGCGGGACTGCGTGAAGGCAGCAAAAAATGGCTTTCATGGACAACTCCGCGTCGCCTTGTCAGACGGCGCAACACTACTGTGCTTACCAGCCCTATTGGCGTTGTGTCGCGAGGAGGAGCCCGAGGTTGAGATTCGCTTTTTTGAGGTGCCACTATCCCAACAAATCAAAGGATTGCACGACGACCTGTATGACGTCGGCTTTGCACAGTCCGACGACGTAGGTGATGGAATCGTCGCACTTCCCGCGTGGACTGACACGCTTATGGTGGCGCTGCCAGCTCGGCATCCGTTGCTGGCTCTTAAGCGAATTCCATTGGATGAACTGCTGCGCTACCCGCTAGTGCTATCTGATCCTCAAGTGTGCGAGGGCCACGCCAAGCACATTGAGCGAGTACTTAGCCGGGCTGAAATGCAGCCTCTAGTTGCCGAGCGGGTTACCACTTTCGACCTGATGATGGCGTTGGTATCTGCCGGTTTTGCACTCGGACTTACAGGGGCTGCACACATTGCAGCCTCCCGAGAGCCAGGAGTCGTGGCGAGGCCGCTTTCGACACGCGTACCACCTTTGACGACCTATCTACTCAGACTTGAAGGCGATCCGTTTGACGAGCTTGCGCGCTTCATTCAGCGAGTACAGGCCATCGAATTGCCAGAGTTTCTCAGGTCAACAAAAAGCCGAAATCCCGATCTTCCGGAGGAATTGATGCCATGAGACTCGCCATCACGCTCGTCGCTGCAATGCTAGTCGCATGCGGTCAATCTGATAAACCGCACAAAGCCACTAGTGCAGAAAAGAAAACCCCGACAGTAGAAGAGCTGGTGGCAGACCCGGAACAGCTCAAGAAGTTGCGCCAGCAATGCAAGACGGATCGGCCTACTTTGGGCGAACTGCTTTGCAACCGGGTAGCGGAGGCAACACGTAAGCGGTTCTACGGTGACGGAAAAACGCCATACACACCGCCCAAAGAATCCCCCAAATTCTGAAATTCAGCAATTCAGCAATTCAGCAATTCAGCAATTC
>JAFLEB010000022.1:14881-27201 GCA_017302075.1 Lysobacterales bacterium
TCACGACCTATGGCTCGGCACGCTGGGCAAGTACGGAGGACATTCGCAAAGCCGGCCTTACGCAGCCGATCGGCGTGTTCCTCGGTCAGCACGATGGCAAGTACCTTCGGCATGAAGGCCCGGAACACATCCTCACTTTCGCGCCCACGCGCTCAGGCAAAGGCGTCGGCCTTGTGGTGCCGACGCTGCTTTCTTGGCCTGCATCCGCCGTAGTCCACGACATCAAGGGCGAGAATTGGCAGATCACCGCAGGTTGGCGCTCACGCTACTCACACTGCCTGCTGTTCAATCCGACCGATGCGAAGTCGGCGGCCTACAACCCGCTGCTAGAAGTTCGGCGCGGCGCACATGAAGTGCGTGACGTACAGAACATAGCCGACATTCTGGTCGATCCAGAAGGCGCGCTTGAGAAGCGCAACCATTGGGAGAAGACTTCGCACGCGCTGCTGGTCGGGGCCATCCTGCATGTGCTCTACGCGGGCGAGGACAAGACGCTGCGCGGCGTCGCCAATTTCCTCTCCGATCCGGCCAGCCCCTTCGAGCTGACCTTGCACCGGATGATGACCACACAGCACCTCGTGAACGTGGAAGGTGGTGGCCCGCATCCAGTCGTCGCTTCGGCGGCGCGCGAAGTGCTCAACAAGTCGGACAACGAGCGTTCCGGCGTGTTGAGCACCGCCATGTCGTTCCTGGGCCTCTACCGCGACCCCACGGTGGCCGAAGTCACCTCGCGCTGCGACTGGCGTATCGCCGACCTGATCGCGTCCGAGCATCCGGTGTCGCTTTATCTGGTAGTGCCACCTTCGGATATTTCGCGGACGAAACCGCTCATTCGCCTGATCCTCAACCAGATCGGCCGACGGCTCACCGAATCGCTCGACGGCAGCGACGGCATCGAACGCCGCCACAAGCTGCTGCTGATGCTCGATGAGTTCCCGGCGCTGGGCCGCCTGGACTTCTTCGAGACGGCGCTTGCCTTCATGGCGGGCTACGGAATCCGCAGTTTTCTTATCGCCCAATCGCTCAACCAGATCGACAAAGCCTACGGCCAGAACCATTCGATTCTGGATAACTGCCATGTCCGCGTGACGTTCGCCACCAACGATGAACGCACTGCGAAACGGATCTCCGAAACGCTTGGCACCGCTACCGAACTGCGCGCGCAGCGCAACTATGCCGGGCACAGATTGGCACCGTGGCTGGGGCACCTCATGGTGTCGCGGCAGGAGACGGCCCGCCCGCTACTGACGCCCGGTGAAGTGATGCAGCTTCCGACTGAGGAAGCTGTGGTGATGGTGTCCAGCGTGGCACCGATCAAGGCCAAGAAGCTGCGCTACTACGCCGACGCGAATTTCAAGAACCGCGTTTTACCGCCGCCTGTGCTCGCGGCCGGGCAATACGCGGACGCGCCACCGGCCCGGCCCGACGACTGGAGCGGCCTATCGATCCCAGCCGTGTCAACGGTCCGGGCTGCGGGCCTGTCCGGCGATGGCACAGGCACCGCCGATGACGGCGGCCCACGCCGACAGCCGGAGCTATCCGAAGTCAGCGAATACAGCCCCGAACCGCTGCTCGCCGGCCATGACCTGACTCTGCTCGATGACGACGACGACCTGCCGCTGCCGCTTCCCGGCCAGCTCGACCCGGCCATGCAGCGCACGGCCCGGCTGGCTTCCCTCGACCCCAACGACGGAATCGACTTATGAGCCAATACCGCCTCAATCTGTTCATTCAGCCCGAGCACGCCAAGCGTCTCGAAGAACTGGCCGCCAAGAAAGGCGTGTCCAAGTCGTCCATTGTCGCGGCGGCGCTCGCGTCGTGGCTATCGCCCGATGCTGGCGACCAGCGCGAGGCGGCCATCGCCAAGCGGCTCGATCGCCTGTCGCGGCAGGCCGAGCGCATGGAGCGCGACCAGAACATCCAGATCGAAACACTGGCGCTGTTCATCCGCTACTTCCTGACCGTCAGCACCCCGATTCCCGAAGCCCATCAGGACGCAGCTCGCGCCCAAGGCAAAGCGCGTTTCGAGCAATTCGTGGAGCGGCTCGGCCGCCACCTGCTGCGTGGCCGCAGCCTGGTGCGCGACGTTGTGGAAGAACTGCACCCAGACCCGGCGCGAATGGATGACGCGGAGGCACTGGCTGAAGCGCAGGAGCGTGCCTCATGAGCGCCATTCCGCAAACCCCGCCCGAACTCTCATCCGCCGCAACCTCTCTGGATCGCCGTATCCAGATGCTGCGCACGGCAATGGGGCCAGTCATCGCCGCTGCGCTGGCCGACCCCGACGTGGTGGAAATCATGCTCAACCCCGACCGCACCCTATGGGTGGATCGGTTGTCATCGGGCCGCATGCCGCTGGGCGTGGAGCTGTCCCAAGACGATGGCGAACGCATCATCCGGCTGGTGGCTGCGCACGTCGGCGCAGAGGTGCATCGCGGGCGGCCGCTGCTGACCGCCGAGCTGCCCGAAACCGGCGAGCGGTTCGAGGGCATCTTGCCGCCCGCAGCGCCCGGCCCAGCCTTCGCGCTGCGCAAGCGCGCCGTGAGCATCATCGGGCTGGATCGCTATGTGGCCGACGGCATCTTGACCACAGGCCAGGCCGAGTTCCTGCGCCGCGCCGTGCGTGAGCGCCAGAACATCCTGATCGCCGGGGCGACGAGCAGCGGCAAAACCACACTCGCCAATGCCTTGCTTGCGGAGATCGCCGCCACGGGCGACCGCGTGCTTGTGCTCGAAGACACCATCGAGCTGCAATGCGCAGCCCGCGACCATGTGCCGCTGCGCACCCGCGCTGGCGTCGTGTCTATGACCGAGCTGGTGCGGGCCACGATGCGCCTGCGCCCCGACCGCGTGATCGTCGGCGAGGTACGCGGCGGCGAAGCCCTGGACTTGGTTAAGGTGTGGGGCACCGGCCACCCCGGCGGCATCGCCACCATCCACGCCGGTTCCGCGCTGGGCGCGCTGCTGCGCCTCGAACAGTTGATTCTTGAAGTGGCGGTGAACCCACCGCGTGCGCTGATCGCCGAGGCGGTCAACGTCGTGATCCACATCGCCGGGCGTGGCCGCAAGCGCCGCGTCGAAAGCATCGCCCGTGTCGTCGGTTTCGACGGCACCGGCTATCGCCTGGCGGACGCGCTGGAAACACCGTTTCCCGAGCTGATGCCGGTTCCTCTCGCAGCCGATGCCGCTGCGCCTTCCTCGTCCCTTGACCTACCTGGAGAACTGCCATGACGCAGATGCACGTTCACGCTTTCCGTAATTCCGTAAATCCGGTTTCAACCATCGCACGCCTGCGGCGGCTGGCCGGCCCCGCGCACCACGGCCTGCTGCTGGCCGCAGTCATGCTGATGACGGCGGGCACGGCGAAGGCATCCGGCTCCTCGATGCCGTGGGAAGGCCCGCTGCAATCCATTCTGGAGTCGATTCAGGGGCCGGTGGCACGCATCGTCGCGGTCATCATCATCATCGCCACGGGCCTCGCGCTCGCCTTCGGCGACACGTCGGGCGGCTTTCGCAAGCTGATCCAGATCGTGTTCGGTTTGAGCATCGCGTTCGCCGCGTCCTCGTTCTTCCTGTCGTTCTTCAGCTTCTCCGGCGGGGCTGTCGTATGAGTGGCCCGGATAGCTTCGCGGCCGGCTTCGAGGTGCCGCTACATCGCTCGCTGACCGAGCCGCTCTTGATGGGCGGCGCACCGCGCACGGTGGCGATTGCCAACGGCACGCTAGCCGCTGCCGTCGGGCTGGGCCTGCAACTCTGGATTCCTGGCGTAGTGCTCTGGATCGTCGGTCACTCGCTGGCCGTGTGGGGCGCGAGGGTCGATCCGCAGTTCATGCAGGTCTTCGCCCGGCACATCAAGCACAAGCCGCTGCTGGACGTGTAGGAGACGCCGCCATGCTTAACCTTGCCGAATACCGCCAGCGGCCCGCCTTGCTGGCCGACTGGCTTCCCTGGGCTGGGCTGATCGCGCCGGGCGTGGTGCTGAACAAGGATGGCTCGTTTCAGCGCACGGCGCGCTTTCGCGGGCCTGATCTGGACAGCGCCACGCAGGGCGAATTGATCGCCACGACGGCACGGCTAAACAACGCGTTGCGCCGGCTGGGTTCGGGCTGGGCGCTGTTCGTGGAAGCCGAGCGCCAGTCGGCCGCGGACTATCCGCATTCCGACTTTCCCGAACCGCTGTCCTGGCTGGTGGACGAAGAACGCCGCGCTGCCTTTGAGGAATCGGGGAACCACTACGAAAGCAGCTATCACCTGACGCTAGCCTATCTGCCGCCGGAGGAATCCCGCGCTCGTGCAGCCAAGCTGCTCTACGAGCACGCGCCGGGCGATGGTGTGGACTGGCGCGGTCGGCTTGACGCCTTCCTGGCAGAAACGGATCGGGTTTTCGACCTGCTCGATGGCGTGATGCCAGAAATCGTCTGGTTGGACGATGCCGCGACGCTGACTTATCTTCACGCCACGGTGTCCACGCGGCGCTACCGGCTGGCCGTGCCCGAGGTGCCTTTCCACCTCGACGCACTGCTGGCCGATTCCGCCCTAGTCGGCGGCCTTGCGCCCATGCTGGGTGACCAGCATCTGCGCGTGGTGTCGGTGCGGGGCTTTCCGACCTCGACCTGGCCGGGCCTGCTGGACGACCTCAATCGCCTGGGCTTTGCCTATCGCTGGAGTACCCGGTTTCTCTGCCTCGATAAAGCCGAGGCGGAAAAGGAGCTGGGCCGCCTGCGTCGCCAGTGGTTTGCGAAACGGAAGAATGTCATTGCGCTACTGCGCGAAACCATCTTCCAGCAGGAATCGCCGCTGGTGGACACGGATGCCAGCAACAAGGCGGCCGACGCGGATGCCGCCTTGCAAGAGCTTGGCAGCGATCAAGTCGCCTTCGGCTACCTCACCGCCACGGTGACGGTGTTCGATGACGACCCTGCCGTAGCCGACGAAAAGCTGCGCATGGTGGAACGTGTCATCCAAGGACGTGGCTTCGTCACCATCCCCGAAACCTTAAATGCAGTCGATGCGTGGCTGTCGTCCATACCAGGCAATGCCTATGCCAACGTGCGCCAGCCCATCGTCTCGACGCTGAATCTGGCGCACATGATGCCGGTGTCCGCCGTGTGGGCTGGGCCGGAGAAAAACGCCCATCTCGACGGCCCGCCGCTGATCGTCACGCGCACGGATGGCGCGACGCCGTTCCGGCTGGTGACGCACATCGGCGACGTGGGGCATACGCTGGTCGCGGGGCCGACGGGCATGGGAAAATCTGTCCTGCTGGCGATGCTCGCCTTGCAGTTCCGCCGCTATGGCGGCTCGCGCATCTTCGCCTTCGACATGGGGCGATCCATGCGGGCGACGGTGCTGGGCCTGGGCGGCGAACACTACGACCTCGGCGCGGACGGCGCCATTGCCTTTCAGCCCTTGGCCCGTATCGACAGCGAAGGCTATCGCACCTGGGCCGCCGAGTGGATCGAAGGCCGCCTGCTGCATGAAGGCGTGACCGTCGGCCCCGACGAGAAAGCCGCCATTTGGTCGGCGCTCGGCAGCCTCGCTGGTGCGCCGGTGGAGCAGCGCACGATGACCGGGCTTTCGGTGCTGCTGCAATCGAACGCGCTGCGGCAGGCATTGTCGCCGTATGTGCTGGGCGGCGCGCACGGCAAGCTACTGGATGCCGACCGCGACCGGCTCGGCAGCGGCGACGTGCAGGGCTTTGAGATGGAAGAGCTAATGCACAGCCCCGCCGCCGTGCAAGCGGTGCTGCGCTACTTGTTCGCCCGCTTCGATGCACGTTTCGACGGTGCTCCCACGCTGCTGATTCTCGATGAAGCCTGGCTATTCCTTGATGAACCGTCCTTCGCGGCACGCATCCGGCAATGGTTGAAAACTCTGCGCAAGAAAAACGTGTCGGTGATCTTCGCCACGCAGTCGCTTGCCGACATCAAGGATTCGACCATCGCGCCCGCGATCATCGAAAGCTGCGCGAGCCGGATTTTCTTGCCCAACCCGCAGGCGACCGAGCCGCAGATTCGCACGGTCTACGAGGGCTTTGGCCTCAACAGTCGGCAAATCGAAATCGTCGCCACCGCGCAGCCCAAGCGCGACTACTACTACCAATCGCGCCTGGGCAATCGTCTGTTCGACCTCGACCTGGGGCCAGCCGCGCTCGCCTTCTCGGGCGCATCCACACCGCAAGACCAACGCGACATTGACCGAGTGCTGACGCAGGCCGGCGCTCCCGGCTTCGCCGGTGCGTGGCTACGCCATCGCGGCCTCGATTGGGCCGCCGACCTGCTGCCGTCCTCGCCGTCGGCGGCTTCTTTCCTCGCTACTCAACCCCTGGAGATTTCGCCATGAAGACCCGTGTACTTTCCGTTTCGCTCGCCGCCGCGCTGGCCGGCTCGCTGATGCTCGCTCAGCCAGCGGCGGCGCTCACTTTCGTTGATCCCGTCAACTTGGTGCAGAACACGCTGACTGCCATCCGCACGCTGGAGCAGATCAACAACCAGATCAACCAGCTCCAGAACGAAGCGCAGATGTTGATGAACCAGGCGCGCAACCTGGCGAATCTCGACTTCAACATCGTCAACCGGCTGCGCTCGACGCTCGCCACGACTGAACGCCTGATTGCCGAGGCGCAAGGGCTGGCCTACGACGTGCAGAGCATGGATGCCACGTTCTCGCGCCTGTACCCGGAGCAGTACGCCGCCACCATCAGCGGCGACCGCATGGCACAGGACGCACGCGAACGCTGGAAGAACACGCTCGACGGCCTGCACACCGCGATGCGGATGCAGGCGCAGGTGTCGCAGAACCTGACGCAAGACGAAAGCGCGCTGGCCGACCTCGTGAGCCAAAGCCAATCGGCCACGGGTGCGCTGCAAGCGATGCAGGCAACGAACCAGCTTCTCGCCTTGCAGGCCAAGCAGTCCATCCAGGCCCAGCAGCTCCAGATCACACAAGACAGGGCGGCCTCGCTGGAGCTGGCGCGGCAGGCAGCGGCCACCGAGCGCGCCCGCGAAGTGCGGCGGCGCTTCCTGGGCACCGGCACGCCGTACACACCGCAGTCCGTCAACTTCTACAACAACTGACGGGAGGCGGCCATGCGATGCGTTCCTGTCCTGCTGGCCGTGCTGCTGACCGCATGCGGCCAGCAGCCGGCTGAAGACCTGACCGCCACCTTGGCCGCCGATCCCGTGCGGCTCAAGGCGCTGCGCGCCCAATGCGCAGCCGACCGGCAAACCGCAGGCGAAGACACCTGTCGCGCCGCTGCCGAAGCCTTCCGGCGGCGCTTCTTCACCGGCCAGACTGGGCCGGACGAATACCGGACGCTGGCAGAACTGCCGCCGATTCCGGCGAGTTTCGACACGCCAACCGACGACGCGCCGGAAGGTGATGCGTCGCTCGCCGCTGCGGAGGACACGCCATGAACGACGTAACGATCATCGACAGATTCCTCGATACCTTCTCGCGCTACATCGACTCCGGTTTCGGTCTGCTGCAAGGCGAAGTCGCGTTCCTGACGGCCACTCTCATTGTCATCGACATGACCATTGCCGGTCTGTATTGGGCCATGAGCCATGCGACCGGCCAGGGCGAGGACGTGATCGCCAAGCTGCTGCGCAAGGTGCTTTACGTCGGTGCCTTCGCCTACATCATCGGTAACTTCAATTGGCTGTCGAGCATCGTGTTCCGCTCGTTCGCCGGGCTAGGCATCACCGCCACTGGCTCGGCCATAACGATGGAGAACTTCTTGCAGCCGGGTCGGCTTGCCAAGACCGGCATCGACGCCGCTGCGCCGATCCTCGACCAGATCGGTGACATGGCCGGCTTCCCCGAAGTGTTCGTGAACCTCGACCCCATCGTGGTGCTGTTCATCGCTTGGCTGGTGGTGATCCTCTGTTTCTTCGTGCTCGCGGTTCAGCTTTTCATCACGTTGATCGAGTTCAAGCTGACCACGCTTGCCGGCTTCGTCTTGATCCCGTTTGCGCTCTGGAACAAAACCTCGTTCCTCGCGGAAAAGGTGCTCGGCAATGTGGTTTCGTCAGGCATCAAGGTCTTGGTGCTGGCGGTAATCGTCGGCATCGGCTCGGGCCTGTTCGCGGAGTTCCAGGTTCATCCCGACGAGCCTTCCATCGACCATGCGCTTGTCGTGATGCTGGCTTCGCTTGCCTTGCTGGCGCTGGGCATCTTCGGCCCCGGCATCGCCACGGGCCTTGTGTCCGGTGCGCCGCAGCTCGGCGCGGGTGCGATGGCGGGCGCTGCCGTCGGCGCGGTAGGCACGGGTGTTGCCATCGGTGCCGCCGCGACCGGCGTGGGCGGTGCCGTCATGGCGGGCGCACGCATGGCCCCGGCCGCCGCAAAGCTGGCCGGGAGCGGCGCACGCGCCGCCACGTCGGCGGCCAGCAGCGCCAAGTCCGCATTCCAGGCCGGTTCCGCCGCTGCGGGCGGCGGGGCTAAAGGCGCGGCTGCGGGCCTCGGCAATGTCGCCAAGACCGGCGCGCAAGCGGCAGGCCGCCGAGCTGCATCGGGCGCTTCCGCTGCCGGTCAGAAGGTGGCCGACTCCTTCCGGGCAGGATGGAACGGTGCGGATGTCGGCGCTGCCGGTTCCGGCCAGGCCGCCGCAGGCGAAGGCGCAGCCAGCGCGCCGAAGCAAGAGCAACCCGCCTGGGCAAAGCGGATGCACCGCCGCCAGCAGATCACCCATGCCGCAACCACCGCAGCCCACACGCTGCGCAGTGGCGACGGCGGCGGCTCAGGGCAAGGCCCAAGCCTGCGCCCCGATGCGTGACCCGATACCTGACCACCAAGGAGAACCCTATGCGATTCAAACGCCCGCAGGTGCGCTATGCCGACACGCCGCAGCCTGCCACCCCGTACCAATCCGCCGCGCAGGTGTGGGACGAGCGCATCGGCTCGGCCCGCGTCCAGGCCAAGAACTGGCGTTTTATGGCCTTCGGCTGCCTCACGCTTGCGCTGCTGATGGCCGGTGGCCTGGTGTGGCGCTCGGCGCAGTCCATCGTCACCCCTTACGTCATCGAGGTCGATCAGTCGGGGCAGGTGCGCGCCGTCGGCGAAGCCGCCACGCCGTACCGGCCCGCCGATGCGCAGATCGCGCACCACCTGGCGCGCTTCGTGACGCTGGTGCGCTCGCTGTCTATCGATCCCATCGTGGTGCGGCAAAACTGGCTGGACGCCTACGACTACACCACCGACAAAGGCGCGGCGGTGCTCAACGACTACGCCAGCAAGAACGATCCTTTCGCCCGTGTTGGCCGCGAGTCGGTGACGGTGCAGATCACCAGCGTGGTACGCGCCAGCGATGCCTCGTTCAACGTCCGTTGGACGGAGCAACGGTTCATCAACGGTGCCCCCGCCGGGACCGAGCGATGGAACGCGGTGCTTTCCACCGTCCTGCAAACCCCGCGCACCGAACAGCGCCTGCGCAAGAACCCGCTGGGTATCTACGTCAACGGCCTGTCGTGGAGCCGCGAACTGGATTCTTCTGAAGGAGCCAAGCCATGAACCTGTCTTTCCGCTTATACGCTTTCGCGCTGACCGTGGTGGCCCTGTCGGGCTGCGCTTCGCAGGGCAAGCCGCCTCCGTCCATTTCGCTCGATGAGCCGGTGCAGGCACAGCCGCTGCCGGAGCCGCCTGCTCCAGTGGAAGTCGTCGCCATGCCCGAGCCGCTGGCGCTGCCAGCGCAGTTGAAGCCGCTGCACGAGTTGGACGCGGCCCCGGCTAAGCCGGAGCCGGCCGATGAGAAGGTGCGCGTTTCCCGTGCCAATGCCGAGGCGCGCATCGCGCCCACGCGCGAGGGCTACGTCAATGCGATTCAGGTGTGGCCCTTCACCGATGGTGCGCTCTACCAAGTCTATGCCGCGCCGGGACGCGTGACCGTGGTTTCCTTGCAGCCGGGCGAGGAACTAGTGACGGTCGCAGCCGGCGATACCGTGCGCTGGATCGTCGGTGACACGTCCAGCGGCAGCGGCGACGCGATGCGCATCAATGTGCTGGTCAAGCCCATCCGCTCAGGCCTCAAGACGAATTTGGTCATCACCACCAGTCGCAGAACATACCTGCTGGAACTGACCTCGACGGAAAAGGCATGGATGGCGTCGGTGTCCTGGGACTACCCAAAAGACCGGATGTTGGCCTTGCAGCGCCAGTCGCAGGCGGCTAGCGCCGCCGCACCGGTCGATACCGGACTGTCGCTGGAGAAGATCCGCTTCCGATATTCCGTCTCAGGCAGCAATCCGCCGTGGAAGCCGCTGCGCGCCTTCGACGATGGCGAGAAGGTCTATATCCAGTTCCCGCCGGGAATCGCCCAAGGCGAGCTGCCACCGCTGTTCGTCATCGGCGCGCAGGGCGACGGACAACTGGTGAATTACCGTTTTCGCTCGCCTTACTACATCGTGGATCGGCTGTTCGGCGCGGCCGAACTGCGCCTGGGCGGCGACAAGGGTGACGTGGTGCGTATCGAACGCACGGATGGCTTGGCGCGGAGGAACTGACCATGAGCCAGGACGACACTCCCGACCTCGCCACGCCGCATGCGGGCAAGGTGGCACCCGAGGCAGTTGCGCTGCGCGCCCAACCGCGCCCGGTCACGCGCCTGAACCGGCGCACGCTGGCCATCCTCGTCGGCGGTCTCTCGGTCGCTGTGCTCGGCGCGCTGATGTGGTCGCTGCAACCGCAGCGGCGCGGTGCAGGCGAGCAGACCGAGCTTTACAACGTCGATCGCGTCTCGAAGTCCGAAGGGTTGGACGCGCTGCCGGCGGACTACTCGAAGCTGCCGCCCCCCTTGGCGGCATCCGTGCCGGAGTTGGGGCCGCCGCTGCCAGGCGATCTTGGCCCGGCCATTGTGAAGTCGCAGCAGCCGGTGACGGCCGCCTACGCGGCCCCCGGCAACGACCCCAACGACGCGTTGCGCAAGGAAGCCGAAGCAGCAGCGGCATCGGCGGTGTTCTTCCGCTCTGGTTCGCAGAAGGCCGCGCCGGTGGCGCAGACACAGGTAGCCGCTGCGCCGGGCTTCACCGCCAATGCGGCCTTCGACCCGCTGGCGGCCGGGCCTGCGTCGACGGCGGCCCAGCCCGCCGACCCGACCGCCGTGCAGAACCGGCAAGACCAGAAAGAGGCATTCCAGAAAGCCGGAACCACGGAAGCCCGTGATTCCGGCAACCTGACGCTGCCGGCGTCGCCGTATCAGGTCATGGCCGGAACGGTGGTCGCCGGGGCGCTGGTGACGGGCATCAAGTCGGACTTGCCGGGCGATGTGATCGCCACAGTGACGGAGCCGGTCTATGACACGGCTACCGGCAAGTTCCTGCTGATCCCGCAGGGGTCACGCATCCTGGGCAAATACAACAGCCAGGTCAGCTACGGGCAGAGCCGCGTGCAAGTGGTGTGGAACCGGATCATCCTGCCCGACACGTCTTCGCTCAAGCTCGACAACTTGGCCGGCACCGATCCGGCCGGCTACGCCGGCTTGGAAGATGATGTGGATTGGCATTGGGATCGCGTCTTTGCCGGTGCGGCACTGACGACGCTACTGGGCATCGGTGCCGAACTGGCTGCGCCGGAGAACCGGCAGGACGGTGATCGCGTCATCATCGCCGGCCGCGATAGCGCCCAGGACAGCATCAATCAGGTCGGTCAGGAGATGACCCGGCGCAACCTCAACATCCAGCCCACCTTGACGGAGCGCCCCGGCTTGCCGGTTCGCATCATCGTCAACCGCGATCTGGTGCTGCGGCCGTACCAGCCACTTTTCTTCAACAGGGGGACTTCGCGATGACGACGCGCAAGCTACGGCTCGGGCCGCTGCCGAAAACGGAATCCACGAAGCTGACTTTTGCTTGCCCGGCCAGCCTGAAAGCCGACCTCGACCGCTACGCTACGCTGCACGCGCAGACCTACGGCGAGGCGGTCGATGCCACGGTGCTAATTCCGCACATGCTAGAAGCCTTCATGGTCGGAGATCGGGGATTCAGGAAGGGAGGCGCGGGCAAGGCCGCGCCGCCGAAGCCAAGCTGATGATGCCGGTTTCCGCTGGCGGCCATCCCTCAAACGCGCAGCCCAAGGCTGCGCGTTCTTCATTCTGGAGGACGGCGACCGATTGGGCTATGAAGACCAAACGCGGCTACCGCCTGCAGGCAACCGCCCCCGATGCAGCACGCTCGGGCTTTCTACCGCGAAGCTCCTATGTGGCTCCCAGCCCACAACGCCACAGCCCCGCAAGGCGGCCCGAAGTAGAGCCAAACCCGCACCCCATATAGACTTCCGGCCATCAGGCTGATTTCAACAATCGCTTGACTGCGGACATTTTTTATGGC
>JAFLEB010000220.1 GCA_017302075.1 Lysobacterales bacterium
CGCTTGCGCGCGTCGGCGGTGATGCTGCGGCCATCGGGCACCAGCAGGTAGGCGTAGGCGCGGTGGTGGCTGCGCCCGACCCGGCCGCGCAGCTGGTGCAGCTGGGCCAGGCCGAACTTGTCGGCGCGGTGGATGATGATGGTGTTGGCGTTGGGGATGTCGATGCCGGATTCGATGATCGTGGTCGACAGCAGCACGTTGAAGCGCTGCTTGTGGAAGTCGAGCATCACCCGCTCCAGCTCGCGCTCCGGCATCTGCCCGTGGGCGATGCCGATGCGCGCGTCGGGCACCAGCGCCTGCAACTGGTCGTGCATGCGGCCGATGCTCTCGACGTCGTTGTGCAGGAAGTAGACCTGGCCGCCGCGGCTGAGCTCGCGCTGGAAGGCCTCGCGCAGGAGGGCGTCGTCCCAGGCGTGGACGAAGGTCTGCACGGCGAGTCGGTTGGCCGGCGGGGTGGCGATGATCGAGAGGTCGCGCAGGCCGGTCATCGCCATGTTGAGCGTGCGCGGGATCGGCGTGGCGGTCAGGGTCAGCAGGTGCACGTTGGCGCGCAGCTTCTTCAGCGCCTCCTTCTGGCGCACGCCGAAGCGCTGTTCCTCGTCGACGATCACCAGGCCGAGGTCGGCGAACGCCACGTCCGGTTGCAGCAGGCGGTGGGTGCCGACGATCACGTCGAGCTTGCCCTCGGCGAGCTTCTGCAGCTCGGCCTCGATCTCCTTCTTCGACTTGAAGCGCGACAGCACCTCGACCTTGAGCGGCCAGTCGGCGAAGCGGTCGCGGAAATTGCGGTAGTGCTGCTCGGCGAGCAGGGTGGTCGGCACCAGCACCGCGACCTGCTTGCCGGCGCTGGCGGCGGCGAACGCGGCGCGCACCGCGACTTCGGTCTTGCCGAAGCCGACGTCGCCGCAGACCACGCGGTCCATCGGCTGGCTGCTGGCGAGGTCGCGCAGCACCGCTTCGATGGCGGCGTGCTGGTCGGGGGTTTCCTCGAACGGGAAGGTGGCGGCGAAGGGCTCGTACATCGCGCGGTCGACGTCGATCGCCAGGCCCTGGCGCGCGTGGCGCCTGGCCTGGATCTCGAGCAGTTCGGCGGCGACGTCGCGGACCTTGTCGGCGGCCTTCTTCTTCGCCTTCGCCCATTGCTCGCCGCCGAGGCTGTGCAGCGGTGCGGTCTCCGGGCTGGCGCCGGAGTAGCGGCTGATGCGGTCGAGCTGGGCGACCGGCACGTACAGGCGGTCGCCCTTGGCGTATTCGATGTCGAGGAACTCGCCGGGCATGCCGCCGATGTCCATCGCGACCAGCCCGCGGTAGCGGCCGACGCCGTGGTCCTCGTGGACGATCGGGGCGCCGAGCGAGAGTTCGCCGAGGTCGCGGATGATCGCGTCGGGTTCGCGGCCGGCACGCTTGCGGCGGCGCGGCTGGGCGGCGCGTTCGGGGAACAGCTGGCGCTCGGTGAGCACCACCAGTGCCGGTGCGTCGAGGGCGAAGCCATCGTCGAAGGCGGCGACGGCGATGGCCAGCGTCGCGTGGCGATGCGGGGCCTCGCCGCGGGGCGCGGGGGGCAGCCTGAGTCGCTCCCCGATACTCGCTTGGTCAGGCTGCCCCCCGTCCCCCACGTCGAGGTGGGAGGCAGGGCCGGCGAAGAGCGCGAAGTCGGGCAGGACCTGCGGTTGCAGGCCGCCCGCCTGCAGCACGTCGAGCAGGGCTTCGCGGCGGCCGGGGGAGTCGGCGGCGACCAGTACCCGGCCCGGGTAGGCGGCGAGGAAATCGCGCAGGGCCTGCGCCGGGGCGTGGTCGCGGGCGGCCAGCGGCAGGGTCGGCGCGGGCTGCAGGGGCAGTGCATGGGCCTCGGCGTGGCGCGGATGCGCCGGGCCGCAGACGTCGATGCGTTCGCCGCGGTTGAGCAGCGCGCGCAGCGCGTCCGGTGGCAGCCAGACTTCGGCGGGCGGCAGCAGCGGGCGCTCGAGGTCGTGGCGCAATTGCTCGTAGCGCTGGCCGATCTGCGTCCAGGCCTGGTCGGCCGCTTCGGATGCGCCATCGCCGACCACCGGCAGCACGCCGGCGGGGAGGTAGTCGAACAGGGTCGCGGTGTCGGCGTGGAACAGCGGCAGGTAGTACTCGATCCCGGCCGGTGCCAGCCCGGCCTTCAGGTCCTGCACCAGCGCGCTGCGCCGGGTGTCGATGTCGAAGCGCTCGCGCAGCGCGTCGAGGGCGCGACGCAGCGGCGCGTCGTCCATCGGCACTTCGCGGCCGGGCAGCAGCTCGATCCGCGCGATCCGCTCCAGCGAGCGCTGCGACTCGGGGTCGAACACGCGAATCGATTCGATGTCGTCGTCGAGCAGCTCGATCCGGTAGGGCGCCTCGCTGCCCATCGGGTAGACGTCGAGCAGGCCGCCGCGCACCGCGAAGTCGCCGGGATCGAACACCTGCGGCACGTGGCGGTAGCCGGCGGCTTCCAGCCGGCGCTTTTCGGCGTCGAGGTCGAGGCGCTGGCCGGCGGCGAGGTCGAAGCGGTTGCCGAGCACGTGCGCGGGCGGCGCCAGCCGCTGCATCAGGGTGGCCGCGGGCACCACCACGACCCCGCGGGCCAGCGACGGCAGGCGGGCGAGGGTGGCCAGGCGCTGGCTGGTGATGTCGGGGTGCGGGCTGAAGCGGTCGTAGGGCAGGGTTTCCCAGTCCGGGAAGCCGAGCACCGGCAGCGCGGGGTCGCCGCCGGCCAGCACCCGCAGGTCGGATTCCAGCTGGTGCGCGGCGTGGTTGTCGCGGGCGACCAGCAGG
>JAFLEB010000221.1 GCA_017302075.1 Lysobacterales bacterium
CCGCCGCCGAGGTCGTACACCGCGATCTTGCGATCCTTGTTGTCGCCCTTGTCCAGGCCATAGGCCAGCGCGGCCGCGGTCGGCTCGTTGATGATGCGCTTGACCTCGAGGCCGGCGATGCGGCCGGCGTCCTTGGTCGCCTGGCGCTGGCTGTCGTTGAAGTAGGCCGGCACGGTGATCACCGCCTCGGTGACCGCCTCGCCCAGGTAGGCCTCGGCGGTCTTCTTCATCTTCTCCAGCACCTTCGCCGAGACTTCCTGCGGGGCCAGCTTCTTGCCGTCGGTCAGCGCGACCCAGGCATCGCCGTTGTCGTGCTGGGTGATCGCGTAGGGCACCAGGCCCAGGTCCTTCTGCACCTCGGCGTCGGTGAACTTGCGGCCGATCAGGCGCTTCACCGCGTAGAAGGTGTTCTTCGGGTTGGTGACCGCCTGCCGCTTGGCCGAGGCGCCGACCAGGACTTCGCCGTCCTTGGTCCACGCGACAATCGACGGCGTGGTGCGGTCGCCCTCGCTGTTCTCGATGACCTTGGCCTTGCCGCCTTCCATGATCGCGACGCAGGAATTGGTGGTACCCAGGTCGATGCCGATGATCTTGCCCATGTCTTGGTTCCTCTGGATGCGTTGTATTCGGGGAGCGCCGTGCGCCGATGCCGCCTATCTGGGGGCCGCGGCGGGCGCTTCAAGGGGCGCGCCGCGGCGGGGTTGCGGGCCGCGTCAGTCCTCGCGCGCGACCACCACCATCGCCGGCCGGAGGAGCCGGCCATTGAGCAGGTAGCCCTTCTGGAACACCTGCACCACGCTGCCCGGCGCGGCGTCGCCGGCATCGACCTGGCTGATCGCTTGGTGGTGCTCGGGGTTGAACGCGGCGCCAGTCGGGTCGACCACGCTGAGGCCGTTGTCGCCAGCCACCTTGAGCAACTGTCGGTAGGTCAGCTCCAGGCCATCGCGCAGCGCGCCGGCGTCGGCGCCCGCGGCAGCGAGGCCTGCATCGAGGCTGTCGAACACCGGCAGCAGGTCGGCGAGCAGGCGTTCATTGGCGAACTTGCGCGCGGTCTCGATCTCGCGGGCGATGCGCTTGCGCTGGTTCTCCAGGTCGGCGCGCTCGACCAGCGACTGCGCCTTGAGTTGCTCGAGTTCGGCGCGCAGCGCCTCCAGTTCGTCCGTCGCCACGGCGTCGCTGGCTTCGGGGGTATCGGGAATCGGATCGTGAGTCATGGCCTGGGGTCGGGACGCGGCTTCGCGCCGCACTGACCGCGGCAATGGGGCCTCAACGCTCCGGATTCAAGGCCGCACCCAGAGCCGCCGCGGCGGCCTCGACCACCGGGATGACCCGCTCATAGGCCATCCGGCTGGGGCCGATCACCCCCAGCACGCCCAGCGTGCGGCCCTCGGGGCCATACGGGGCGGTCACCAGCGACATCCCTTCCAGCGGCGCCAGGCCGGTTTCCTCGCCGATGAACACCCGCATGCCCGGCGCCTTGGCGGTGCGCTCGAGCAACTGCAACAGCTCGCGCTTCTCCGCGAAGGCCTCGAACAGCGCACGCAGGCGGTCGAGGTCGGCCAGTTCCTGCAGGCCCATCAGCCGGGTCTGCCCGGCCAGCAGCATGTCGTCGCGGCTGGGGGCGAAGGCCTGCTCGGCCAGTTCCACCGAGCTCGCCAGCAACCGTTCCATCTCGCTGCGGGCATCGCGCAGGTCGCGCAGCAGGCTGGCGCGGATGGTCGCCAGCGGTTGCCCGGCGAAATGCGCGTTGAGGTAACGCGCGGCCTGCTCCAGTTCGGCGGGGTCGAAGGCCCGGCGCACCTGCACGACGCGGTTCTGCACCTCGCCGTCGGCGAACACCAGGATCGCGAGCACGCGGTGCGGATCCAGGGCGACGAATTCGATCTGCCGGAAGGCGAAGGTCTCGCGCTTGGGCACGCTGACCATGCCGACGAAATGGGTCATCGCCGACAGCAACTCCGAGGTGCTGCCGAGCAGCGCCTGGGTTCCCGCGCCGGCTGGCAGTTCGCTGCGCAGGCGGGCGACTTCCTCGTCCGGCAGCGGCCGCACCTGCAGCAGCGAATCGACGAACAGGCGGTAGCCCTGCGCGGTCGGCACCCGGCCCGCCGAGGTGTGCGGCGCCGCGAGCAGGCCGGCATCCTCCAGCGAGGCCAGGATGTTGCGGATGGTGGCCGGGCTGACGTCGAGGCCCGAATGCCGGGCCAGGGTCTGCGAGCCGACCGGTTCGCCATCGCGGATGTGGCGCGACACCAGCGTGCGCAGCAGCTGGCGCGCGCGCGGGTCGTGGGCGATGTCGGCGGGACGGGCCATGGCCCTGCGTTGTAAGCGGCGGACCCGGCGCGCGCAAGCGCTATCGGCCCGCCCCCGGGAACGGGCACAATGCGCGGCCATGCTGAGCCGCCTGTCCATCCGCGATTTCGCCGTGGTCGCGCACGCTGAACTGGCGTTCGCCGACGGGCTGACCGTCATTTCCGGCGAGACCGGCGCGGGCAAGTCGCTGCTGGTGGACGCGCTGGGGTTCCTGTGCGGCGCGCGCGCCGACGCCGGCGCGGTCCGGCATGGCGCGCAACGCGCCGAGCTCGAAGCCGAGTTCCAGCTCGCCGACTGCCCGCCCGCGGCCGTCTGGCTGCGCGACAACGACCTGGACGAGGGCGAGGCCTGCCAGCTTCGCCGCACCCTGCGCGCCGATGGCGGCTCGCGGGCATGGATCAACGGCCGCGCGGCCAGCCTGTCGCAGCTGGGCGAGCTCGCGGCGCTGCTGGTCGGTATCC
>JAFLEB010000222.1 GCA_017302075.1 Lysobacterales bacterium
GACAGGAACGGCACCGCGTACTGCCACAGCTCGGTGTCCTTGATCGGATAGGCCATCAGGCCGTACGCCGGCAGCATCGGCAGCATCATCAGCCACATGATGTGGCTCTGCGCCTCCTTCATGCTCTTGGCTCCCGCGGCCAGCGCGGTGATCAGCGCAGACCCGACCAGCACCAGCGGGAACAGGGTCAGCAACAGCTTGCCCATCGCCAGGAAGCTGACGTCCATCTGCCGGCCCATGCCGCTGACCAAGGTGGCGGTCAGCTTGAACGAGAGCAGGATCAGCAGCATCGACAGCAGGCCGAGGCAGACCGACGCCAGCATCTTGCCGCCGACCAGCGCCGCCCGCGACACCGGGGTGGCCAGCAGCGGCTCCAGCGACTGTCGTTCGCGTTCGCCGGCAGTGGTGTCCATCGCCAGGTGGGCGCCGCCGATGAAGGCGAAGATGGTCAGGATCATCGGCAACAGCACCGCCATGAACGAGCTGCGCTTGGCTTCCGCGGTGGCGAGGTCGCGGGTCCCCATGTTCAGCGGCGCGGCGATGCTCGGGTCGATGCCGCGCACCAGCAGGCGCAGGCTGCCCACGGTACGGCCGTAGCCCTCGATCACCTTGCTGACCCGCGCGACCGCGACGTCGGCATTGCGGCGGGTGGTGTCGGTGACCACGTCGACCTTGGCCGGCTTGCCGGCGCGCCAGTCCTCGGCGTAGTCCTCATCGATCACCAGCGCCAGGTCCTCGTCCTGCGCACGGATCCGGTCCTCGATGTCGGCCGGCGCGGGCGTGGCCTCGATCCCGTAGGCGCGCAACGCGGCGACCAGGTTCGGCGCGCGTTCCATCCCGACCACCGGCAGCGCGAGGTCCTTCTCGAGCTGGGTCTCGGCGCGCAGTTCAGACAGCTTGCCGATGCCGAGGAAGATCAGGGGGTACAGCAGCGGCGCCACCAGCAGGCTGAGCAGGAAGGTGCGGCGGTCGCGGAAGAAGTCCAGCCACTCCTTGCGCACCACGGTGAGCATGCTGCCGATGAAGGACGTCTTGTTCATGCGTGCAGGCCCTCGTCGCTGCCGATCAGTTTCACGAATGCGTCCTCGAGGTTGTCCTCGCCGGCCAGCGCGCGCAGTTCCTCCGGGGTGCCCTCGGCGGACACCCGCCCGCGGGAGACGATCACGATGCGATCGCAGAGCGCGGCGACCTCCTGCATGATGTGGCTGGAGAAGATCACGCAGCGGCCTTCGGCGCGCAGCTCGTGCAGGAAGCCGCGCAGGCCGCGGGTGGTCATCACGTCGAGGCCGTTGGTGGGCTCGTCGAGGATCACGTTGCGCGGGTCGTGGATCAGCGCGCGGGCGATCGCGGTCTTGGTCCGCTGTCCCTGGCTGAAGCCTTCGGTGGCGCGGTCGAGGAAGTCGTCCATCTGCAGCGCGGCGGACAGCCTGGCGGTGCGTTCGGCGATGGTCGCGGCCGACAGGCCGTGCAGCTCGCCGAAGTAGGTGATGTTCTCGCGCGCGGTCAGGCGCTTGTACACGCCTCGCGCGTCGGGCAGCACGCCCAGGCTGCGGCGCACCCGTTCCGGGTCGCCGGCGACGTCGACGCCGTCGACCAGCACGCGGCCGCGCTCGGGCGACATCAGGGTGTAGAGCATGCGCAGGGTGGTGGTCTTGCCGGCGCCGTTGGGGCCGAGCAGGCCGGTGATCTCGCCGTCGCGGGCGGTGAAGCCGACGTCGTCCACCGCGACCACCGGGGTCTTGTCCTTGCCGCGCGCCGGGAAGGTCTTGCGTAGCTGTTCTGCAACGATCATGTCAGGGGTTCCTTGGTCCGGTGTGCGCTCAGGGTTCCCAGCCGTTGAAGCTGGTGAACGGCGGCGTGTAGCCGAGCTTGTCCAGGCAGCTGCCGTCCAGCGCCTTGGCGTCGGCCTTCTCGACGAACTGCGCGAACAGCTTCGGCATGCAGCCTGCGCCGAGCACGCTGTGGCCCTGTCCGCGCAGCACGAACAGGCGACCGTTGGGCAGCGACCTGGCGATTTCCTCGCCATAGCGGGGCGGCGTCACCGGATCGAACTCGCCGGCCAGCACCAGGGCTGGCACCTTGGTCGCCAGCGGCCGGTTGAAGTCGGCCGGGACCTTGCCCTTCGGCCAGGCCGCGCACATCGCCGCCATCCCGCGCGGCATCAGGTTGCCGAGCACGGTGCCGGCATCCTCCGCGCGCGACACCATGCTGTCGCCGTCCTCGCTGCAGACGACCGACATCTGCATGCCGATCGCCATCGAGTCCTGCATGCTGCCGGCGATCATCTGCGCCAGCGCCATCAGGTCCTCGCGGCGACCGTTGTTGGCCTCGTGGATCAGCTTCGGCAACAGGGCGGCCGCGGCGGGCATGTACGCATACATCCGCACCAGCCCGGCGACGCTCTCGGCGCGCAGCAGGCCTTCGCGTTGCTCGCCGGTCACCGCGTCGCGGTAGCGGACGGTCGCGGGTTGCGCGCGCAGGCTGGTGAGCAGGGTCTCCAGCTCCGCGCGCGGGTCGCCCAGCGCGTCCTTGCAGGCGGCCACCTTGGTGCATTGGGCGAACTGCAGGGCGAGCGCGTCCTCGAGGTTGCGCGCGAAGATGTTGCCGAGCTTGATCGTGTTCGGCACCGGCGAATCCAGCACGATGCTGCGGATCGCGTCGGGGTGGTGCATCGCGTACTGCTGGGCGACGCGGGTGCCGTAGCTCACGCCCATCAGGTTGACC
>JAFLEB010000223.1 GCA_017302075.1 Lysobacterales bacterium
GCGCACGGTCGCGCTGGCCCGGCGCTGGCGCAGCGAAGCCGCCGGCCGCGGGCCGGCCGCCGATGCCGCCATCGCCAACCGCGCGCTGGCGTGGATCAAGGCGGAGTTCGCGTACACGCTCGAAGTGCCGCCGATGGGCCGCGACACCGTCGACGAATTCCTGTTCGAGCGGAAGGCCGGCTACTGCGAACATTTCGCCGGCGCCTTCGTCGTACTGATGCGCGCCGCCGGCATTCCCGCGCGCGTCGTCACCGGGTACGCCGGCGGCTACCGCAACCCGGTCGGCGACTACTGGCTGGTGCGCCGTTCCGACGCGCACGCCTGGGCCGAGATCTGGCTCGACGACCGCGGCTGGGTGCGGGTCGATCCCACCGCGGCGGTGGCGCCGGAGCGCATCTACGACACCCTCGACGACCGCCGCCCCGGCATGCTCGGCGGCTTCGCCGGGCTGGCGCCGGTCTTCGACGTCGGCGACTGGCTGCGCCGCGGCTGGAACGACTTCGTGCTCGGCTACGACGCCTCGCGGCAGCGGCGCCTGCTGCAGCCCTTCGGCGTGCCGGACCTGGATTCGGCCCGGCTCATCCAGTTGTTCGTGCTCGCGGTCGCGCTGTCGCTGGGCGGGATGTTCTGGCTGACCACGCGGCAGGAGCGCGAACGCGATCCGGTGCTGCGCGCCTGGCGCGCGATGGAGGCGCGCTATCGCCGGTTCGGCCTCGCCCGCGAACGCCACGAACCGGCCGGACACTGGGCCGCGCGCGTGGTCGCCGCGCGCCCGCAGTCCGCCGCACTCGCCGGACTCAGCGCACGTTTCGCCGATTGGCGGTACGCTCGCGGACATGGCGGCACCGTCGATCCGCGCCATCTGGCCCGCGACCTCATCCGCGACCTGCTGCGGCACCGCCCCTGAACCCTTCCCGGAGCCTTCCATGCACGCACGCCTTTTCGCCATCGCCGCGCTGGCCGCCGCGCTCGCCGGTTGCGCCACCGCCGTCCAGCCGCTGCGCGGCAGCTTCGCCACCGTCACCCCGCGCGAGGCCACCGAACAGGACAGCACCGGTGCGCTGGTGCGCTGGGGCGGTCGCATCGTCCGCACCGAGCCGCTGGTGGACCGCACCTGCTTCGAAGTCCTTTCGACCGAACTCGGCAGCTCCGGCCGTCCCTACTGGGCCGACGACGATACCCGCGGCCGCTTCATCGCCTGCCGCCAGGGCTTCTACGACCCGGCGCTGTTCACCGACAAGCGCGAAGTCACCTTCACCGGCCGCGTCGACGGTTACGAGACCCGCAAGATCGGCGACTACGACTACCGCTTCCCGCGCATGGCCGCCGACGTGGTCTACCTGTGGCCGGTGCGCGAGCGCGTGAACGTCATCGAGCGTCCCAGCCCGTGGCCATGGTGGGGCCGGTGGTGACCCGGAACCTCGGGCCACGCGAAAGGGACCACACGAAAAAGGCGGCCGATGGCCGCCTTTTTCTGCATCCGGGGTCGACCTATTTGACCCCGGTCGGCGTGTGCTTGTCGCGATAGCGGAACGTCAGCCACAGGCCGACCGCGATCGAGTACGAAAGGTTCGGAATGAAGGCCTTGTCCAGTGTGGTGACCTTGGACGCCAGCGCCACGTAGTTGGTGTAGGCGGCCTGCGACAGGGTGAAGGCCGCGATCAGCAGGACCATGCGGATCGGCACCGGCATGCCCAGCTTGAGCGCGATGATCGTGCCCTCGGAGATCAGGATGCCGACCAGGAACGGGAACACCGCGCCGATCACCATGATCCCGAACGGGTTGTTCTGCGAATGGGTGATCAGCATCAGGTCGGCGAAGGTCACGCCCAGCGCCCGGGTGATGAGGAAGGCGAGGAAGCCCGTCGCGAACGACATGATCCGGACGTACTGCTCGGCGCCTTCCGAGTCGAGGATCACCTTGATCGAAATCCAGACCTGACTGGTGATCACCAGCAGGATCAACACCTGCTCGATGATGGTGAAGGGATCCCACTTCATGATCTGCTCGTCACCCGCAGTCCTCGGTTCGCATCCGGCCGGCGGCAACATACCACAGGGACCGGGCGATGCGCCCTGTCGCTACCCGCGGCGCGGACCTAGGTGACGACGCGGAACCGGGGCGGTCGCGGCGGCCGGGGGCGACGCCAGTAGCGCAGCAGCAGCCAGCCGAACAGCATGCCCCCCAGGTGCGCGAAGTGGGCCACGCCGGGCTGGAGTCCGGTGAAGCCGAGGAGCAGTTCGATCGCGCCGTACACGATCACCAGCGTGCGTGCCTTCATCGGGATCGGCGGAAACAGCAGCATCACCCGATGGTTCGGGAACAGCATGCCGTAGGCCAGCAACAGACCGAACACGCCGCCCGATGCACCGACGGTGGGGTAAATGTCGCTGCCTTGCGCGACCGACCAACTCGCCAGTGCGAGCTGGCACAGGCCGGCCCCGATCACCGAGACCGCGTAGTAGAGCAGATAGCGGCGCGCGCCCCACTGGTACTCGAGCGGCGAACCAAACATCACGAGCGCCAGCATGTTGAAGGCGATGTGGTTGAGGCCGCCATGCAGGAATGCGTAGGTCACCAGTTGCCAAGGCATGAAGACCGGCAATTCCGAACCATATCCGCCCGAATACCAGGGCCAGAGCGCGAAGAGCAGATCGATGCGCATCGCGCCCTGTTCGCCCA
>JAFLEB010000224.1 GCA_017302075.1 Lysobacterales bacterium
CCATCGAGCCGACGATGGCGCGGTGCAGCATGACGGGGTGGCGGCGCTGGCTGTGCTCGTCGATGTAGGTCGCCCCGAGGCGGCCGGGCATCATGAAATCGACCTGCATCGTGCCCAGTTGCCAGGTGCGGCCGATCGCGTCCTGCAGGTGATACTCGATCTTCGGGCCGTAGAAGGCACCCTCGCCCGGCAGCTCCTCCCAGGCCACCCCGGCCGCCCGCAGCGCGGAGCGCAGGGCGTCCTCGGCCTTGTCCCAGGTGGCGTCGTCGCCGAGGCGCGAGTCCGGACGCAGCGCAATCTTGATCTGGATGTCGGTGAAACCGAAGTGGCCGTAGACCTCCAGCGCCTGTTCGTGGAAGGCGCGGACTTCGGCCTCGATCTGGTCCTCGGTGCAGAAGATGTGGCCGTCGTCCTGGGTGAAGCCGCGCACGCGCAGGATGCCGTGCAGCGCGCCGGACGGCTCGTTGCGGTGGCAGGCACCGAACTCGCCATAGCGGATCGGCAGGTCGCGGTAGCTGTGCAGGCCCTGGTTGAACACCTGCACGTGGCCCGGGCAGTTCATCGGCTTCAGCGCGTAGGTGCGCTTCTCCGACTCGGTGAAGAACATGTTGTCCTGGTAGTTGTCCCAGTGGCCGGACTTCTGCCACAGCGACACGTCGAGGATCTGCGGGCAGCGCACTTCCTGATAGCCGCTGTCGCGATAGACCTTGCGCATGTACTGCTCGACCACCTGCCAGATCGCCCAGCCCTTCGGGTGCCAGAAGATCAGGCCCGGGCCCTCTTCCTGCAGGTGGAACAGGTCCTGCGCCTTGGCGATCTTGCGGTGGTCGCGCTTCTCGGCTTCCTCCAGCTGCGTGAGGTAGGCCTTGAGGTCCTTGTCGTTGAGCCACGCCGTGCCGTAGATGCGGCTGAGCATCTGGTTGTTGGAATCGCCGCGCCAGTAGGCGCCGGCGACCTTCATCAGCTTGAACGCGCGCAGCTTGTCGGTGCCGGGCACGTGCGGGCCGCGGCAGAGGTCGGTGAACTCGCCCTGCGTGTACAGCGAGAGATCCTCGTTCGCCGGGATGCTCTCGATGATCTCGGCCTTGTAGGCCTCGCCGAGGCCCTTGAAGTAGGCGACCGCGTCGTCGCGCGACTTCACGCTGCGGCTGACCGGATGCGCTTCCTTGACGATCTTCAGCATCTCCGCCTCGATCGCCGGCAGGTCTTCCGGCGTGAACGGGCGCTCGTAGGCGAAGTCGTAGTAGAAGCCGTTGTCGATCACCGGGCCGATGGTGACCTGCGCGCCGGGGAACAGGCGCTGCACGGCCTGGGCCAACAGGTGCGCGGTGGAGTGGCGCAGGATCTCCAGCGCCTCGGGCGACTTGTCGGTGACGATGGCCAGTTCGGCATCGCGGTCGATGCGGAAGCTGGTGTCGACGAGCTTGCCGTCGACCTTGCCGGCGAACGCGGCCTTGGCCAGGCCGGCGCCGATCGAGGCGGCGACCTCGGCGACGGAGACGGGATGTTCGAATTCGCGGCGGCTGCCGTCGGGGAGGGTAATGGCGATCATGGGGATGCGGACGCGTGGAGTCGTGTGGGGGTCGGAGGCGCGGCAACAAAAAAGCGCCCGAGGGCGCTGCGCGGTGTCGCGGGCCTCGGCGGGTTCGTCAGGAGAGGGCGGTAGTCCTCATGTCGCACGCTCGGCGGCCGTTTCCGGACGCCACCTTGTCTGCAGGTAACGCCCGGAACGGTAGGCGCGCACCGGTCGAAAGTCAATGAATCGGCGCCGCCGCCCCTGCCCGCCGGGGCGGCGGCGGCCTACACTCGGGCATCGCACGTCCGCGAAGTCCGCATGAAGGTCCGCATGGCGCAGAGCATCCACGATTTCCACGACGACCCGCGCAACGCAGACATCCGGATCTGGATCAACGGCGCGCTCCGACCGCGGACCGAGGCCACGGTGTCGGTGTTCGACAGCGGCTTCGTGCTGGGCGACGGGGTCTGGGAAGGGCTGCGGGTGGTCGATGGGCACCCCGTATTTCTCGATGCGCACCTCGACCGGCTGTTCGAGGGCGCGAAGGCCATCGCGCTGGACATCGGCCTCGACCGCGCCGCCCTCACCCGCGCGATCTACGACACGCTGGCCGCCAACGACATGCACGACGGCGTGCACCTGCGGCTGATGGTCTCGCGCGGCGTGAAGCGCACGCCCTACCAGGACCCGCGGGTGACCGTCGGCCCGGCGACCGTCGTGATCATTCCCGAGCACAAGGTCGCCAAGCCCGAGACCGTCTCCTCCGGCCTCACCCTGTTCACGGTGCACGTGCGCCGCGGCTACCCCGACGTGCAGGACCCCAAGCTCAACAGCCATAGCAAGCTCAACTGCATCACCGCCTGCATCCAGGCGACCGAGGCCGGCGCCGACGAAGCGCTGATGCTCGATCCGCACGGCTTCGTGGCGACCTGCAATTCCACCCACTTCTTCATCGTGCGCCGGGGCGAGGTATGGACCTCGACCGGCGACTACTGCCTCGGCGGCATCACCCGCGCCAACGTGCTGCAGGCCTGCCGCGAGGCCGGGATCCCCTGCTTCGAGAAGA
>JAFLEB010000225.1 GCA_017302075.1 Lysobacterales bacterium
CCGGCGTCGGCAAGACCGAGATCGCGCGGCGCCTGGCCACGCTGGCGAACGCGCCGTTCGTGAAGGTCGAGGCGACCCGCTTCACCGAGGTCGGCTACGTCGGCAAGGACGTCGAGCAGATCATCCGAGACCTGGCCGACACCGCGGTCAAGCTGCATCGCGCGCAGGCTAAGCAGCGGGTGCGCACCCAGGCCGAGGAACGCGCCGAGGAACGCATCCTCGATGCCCTGCTGCCGCGCCGTGAGGCGCCGCCGTCGTTCGGCTTCAATCCCGCCGCCAGCGCCACCGCCACCATCGACATCGGCGCAGAACCTTCGTCGCAGGCGTCCTCGACGCGGCAGAAGCTGCGCAAGCAGCTGCGCGCCGGCGAGCTGGACGTGCGCGAGATCGAGCTCGACCTCAGCATGAACATCGGCGTCGACATCATGGCCCCGCCCGGCATGGAGGAGATGGGCCAACAGCTGCGCCAGGTGTTCGGCCAGCTGGCCGGCGCCAAGACCCACAAGAAGACCATGACCATCCAGGCCGCGCGCCCGCTGCTGCTGGAGGAAGAAGCCGGCAAGCTGGTCAACGAGGAGGAGGTGCGCGAACGCGCGATCGAGTCCTGCGAGCAGCACGGCATCGTCTTCATCGACGAGATCGACAAGGTCGCCAAGCGCAGCGAGGGCCACGGCGCCGACGTCAGCCGCGAGGGCGTGCAGCGCGACCTGCTGCCGCTGGTCGAAGGCAGCACGGTGAGCACCAAGTACGGGCCGGTGCGCACCGACCACATCCTGTTCATCGCCAGCGGCGCGTTCCACCTCGCCAAGCCCTCCGACCTGATCCCGGAAATGCAGGGCCGCTTCCCGATCCGGGTGGAACTCACCGCGCTGGGCAAGGACGACTTCGTGCGCATCCTCACCGAGCCGAAGGCGGCGCTCACCACGCAGTACGTCGAACTGATGGGCACCGAGGGCGTGCGCCTGGCGTTCGCCCCCGACGCGGTGGAACGGCTGGCCGAGATCGCCGCGCACGTCAACGAGCGCCAGGAGAACATCGGCGCGCGCCGCCTGCACACGGTGCTGGAGCGCTTGCTGGAATCGCTCAGCTTCGAGGCGCCGGACAAGGGCGGCGAGGTCGTGGTCGACCGCGCCTACGTCGACCGCCAGCTGGGCGACCTGGTGCAGGATCCGGACCTGTCGCGCTACATCCTCTGAGCCGCGCTACCGCAACGCCCCCAACCACTGCCGGAACAGCGGCTCCGCATCGAACCGCCGCTCGAGCTCCGCGCGATGCCGCCGCGCGTACGCCAATGCCAGCACCAGCGGCACGCTGTGCTGCCGGCGGCCATAGGCGGCCTCGCTGATCGCCAGTGCCGCTGTGGCGGCGTGCAGCGGCATCGGGATGACCTCGGCCTTGTACGCGAACGGGTCGGCGCACAACGCAGGGTCCGAGGTCACCAGGTATTGCCGGCACACGAACGGGCGCTGCGGGTGGATCGAGCAGGCGTCCTCGTCGAGGAAGGGACACGCCAGCCCGAGCTTGAAGTAGGCATGGGCGAGGGTGCGTGCGGCGTCCGTGTCGAGGGCGTCCACGCGTTGCAGGAAGTCGTCGGCGAGGCCTGCGTCGCGCAGGCGCTGCTCGCGGTCGGCGAAGCGCGCCTCGATGTCGTGCCGCCGCGCCGCCGGCAAGGCCTCCACCAGCCGCAGCAAGGCATGGGCCTCGGGCGGGGCCACCGGCACCGGTTGCGCGCGGCAACAGGCGGAGCAGCCCTTGGCGCAGGCCACCGTGCGACCGCCGCCCTCGGCCTTGCGCACGGCATGGGCGATCGCGGCGTCGTCGATCGCGCGCTGCGCCGGCAGTAGTTCGTCCAGCCGCGCCGGCGAGGGCGGTTGCGGGGCCGACACCGCCACCGCCGCGCCATCGATGCGCAGCACGAGTTCGATCCGGCGCCGGCGAGGGTCCATGCCGCAGTGAACGGAATGCCGGGGACGCGCGGGACAGCCCTCAGTCGGCGCGCACCCGCCAGGCTTCCGCCAGCGAGATCGCGCCCGTGCGGGCCAGCGCCACCGCGGCCTGGGTGATCGGGACCATGCCGTCCTCGATCGCCACCTGGTGGATGCGGTCGGCTTCGGCGCCGGGCACCACCAGGGTGCGCAGGCGCGGGCTCATCACCAGTAGTTCGTACACCGCGCGCCGGCCGTGCACGCCGAGGCCTTCGCACTGGCTGCAGCCGCGTCCCGCGTGGAACACCTCGTCGGCGCCGACGCCGAGCAGTTCGCGCATGTGCGCCGGCGCGTCCTCGACCTGGCGGCAATGCGGGCAGGTCAGCCGCACCAGCCGTTGCGACATCACCGCCAGCAGGCTGGCGCGCAGCAGGTAGGGCTCGACCCCCAGGTCGAGCAGCCGGGTCACGGTGGTCGCCGCGGTGTTGGTGTGCAGGGTGCTCAGCACGAGGTGGCCGGTGAGCGCGCTTTCCACCGCGATGCCGGCGGTCTCGCGGTCGCGCACCTCGCCGACCA